>NZ_RQER01000007.1:300000-440366 GCF_004770615.1 Leptospira langatensis
CCGACAGAAGAATGGTGGTCCGTACCTTAAAGTCTGCCTTCTCCAAGAGAGACCAGGAGAGTACTCTACTTGCTCAAGTTTCCAAGGACCCGGAAAATAATCTTCTCCTCTTGAAATTGGGAGAGTATTATTTCGAGGCAAAGGAATACCAAAAGGCGGCAGAGTATTTTTATAGATCCTTTGCCTCCGAAGACCCAAGGACTCCGGAAAATCGTCACAAGGCTCTATTCAATCTAGGAGTGAGCTTCTCCGAGCTAAAGAATTGGGAGAAGACTATAAAGACCTTTTCTCTCTATTTGGACAAATTCCCAACTGGTTCCGCTCAGGCAGCTTACTATTTTAGAGGATCGGCATACAAGGCCTTGGGAAAAAGATCGGAGGCGGAATCCGATCTGAAGAAGGCCCTGGAACTCACTTCTAATCCAGAAGAAAAGAAAGAGATCCAAGACCTTTTAAGATCTCTCGGATCAGACCGGTAGCTTACCGATCGAGAAGTATTTAAATCCTTCTTTCTTCATCTGCTCCGGACGATATTGGTTCCTACCGTCAAAGATCACATGAGACTTCATTAGTTTCTTAACACGGGAGAAATCAGGTTCTCTGAACTCTCTCCATTCCGTAAGAAGAAGAAGCGCATCCGCATCCTGAAGTGCTTCGTACGCATCCTTCGCATACTCCACTTTTCCTTTGAAATAGTATTCTGAAGTTTCTTTAGCGACCGGATCGAACGCCTTGAGATGAGCGCCTTCTTCATGCAATTTTAATAATAGAGGAATGGAAGGAGCCTCTCTCATATCGTCGGTTCCGGGTTTGAAAGCAAGGCCCCAAATCGCGATCTTTTTACCCTTCACTCCGCCTTTACCGTAAAACTTCTCTATCTTCTCGAAGAGGCGGACTTTTTGGTCCTCGTTTACGGTTTCCACTTCGCGAATGATGCGTAACGGAGTAGAATATTGCTCGGAAGTACGGATCAGAGCGCGCACATCCTTAGGAAAGCAAGAGCCGCCGTAACCGATCCCTGCATATAGGAACTGTCTTCCGATCCTGGAATCTGTTCCCATTCCTTTGCGAACATCCTCGTAGTCTGCACCTACGGACTCGCAAAGATTTGCGACCTCATTTGCAAAAGAGATCTTAGTGGCAAGGAATGCGTTACACGCATATTTAGTCAGCTCCGCGGAAAGAGTGCTCATCTTGATGATCGGGTTTCCGTTCAAAACGAAAGGGGAATAAAGTTGCGCAACCAGATCTCCCGCTCTCTCGCTATCAGCGCCGATCACCACTCTTTCCGGTTTCATGAAGTCGTCGATCGCAGCGCCTTCCTTCAAGAATTCCGGATTAGAGACCACATCGAATTCGTGCTTTGTGTTCTTGGAGATGATCTCTTTTACTTTCGCCGCGGTTCCTACAGGAACGGTGGACTTGTCCACGATCACCTTGTAACCGTTCATCGATTTACCGATCGCTTCCGCGACCGCGAAGACTGCAGTCAGATCCGCGGAACCGTCTTGGGATGTAGGAGTTCCTACAGCGATAAAAATGATCTCGGAGCTCTCCACCGCTTCTTGGGTGGAAGTACTGAATTCCAGACGATTCTCTTTTCGATTGCTAAGAACCAGCTCGGAAAGGCCCGGTTCGTAAATAGGAATGATTCCGTTTTTAAGATCCTCTATTTTCTTAGAGTCCTTATCTACGCAGATCACGTTGTTCCCGAATTCGGCGAAGCAAGCTCCTGCCACAAGACCTACGTATCCGCTACCAATTACACAAACTCTCATACGGAAACCAGAATCCTTTCAAATAGGAGGCTGGGAAGGAATTTATAGAGGAAAATCGCCTTTTTTCGACTCCACTTGGACCGGGATCCAAGCCGCCCCCTCAAATTTAGGAAGATCCAATCTTTCTAATTCGAACTGCAGGATCCCATCCTTCCAAAGATAGGAACCTTCTGCATGACTCTCTCCGGAATGAAGCGCAATCCCTAGAGAATATTTTCCAGGAGAAAGATTGAGAGGAAAACGAAAGCTCACCTGAACATTCTCTCCGAGAGAAATATCCTTTTGTCTTCCGCCGATATGATAGGTATTCGTACCGAACACTCGGATCCCTCTATGATCGTCTATATGAAAGCCCACGGTCAGATCGGTGATAGGAGCTCGAAAGCTCACTTTGACAGTCAGTTCCGTTTCTGCTCCCACAGGAAGAATGGGAGGATTTAGCTTCCCAGCATGTAGAATTCCTACCTGCAGGTTTTCCACCAAGGACTTGCTATCCTCTATCTTTGTATTTCCTTCCAGAGAAGAAGAGGCGATGATCTGCATGTATTCTCGAAAACCGTCGATCGGGTTCCCATCGAATACGAGTTTGCCTTTTTCCAATACGAGCAAACGGGTGCAAACGGACTTTAAGAGTTCGAGATCATGGCTCACGATAAGGGTCAGAGTCCCGTCCTCCGCAAACTTACGGAACCTACCTAAGCTTTTTTGCTGGAAACTCGCATCCCCCACGGCCAAGGCTTCGTCCACGATCAGAATATCGGGCCTCTTTGCAGTCGCTAAAGCAAAGCCAAGCCTCATTGTCATTCCCGACGAATAATTCTTTAAAGGAGTATTACGAAATTCTGATAAACCGGAAAACTTGAAGATCTCTTCGGAAGAATCCAATAATTCCTGCGGGTCCAAACCCCAGACTAGACCGTTATAATACAGGTTCTCTTCTCCCGAAAGTTCCGGATTGAATCCTACTCCGAGTTCCAGGATGGAACGGACCGTGCCCTTCTTCTCGAGTTTGCCCGAATCTGGCTTGGAGACCCCCGTCAATAATTTGAGTAAGGTGGACTTGCCGGCACCATTCCTGCCTATAATGCCGATCACTTCGCCTTTTTCAGCGGAAAACGAGATCCCATCCAGTGCCTTGTATTTCACATCCAGTCCGAAATAACCGAAGCTCAAGGCGCTAATCAAGCGATTGAGAGGTTTGCTGTACCCCTGGTAGGTCTTGGAGAGATTCTCTATCTTAATCAAAGGTGATCCAATACGATTTGATTTAGTTTGGCCCTGCTCAAGAAAAAGATCGCCAAGAATAAGATCAGGAAAGGAAAGAAGTCGGCAAATGTGGCTTTGGACTCA
Source organism: Leptospira langatensis (assembly GCF_004770615.1). Classification (NCBI taxonomy): domain Bacteria; kingdom Pseudomonadati; phylum Spirochaetota; class Leptospiria; order Leptospirales; family Leptospiraceae; genus Leptospira; species Leptospira langatensis. Next base: position 303,129 of record NZ_RQER01000007.1, read on the forward strand.
TACCCCGAAAGAAGAAAAGAACGGAATGTCTCTAAAGGGAAGAAAAGAGGATTAAACAAATTCAGTTTTCCTAATATTCCTTTGGATTCGTATAGGATAGGAAGCCCCCAAAATAGGAACTGAGTCATCAATCGGACCAAAGGAGAAATATCCCGGAGAATAATATTAATTCTCGCTAAATAACTCTGGAGACAGGCTATGAAAAGCCCAGTGCAGAAAACGCAAAGAAATGCGAGAGGAAGGCCGGCTCCTAACTTTCCCGCCCAAGCGAGAAATAGGAATATGGGGACTGCAGTAATCGCCCAATGTAATAAAAACTGAATGAAAGGGATCCAAAGAAAGATCTCCGGTCCCAAAGGAGAACGCTTGATCAATTGGCGATTATCTGTGAGGATCCCGGTCCCACGTATTAAATATTCCTGCAATGGGATCCAAAATAACAAGCCACTGAGAACGTAAGCAAAATAGCCGAGAGGATCTTCCCCTTGGGATCGAATTCCTAAGAAATAAAAAACAACGGTATAGATCAGTATGAGGCTTAGATTCTGAAGGAACATCCAGGTCAAACCGAGGGCGGACCCAGCATATTGTAAGGCGTAGTCTCTGCGAACTAGAACGAGTAAGATCCTGAATTTACGTAAGAAGTCGGACTGAAACACCCTGAAACCCGAGACTCGAAGTCTTGTTGGAGAGTGAAATCGAGTCAGCTCTCATCTAGCCGAGTAGAATGTTTGCAGGAAAAGATCCCGTCAATTCCAAAAATCCAATGGTCCAAAAGATCCACATCCAGATCGGAGAGTATCTCCTTTAATCTGAGATACACGTTCCAGTCTTCTTGGCTAGGATAGCAGACCATGCCGGGATGATTGTGTGCGAGTATGGCCTGGGTAGCCTCGTCGTTTAAGATAATCCTCACTAGATCTCTGGGCAGGACTCCTACTTCTTCTAGACTTCCTTTGGAAACAATCTCCGCTCGAAGCAAATGTCCTGCCGGAGAAACAGTAGCGAGTACGAAACATTCCCTTTTTAAGGGAGAAAAGACCGCGCGAAGATACCCGCAAAGATCCGCAGGATTGTATCCTGTCATTCGGATGGATTTATATTTTAAGCGCTTGGAAAGCTCTAAAGCGGCAAGTAGAGTGGTTGTCTTTGCCTTGCCGAGCCCGGCAATATTCAAATTTCGAGAAATATCGGAAGCAAGAAGGCCTCCTAATCCCTGAGAAGCTTTTAGGATATCACGACTTAAGTCCTCAATAGAAAGACCTCGGTTCCCCTTACCTAAAAGAACGGCTATCAGTTCCCAGTCTTCTAGACTCTCCGCATCGTACAATATGCGGGTCCGCGGATCAGGTTCTGAACCCCAACGCAAAGCCAAGACTCAAATCTTTTTTAGATTCTTTTTGCTGAGCTCGGATAAGGTTTCGGAGAACCAGTTTCCATCTTGGACCAGATCGCCTTGAAAGGACTCCTCTAGATAGTCCGCAAATGTCTTGGTATCTGGATCCACGGAGCGAACTTTTTCTCTCCAATCAAACCCAGCACCTGTCAGACCTTTTCGGCTTCTCTCGTAAGCCCCAGAATCTTGTAGAGATCGAATCATCATACTTTCTCTCCCTCGCCTAGTTAGACGACATAAATTGAATTTTGCACACTAATAATCTACTAAACGGTTATTTATATACTATACGAATTTATAGCTACCGTCAAGCGTTTACTTCTCTTTTTGCAAGGAATTTCCGGAATTTCCAGTCCGAAGCACCTCCCTGCTTGCAATTCATTCTATCTAGGCCCCGGACAAATCCGGGAGCTTGCGATCCAAATTCTCTGAAAAAAGGGGGCTTCCCCAAAAATCCTCTCTCCAACTCCTTGTTTTCCCACCTGCCTTCGAGATGAGGCTCCGAAATATTATACTCCTCCTTCTTCCTATAAGCAGCGTCTGGGGAAGAGCCGCCGATCTACCGAATGAATTCCTATTACGGCCCTGGTGGAGCGGCGGAGAAATATCCGTTTTTGGGATTTCAGGACCAGGGAACCCGAAAGAAGCCGGAGCAATCCTGCAGGTCCCCTTTTGGAAAACGCAAGTCCGCAGTTCCAGATTCGTTTGGGTGGGAGGGGACCGAACCAACTCATTCTCCCAGATCTTCGGCCTGGGTCACAGGATCAAATTGGATCGGGACATCGGGTTGGAATTCCAACTCTTAGGAAGTCCGGGAGAAAGCGGCTTCTTCTTAGGGAGCCTGGGAGCACACACAAGATATGTTAGTTTAGATTTTTTGAATAGAAGAAGTTCGGAAGGGACTTCGATCGGAGCACTTCTTCGATCCGATCCAAACTCTGCGTTCAGGCTAAGTCTATCCTATGAAAGAACAAAAACGAATGCGGGGATCTGGGAGGATAAGATCTCCTTGGGCTTCACTTGGGGAATAGACCGCTTCTTAGGAGATGCACAATTTCAGGAAAAGGAGAAAGACTTTATAGGTTACGCAAGCCTCGGCTTCTCACCCTTCCCCTCAGAAGAGAAAGCGGAAGAAATCTCCTCCGACAAAGGATCAAACCGCAGAATACCTAATTCAAAGAAAGAAGAACAATCCTATCCTTCCTTAGAAACAGAAGAGCTCTTAAAATACGGTTTTTCGATCGGAGAGTCACTTGAGATCGCAGGACATTCCCGCCAGTCACAGATAAAATTTAAAGCCTTCTTAGGGTCCCTTCCCGAGGCGAAAAGAAGAAAAATAGAGGCATTGATCCGCAAGAAAAGAGGCCTGAAATGAAACGGGCCATTGTACTTCTATTCTTGTTTTCTAATATACTTGAAGCTCAGAGCTTGCCTACTCCTTTCTCGAGCGGATTCTCCTTCTCTGGATTCGATTCCAGATTCTATCAAACCAGACAGGAAACTCTTTGGGTGCGAGGGGAATTCTGTTTAAAAGAAGCCCGGATCCTGTTCTCAAAACAGGAATGTGCTAAGCATAAGGCATTCTTAGAAAAAAGAGGAGAGACCGTTTTAGGATCCTATTCCTTCGAGAACGAAAGGATCTACGCTTCGTACGGGAATCGGTTTCGTCCCCTGAACCATTTCTTCTTTTTACGAGAAACATTCGATTTCACTTCATTTTGGTTCTTGGAGCAACCTACTGTGAGAGCGGGATTTCTATCCCTCAAATTGGGAGAAAGTCAGGTAGGAACGTATTATGCGGAGAGATCTGCAGAGAAACGCCCTGGTCTCTTCTTCAAACCGTATAAGAATTATCTGGAGTTCGCATATTCTCCGGAAACAAAAGAAGCGTTTATCCTTGCGGAATATCCCTCTTCTTCGGAGCGAAAAGAAGAAAAAAAACAGTATGGTTTTCGAATGGAAGTCTATGGGACCAAGGAAAATCCGCAAGGTATCGTTTCCGCTTCTTGGCAGGATTGGGAAAAAAGCAGACGGGTTTTCTTTTCCGGATACAAAGGAAGAGCGGGGCAATTATTCAATCTCACCGAGAAAACCGCTCCAGAAGAGAAAGCTGGATTGTTCCGATTTGTCTGGGAACCGGGAAACTATCACAGATTACAGATCGCCGGGTTCGAGCGGATCTCTGCCGAAGGAAAGACCATTTACAGTGCAAGAGCGATAACCACAAGAATAGGATTCTTGCAATTTCCGATCTTCGCCTTAGTAGCACAAATCCGAGCCTATGAGTTTTCGGATCAACCTGATTGGATCCTGGGCAGAGGACTGTATCTGGCCTATCAAAAGAGAGCCTGGAGATGGGAAATCGGGCAGGAATGGAGAGATAACGGAGACCGTCTCACGGAAGCAGGCTTACAGATCTCCTTGGGCAAGGAATGGAAGATCTACTCAAGTTTACTCTATGCAGAAGAAGGAAACCGAACTCCTTCCTTTGCGGAAGAATCCATCACTCCGGACGAAACAGGACTCGTAGTCACGGACAAGGCCTTTTATTCTTTCTTACGGATCTTTCATCCGTACTTTGCGATCCACTTGCGTCATACCAGAGGAAAGTCCGCAAGCGGAGACAGCTTGAGTCTACGCTTTCAAGTGTTTTTGCCAATCTGGGAATAGTAGATCTATGACTTTGCCGTTTCAAATAAAATAGAGGAAAGATCCACGTATTTAGAAGCTCTGCCGTGAATATCTATTCCGACAGGCCTTCCGTCTTCATCTAGATCCACATTTAGATCGTCATTGATCTCTCTAGTCTCAAACGATCGACGGTTAGAAAGATCTATATAGATCGAATCGGTTTCCGGATAATAGGTGATCTTCATTCTCTAAAGCCTCGATCAAAGAAAGCGTTGTGGATCGTCTCTCCATCCTCTAGTAGAATAACTCGAAGGTATTTTTGGGCTTCGTCAATCCATTTCCAAATACGAATTCTGCCGTCTTCTTGGGTTTCTTTTCTATCGGGGAATTGAAACGCTTCTATCACCCAATGTATGCGAAGTTCTGATCGCTTCCGCAATACTTCATTTTCGAAATATCGAGTGAATTTCATAGTTAATAGAAGGATCTAAAGATCCAGATCCTTCTATTAAGCTTTCGGGATTTGTTTTTAAGAAAATAATTTTTCTTAAGTTTTCATCCATTGGCCCGGAATTCTCATTCCGAAAATTATAAAATATTAATATACTTCAATCCAGTTTGACTCTAAGATCCTGAAGAATATGGATCAGGAACGTAATCAGTCCGGAGAAGATATATAGACCGATCAAGCCGTAGATCAACCAAGGCCAGCGTTCGAATCCAATAAAGAACAATAAGACCAGTGCAGCGGCAAGCATTAGGATCCCTCTTCCCGGAGTCAGCTTGGTGCGGATCGCAACTTGGGGTTTGCCATAGCGAACATTAGAAACCATTAATATTGCAATGACCACGAAAAGAGGAATAGTGATCCAATGCGGCATATGGTCCTTTCCGAGAAAGATAGGTAGGAATCCGATGGTAACTCCGGCAACAGGGGAAGGTAAACCGGTAAAAGAAGAAGGATCGTGAGCCACATTGAAGCGAGCCAATCGATACGCAGCGCAGATCGGGAAAATAGCCGCAATTAGCATTCCGACCGGGAAAAGATCGTCCTTACCGAATACGTCTATTTTGTATTCTTCCAGGATCATCGTATAAAAAAGATATCCCGGTGCGATCCCGAATGCAGTCAGATCCGCCAAACTATCCAGATCCGCCCCTAATTCGCTTGTAGCATCCAAGGCTCTGGCAACCATTCCGTCCAAACCGTCGCAGATCGCTGCGAGCAGGATAAAGAATCCGGCCAGAACGAAAGATTGAGGCCCGTTCCCGACTGCCTCTGATGCGATCAAGATGGACACGAAACCCATACTTAGGTTTCCGAGCGTGATCATATTGGGGATCCAATTTAGCTTGCGATTCATATATAGGTCTCCTGCCTTACCGGACTCACTGTGAAGTCCAAACTCTTAGAATAGCCCTGTTGCATTAAATAATAACCGAGAGCGGCAACCATCGCTCCGTTATCCGTGCAGTAGATTTTTTTTTGTGGAGAAAAAAATTCCAGGGAATTTTTTTTCGCGAACGCAGACAATCTGTTACGAAGAGTCGTGTTTGCGAGCACTCCGCCTGCCGCGATAATCCTGCGTATCCCTGTGATTGCCACTGCCCTCTTTAAATTTCTTTCCACGAGCTCAAAGGCAGTGTTTTGGAAATGATAGCATACTTTAGGAACGGAAAGATCCGGCTGTTTCGCAAGCAAATGGGAAACTGCAGTTTTCAAGCCGGAAAAGGAAAATGCAACACGATCCTGTTCCAGGTTCCGGAGCATGGGGGGAAGTAGATCCTTCTCCCCAGATTCCGGAGTATATAGAGAGGCTTGCGCCTCTATGGGCGGCCCCCCAGGATAAGGCAAGGAGAAAAGTCCCGCAACCTTATCGAATGCCTCCCCTAAAGCATCGTCCATCGTATCTCCAACTGTTTCCATCTTCCCGAAATGAGGAATTCTGTAGATGGCCGAGTTCCCACCGGAGAGAAGCAGGCCTAAAACGGGAAATACAGGCTCCACTCCTTCCAATTGCAATACCGCAAAATGTGCCTGCAAATGACAGAGAGGAACGATAGGCGTGCCGTGAATTGCATGAATGCAACGAGCAAGTTGGGCTCCTACCATAAGCGAACCGGTAAGACCGGGGGATCGGGTCACCGCAACGTAATCCAAGTCGGAAAGAGAGACCTTGGATTCTTCCAAGACTTCTTCTAAGAGAGGATTGATCTTTTCCAAATGAGCTCGAGAAGCGATCTCCGGAACAATCCCGCGAAACGGCTTATGCAGATCGATCTGGCTGTAAATCTTCAGGGAAAGCAATTCCTTCCCGTCTTTTACAATGCCTAAACTTGTTTCATCACAGCTTGTCTCTATTCCAAGACCGATCATGAGATCTTACGACTTTGCCGAAGAAAGCAGATCCACAGCTTTTTTCAACTGAGGATCCAATTCCATATCGGTGGCACCTCTTTCTTTTTCAGGCTGGGTCTTATTCTTATATACGGCTCTCGCAACCTCGGTGGTAAGTTTGATCCCTTGGTCCTTCAAAGCCTTTTCGAAAAGTACAAAATTCTGTTCCGTGTATTCAGGATACTTTGCAGCAAGCTGGTCTAATAATTTCTTTTCTCCCATCTTACGCAGGTAAAAGCGATCATCCTCGTTCGGCTCAATTCCTTTGATCACTACGTCAGGTTGTATTCCCTTTCCATGAAGGGATTTACCGGAAGGAGTATAGTATTTTTGCACCGTAAGTTTAACAGCCATTCCGTAAGAAAGAGGATACACGATCTGAACAGAGCCCTTTCCGAAGGAAGTAGTTCCTACGATCTTCGCCCTGGAATGATCCTGCATGGCCCCCGCAAATATCTCAGAAGCAGAAGCGGAACCCTCATTGATCAGTACAACAAGAGGAATATTCGTAAACTTATCGGTTTTACCCGTGGACTTGGAGACGTCAGCAAGCTCTCCACCTCTTCCTCTCACGGACACGATATCCAAACCTTCCGGCAAGAATAGATCGGAAAGAGCGACTGCAAGAGGCAATAGTCCTCCTGGATTCATTCTTAGATCTACGATCAGTCCTTCTGCCTTCTTATCTACTAAGGACTTTACTTGTTTCTTAAATTCCTCGTAAGTGTTCTCGCCCATGAATTGGTTCAAGCGCACATATCCGATCTTTTCCTTATCGAAGAAGGTAGATCTCACATAACGTATCTTAATATTCTCACGAACAAGAGTGAACTGAAGTGCTTCCTTCACATTCTTTCTTTCTACCTTGATGGTGACGGCTGTACCAGGCTTCCCTCTCATGAGTTTGATGCCTTCGCTATATCCGAGATTCGAGGTATTCTTTCCGTCTATCTCCACGATCCGATCCTGAGGCAAGATCCCTGCCTTCATCGCAGGAGTGTCTTCGATCGGAGAAACCACCACGATCGCACCGTCGGTATAAGCCACTTCCATTCCGACTCCGCCGAAACTTCCGCGAGTCTCCTCTCTCATTTGCCTGTATTCTTCTTCTTCCAGGAAAGTAGAATGAGGATCTCCTAAAGAACCTAAGAGTCCTTTGATCGCTCCTAAGAACGCCTTTTCCTCATCGACGGTCTCCACATAACCGTTTTGCATGAGTCCGAAGACTTCGTGGAATAATTGCAGATATTTCTCCGAAACTTCGGAGAGGGCCTTTGCTTTTAAGGGTTGGAATACAAGAGCCGTAAAAAGAACGAAGACCAGGGAGGCCCAAGCAAATCTTTCTTTATGTTTCATTTCTTACCGACCAGAGCGGAGTAGATCTCCGGATGCTTGATCCTGATCTGCTCCATTACGGAATCTTGATCTAGTTGATATCTTTCGCAAGCTGCCGCGACGATCTCCAGATCACTGCGGATCTTTTGTTCCCCAGTATAATTCAATCTTCCCGCGAAGCGAGCCTCGGTCAGATATTCTAAGACTAACTTTAGTTCCGGTTCCCCGATCTGTTTCTTGGGAGAAGCGCAATCGAATAGGAGGAGAAATAATAAAAATACCGCGAGCTTGCGGAATAAGGAAAGAAAAATCACTCTTTCAGAATCTTTCCTTAAAGGAAGCAAGTGTCAACCAGGAATTCTGGCCTGGCCTTAATAGGAGCGATACAGTCCGATCAGCTTTCCTAAAATGGTAACCTTCTTACTACGTATTGGTTTGTACTTAGGATTTCTGGCTTCCAAACGGATATGATCCACTTCCTTATAATAGACTTTCAAGGTAGCTTCGTCTTCGATCAGAGCGACCACGATCTCTCCGTTACGAGCGATGTCTTTTTTCTGGATGATCGCAACATCTCCGTCGTTGATCCCAGCCTCTATCATGGAATCCCCTTGCACTTTCAAGGCAAAGGTAATGCCTTTGGATGCCATTTCTTCGGGAACCGGGATATAGGATTCGATATTCTCTTCTGCCAAGATCGGGAGTCCAGCAGCAACCCTACCCAAGAGGGGAATGCTAGGCGTGGGAACAGGAAGGGTCTCAAAAGGACTTTGGCGGGTCAATTCAATGGCTCGAGATTGGTTCTTGGAAGTCTTCAGATACCCCTTCTTTTCGATCGCCTTCAGGTGATCGTAAGCACCCTTGGCAGTAATCCCGAACTCATCACCGATCTCCCTAATTGTGGGAGGAAAGCCTCTCTCTTTGATCACATTGGTAATAAAATGTAGGACTGCGAGCTGCTTTTCGGTGAGGTCTTTCATGCTTAACAAGTTATTAGTGAATAGATGTTTTGCAAGTACTTTTTTGGGGAGTGGAATGAGGTTTCCGAGAGAGGGTTGTAAAAGCAGGGAAATTCAATTGACTGTTAAAAGATAATAAGTAGTCTAAAAGCAGACTACTATGCAAACGATCAATCTAGCAGAAGCTAAGGCACATTTAGGACAATATCTCCAGGCCATCAAATCCGGAGAAAGGGTCATTATTTCCGAGAGAAACCAACCGATTGCAGAGTTGAAACTTCTTCCCGAAGCTTCTCCTCGTAAAAAGAGGATACCAGGAATGCTAAAAGACCAATTCGTCGTTCCTGAGGATTTCAATTCTCCTCTGCCTGAATTCGAAGCCGATTTTTACGGAGAATAAGATTTGAGATCCGTACTACTGGATACCCAGGTCCTTCTCTGGTTCTTGTTAAGCGATCCAAAACTTCCAAAGATCGTCCTCGAGCTCATTGAACAGGAAGATGTCCGACTTCTATTCCACCAAGTATCCCTCTGGGAAATACAGATCAAATATGAGCTCGGCAAACTTCGTCTTCCTTCTCCTCCATGGCATTTTATTTTACCGGCAGCATTGGGTTCGGGCTTAGAGAAGGCGGATCTGCAAGACGAGGCTGTCTTCTTTTTGGGGAAGGTCCCAAACATCCATAGGGATCCTTTCGATCGATTATTGATCTCTCACCTGTTAGTCAACGGTTGGGAATTCGCGACCGCAGATAGCATCATGCATAAGTATCCGATCCGGATCTTAAAAGATCTATAGTTTAGATAAACTTAATACTTCAGGAATTCGCTCTTTAGAACGAAGGATCCTTTGGAGATCACTTTGGCTCCTTCGGGCAGGCCGCCCAGGATCACAACATCGTCCTCGATCGTATCTCCCACGATCACATTCACCGCTTCGAAGGTATCTTCTCCATGAGGAATGAATACGAAGGACTTACCTTCTATCTCATGTACAGCTTCGAGAGGTACCATTTTGCGTTTTCCTTCTCCGGTGCTGACAACTAAGCCGGCCACTTTTGCGGTGACTGTTTGGCCTGGTTTGAGTTTTCCACCCTTATTCGAGACCATTATCCTAAGTTTTGCAGTACGTTTTACGTTGTCCAAAACCGTTCCCACGTATCCGACCTTGCCATAGATCTGGATCGTACTATGCTCGTCTCCTAAAGGGAAGATAGTAGCCTGTGCTCCTTCTCTTACTCCTCCCAGGTCCTTTTCATACACATCCAAGAGCACCCAGAGATGATTCAAATTCGCGATGGTAAATAATTCTTCGTTGCGAGTGACCTGCTGTCCTAGGATGGCCCTTCTCTCGGTGACCTCTCCGTTGATCGGACTTCTTAAGATCAGGTTGGAAGAAACATAGATCCCTCTTTCGATTCCTTCTATCTCGGAAGGAGTGAGACCGTAGTTGTCCAATTTGATCCGAGTAGTTTCCGCTTCCGTCTTGGCAGTCTTGTACTGCATGGTTGCCAGCTCATATTCTTTCGCAGAAGTTACCTTCATCTCGAAGAGTTCCTTTGCCCGGTCCGCTTGCAATTTCAATGCATCTAAAGAGGCTCTCGCCTTTACATATGAGGCTTCTACTTCTCCCAATTGAATGGAAGAAAGAATGGCGAGAGGAGATCCTTGGCTGACCCTGTCCCCTTCCTTGACCAAGACTTTTTTGATACGGGCCTCTACTTGAGAACCCACCTTGGCCATGCTTTCCGGGTCATAAGTGATCCTACCTGGAAGAGCTAATTCTTCGAACTGAGAGACTTCTTTCAAATTAACATAGGTCAAAGGATGTCTTTTCAAGACGTCTTCCGGCACCGAGAATACGTTCTTGGATTCTTCGGTTACTTTCTTCTCGGGTTTTTTCTTGGAGAAATACTTGTATCCGTAAATGCCGCTCGCGATCAGCAATGCAGCTACGATGAGGATCTTATTTTTTTGAAATAGAGCGATCATTGCCTTTCTCCTTTTGCCGGATCGCTGGAAGACATTTCCGCAATTTTTCCGGTCGCAGCCTTATAGGCTTCTACAGCATTAAAGTATAGGAATAAGAGATCGTAGTATTCGCGAAGGATGGTGAGGTAGTTCTTTTCAGCTTGGAGGAAGGTTACTTGGTCGGATGCGCCCCGAACATACGCGATCCTGGACTTCTCTTCCAACTGTTTATTTTTTTGTAATAGATTGATCCTTTCGTATTTCGTAAGAAGTTCTTCTCGGGCAAGCAACTCTTTCTTAGCGGCCTCTATCTCAGCAACCACTTCTCTCTTCTTCGCATCGAGAGCGAGTTCGAACTTTCGGTATTCTTCCTTGGCGGAATAAACCTTACCCTGGCCTCTATCGTTCAAAGGGATCGGAAGAGTAGCGAATACGCCTCCGTAGTTCTCTCCTCCTTTGATCCTCCACTCGCCACCTAACTGTAGCCAGCCGAGGGCCTCCTTTCTTTGGAGTTCGATATTCATCTTCTTCTCTTGGAGCCTTTGCTCCAAGGCGATCACATCGGGTCTTTCGATAGAAGGAAATTCCTCTTTCAGTCGCAGGCCCATATCCTCCAAGGATCTGAATCGCATGGATTCCACCTTGAATGCGAATAATCCTTCCGACTCGGAAAGTCCTGTTAGGATCCGAAGGTCCTTTTCGATCGACTGCCTGCGAACGATAGCATCCCTATAGTATTTCTCTACCTGGATCCGTTCCAATTCCAATCTTTCGAATTCCAAAGGAGAGATATCTCCCTTCTGCACTCTGAATTTAGTGAGCTCCAAAAGATCACTATAGTTCTCGTAAAATTCCTTGTTGGTATCTACGAGAAGAGTCAGGAATACGAAGGCCCAGTAATTCTGTCTGAGTCTCATTCTAAAGATGCGATCAAAATTCCGGAAGTCTTGGATGGATGCCTCGAAGGATTTCTTGGCGACTCTGGTCCTCAAAGGAACGACCCCATACACATCCAAGTCTTGGAATAACCCGGGAGCGGTTTCTGGACTTCCTCCTTGGGAATTGGGAGTACCGCCTATGAATTGTTGCTGGAACTGAACGATAGGGTTTCTGTAAAGAGAAGCGGTGATTACCCTTCCTCTTTCGATCCCCATATTCTGTTTTTCGGATAAATACAAAGGATTGTTTGAGATCGCATATTCTGTAAGCCGATCGATATCCCAGTCTATGATCTTTCCTGCAGGAATATTTCCGAGAGAATTACTCGGAGTATTGTCCTGGTCCGTATTTATGGACGAAGGTGCAGGAAGGTTCCCTTTTTTTTCTTCCGTATAGGTCTCAAAGGGAATGGTCTCCGGAAGGATTGCCGGCCCGAAAGGAAATAGAAAGGAAGAAGTCGCAAATATAAGAAGAAGGAGCCAAGGGATTTTTTTCGTACTCGTTTCCTGTTCGATACGATTTTGTTCGGTTAACAATGAAACTCCCCGCATCCTCTTTCCTTATGACTATTTCAATATCAAGCCCTGGTACCGCAAGTCCGTTTGCCTTTTTTACGGTCCTAATACGCGGTCTAGAAGAGCCTGAGCAAATACCATTTCCCTTCCAATTTAATAAAGTAAGGATTGATCAGTTCCTTTTCTAATTTTACGTTTTCCTTGAAGCGGAGTTTGATCTCGCAAGCTGTTTTACTTTCGTAATATAGATCCGCTTCTATTCCTCCAGAAGAAAGAAGAAGATCCCGTACTGTCCTTACATTCTCCGAGTTCTTTTGCTTCGCGAGCAGATCCCTATCGAAGAAATAGATCTGAAAGTAATTCTCTTTTGTCCTTAATTCCGTAATGAGTCTTTCTTTAGTCCAATTCCCTTTCAGATCCAGAAAGATCCCTTCCTTCTCCGAGACGATCTCGGGAAGAAAATCCAGATCTTTCTGTACGGTACCTTCTATCAATCTCCTGAGTAATGCGAGGATCTCTTCGGTATTCTGGGAATGTTCCGCAGTATGCCCCGCTACGAAGACTTTTCCCTTTTCCACCTTGGGAGAAGGTTCAGAATTCCTTTTAGAAGAGAGCGGAGTTTCTTTCGCGGACAAGCAGGCTTGAAAGACGGAAAGAAAACAAAATAATAATATAATAATGCGTTTGTCGGAATACAACCCGCGAATAAGACCCGAAACTTGCGGGAGAAGTTCCACTTTAACCCTGGGCCCTCAACGCCTTTTTCAAGAGCTCGTCCAAGTCCTTGCCATAAAGGATGGAAAGCCGAGACGGATTATCCGCAAGGAATCTACGGGCTCCTTCTGTGAAATCCGCGTCGCCGATGATGAACGCCTTGTCCAAGCCTAGATCCTTGACCTGGCTCAGAGTGTCCCGAAGAAAGATGTCCGAGATCTTAGCATCCTTCCATTTCCTGAATTTGAAGAGGGCACGGGTCTCCTTGTCGGTCTTATTCAAGCCTTGGAAATTCAATCCATCCCCTTCCTTGTTCGGGATCTCTCGACTCACTGTGTAATTCAAGGCCATAACGACTTTCACACAAAGGTTCTTGAAATCCACTCCCTTGATAGTGCGGAAATGATCGAGAGCGCTGATCCCGATCTTGCCCATATCGATGGCCGTTTTATTCCCTTCGTCGTCCAGGATGCCTTTGATATGAAAGGACTTGGAGGATTTCAATCCGGAGATCTCATAATATCTTTCTACCGGAAAAAGCTCATTGAATAACTTGCTGATTTCCTGCTCCGGAGTGAATCCGCTCTTTGCCACCTTGCCTAATTCCAATCTCTTGGTTTCGACTTGGTACTTATAATTTGCCAATTCTATAATACGATCGTCGTCTACTCTTTCGGATTCCGCTTCGATCAGATATTCGCTCGCGTCTTCTAGTTTTCCCATTTGTACCGCTAAGAGAGCGAAGTGAAAATCGGAGTCGATCATCTCCTGCTTCCAACCGTTATTGCGAGCCATCTCCATACAGAGCCTCGCATGTTTCAAGGCTTCGTTCCAGTTTCCCTTCTGTATATGCTCGAGCATAATGAATTGGAATAAGGTGTATCTTACATATTCGTCGGCGATCACATCCACAACGGAGTTCGCAACCCGGATGGCTTCGTCATGTTGGCCGGAGCGGGCCAAGGAGACCGAGTACAAGAATCCGCCTACGGAAGAAGTAGGATCTTCTTCGAATGCTTTTTGGAAATAGATCTTCGGATCTCCTTTGCGAAGGATACCGGCAACCACTCCCTTCCCTATGAGAAGAGCCGGCATCTTGATCCTCTCGTCCGGGATCCTAGAAAGAAATTTATCTGCGATCCCGAATTCTTTCTGACCTATGGCCATAAAGGCGATCCGTATATTTGCTTCTAGATTGTCAGGATCTACAAGAAGCGTATCTGAATAATGAAAGACCGACTCTTCGAATAGATCCTGTTGGTAATAGATATCCGCGATGCGATTTGAAACGGCTACCTCGGAGATCTCCTTATCGTAGCTTCCTATCTTCTTGATCTTCTCTAGATGACGAGCCTCATTGATATGATCTCCTTCCATCGCATAGATCTTAGCCATTATGAAGTTGGCTTTTACATTGGAAGGGTTCGCATCTAGGACGTCTCGGATCAACATCCTGGAATCGACGTAGTTACCCATGGCCGCGAGTGCGAGAGCTTTTTCAAAAGAGTCCTTTTTGGACTGAATGAGAAAGGAACCCGCCGCGACGATCAGAATGATTCCGGCTGCTACGAGAATTACAAAGATCATTTTTCGGAATTTCTGCTATTAACTAAATTAATGTTGGATAAAATCAAACGTTTTCAATATTCTGCCTTCGATGGGAAGGATCACTTACCTAAGGTTTGCATTTTCCCTTTTTACTCGGGATTGGATCACTAGCGCTCTGCATGTCGTCTTCTCCGCGTTCTTCGGATACGGATTCGTATACGGATTCTTCGCAGCACGCACGGAAAAAATCTCTTCCGACCTTTCTAGTATCGAGCTATTTTTGAAATCTCCGTACCTGGTTTTATGCCTTTCCGGGCTCGCTTTTATTTTTATGACCATAGTTCGGATCATGAGTCGTTCCGGTGACAACGGGATCATGATGGCAGTGGGAGGAAATCGTAACGGTGTTGTCTTCCTACAGACCATGGAAGTCTGGCTCATTCATGGGATCGGCTTTGTAGGAAGCATCCTGATCAGCATTCTTCTTCCCTTTGGGAACCCCGAATTGGTTTCCTTTCTGGACTATTTGGGGACCATACTGCTGGAAATCCTACTGATTGGCGCCATTGCCGGTTTTACGGCCTTCCTCTATACTTTGATCGATCCTTATAAGTCCATTCGGAGGGGAAAATGATCCTTCGGATTAATAATCTTTCCAGATTCTACGGCTCGACCAAGGCAGTAAACGGAGTTTCCTTCGATATCAATCAATCTGACTATGTCGCGATCGTAGGGCCTTCCGGCTCGGGCAAGACCACCCTTCTTTCTATGATCACAGGAATGCTATCCAGCACCTCCGGAGAGATCTATTTCGATACATTGAGACTTTCTTCCATCAGCAAAGGGGAGCTTGCCAAATTCAGGGCCAAGAGTATAGGCCTGATCTTCCAATTCTCCGAGTTAGTATCTCACCTCACTGTCGAGGAGAATATACTTCTTCCCGCTCTTTTAGTGGGGAAGTTTCCGGAACAGGAATATAAGGAAAAATGCGAATACCTGATCTCTAGTCTGCACTTGCAGGCGATACGAGACCAGTTACCGACCCGTCTTTCCGGCGGACAGATCCAGATGACTGCGATCGCAAGGGCATTGATCAACGAACCGGAGATCCTTTTGGCAGATGAGCCCTCCGGGGATTTGGATCCGGAGAATAGCGAACTCGTTCGTAAACTTCTCTCCGACTTCAATTCCAGAGGATTGACCATCTTACTCGTTACTCACGATATGAATCTTGCCTTTGATGCGAAGACCATCTACGAAATGAGAGAAGGAAGCTTTACCAGAGTCGTTAAATGAGTCTTGTCTTAGGCCTGGATATAGGCGCTCAAAGCATCAAGGCCTGCCTCACGGACCGAAAAGGTTCTATCTTATACCAATGCGATCGAAAGACCGGTCCGGAAACTAGCAACGAAGACTTTCTCACCCTCTTAGAGGATTCCGTTTCAGAAGTATTCAATTTTTCTAAAGAACCCATTCAATCGATAGGGATCGGAAGCCCGGGACCTATAGATAAGGAAAATGGCATCTTGATATCTTCTGCCAATCTCCCGAAACTGAAGGACGTCCCTCTCGTTTCTCATTTAAAGAAGAAGTTTAACATTCCAGTATATTATGATAATGACGCAAACTGTGCAGCACTCGGGGAATATTGGTTCGGCTCCGGAAAGAATTCCCCTAGTCTCATCGTTATTACTTTGGGCACCGGACTCGGCGGAGGATGGGTCTTCGAAGGAAAGCTCTTCGACGGTTACAAGGGAAACTCCTTGGAAGTTGGACATACTACCATTCGTCCTGGCGGGGCTCTCTGCGGCTGCGGACAAAGAGGGTGCATAGAGGCTTACTTCAGTGCTTCCGGATTTTCTGCCAGATACTTGGAGAAAACCGGCAAGATCCTTTCCGATGTGGAAATTCTCTTTGAAACAGCGGAACAAGGAGATCCTTCCGCCAAACTCATCATAGAAGAAGGGATAGAAGCACTCGCGGAAACGATCCGAAATCTCATCCATCTATTCAATCCGGAGTGCATCGTACTTTCCGGAGGGATCGCAAGGTCGTATTCTCGATTCGGAAAACGACTTGAAAATCGGGTTCGAGAAATCATCTTTCCTATATTCAAAGACTATACAAGGATCCTGGCAGGCGGTTCCGTTACTGGGGCCTTAGGAGCGGCAAGTCTTTGCTTGGACAATAAAATATGAGCGATCCGAACTGTTTATTCTGCAAAATCATCAAAAAAGAGATCCCGGCCAAAATAGAATTCGAAGACGAGAATCTATTAGCTTTTTATGATATATCCCCTCAGGCGCCCACACATCTGCTTGTCATCCCGAAGAAGCATATCGTTTCCTTGGATCAGGCAGAGGCCTCGGACAAGGCCCTAATTGGAGAGATCCTTTTTCGGGTCTCAGAGATCGCAAAGTCTTTAGGTTTGGATAAGGAAGGCTTTAGAGTGGTAAATAACTCAGGAGCGCTCGGCGGACAGACAGTGTTCCATTTGCATTTCCATCTATTAGGTGGAAGACAAATGAAATGGCCCCCCGGCTGATCTACGGAGAAGTATTTTGAAAAAACTCATTCTAGGCTTTGCTATCAGTGCGCTTTCCCTGGGATTCCTTTTTTGGAACCTGGATCTTTCCGGCTTTCGATCCATATTGGAGAGATGGCAACCGATCTACCTAGCCCCCTTCTTTCTTGTAATCATCTGGGGACTTCTACTCTTCTCCTGGAGGTGGTATCTATTATTGCATAAGAAGGTTTCCTTCAAGATCTCACTTCTTTCCGCATATATAGGTGTGGGAGCGAACCAATTCCTTCCAGCAAGAGGAGGAGACCTATTTCGACTCTATCTATGTCGACAAGGAACGGACATAGGTTATGCGAGTCTCGTAAGCGGGATCTTCCTAGAGAAAGTATTAGATTTTTCTTTTATATTCTGCGCAGGTTTGGGGGCCTTATTCCTATTAGGAGTCAACCAAACAGACACGAAGCTCTTCTTTCCCTTACTCGGGATCATCGGCATCTTTTCCGCTCTAGGGATAGTGCGCTTCTTCCATCCCAAATTGATCCAACTTGGAGAATGGATGTTTTCCAAAATAGGAAAGCGAGAATTCTTTCGAGACAATCTGGCGTCTCAGATCACAGAACTCGGGAGTTTTTTAACATTTCGTAATATAAGTACCTATGGGCTTCTTACCGGGGCGACCTGGCTTTTTGGTTATGCAATCCATTATACCTTATTGCAATATTTGGTCGGGATCCATCTCAGCCCTTTACAGACTATCTTTATTATGTTTTGTGGAGCGGTAGGAGTGATGGTCCCTTCTGCTCCGTCGGGCGCGGGAGTATACCATGCCTCCATCACATCCGGCTTTGTATTATTGGGAAGGGATAGCTCGGAAGGTTTGGTCTATGCAACCACTGTGCATTTAGGCCAGATGATCTCGCTCGGGATCTTAACCGCCATCTTGTATGTATATTGGTCCTTTTCAGGACAGGAGAAGAAACCGGAATTAGGAAGATAGTTCCCACAATGTGGGAACTATTTAAGTAACCGGGAATTTTCAGTTGCGAACATAAGGCTTTTGTGATATAGCGGAGGCGCTTCTCCCGCAAGCCCTCCTCCACCACCCAATTCGGGTGGGGGCCGCCCTGAATCGCCGGAACGGAAGTTCCGTTCCGAATTATTCCGGTTTAGTGAGCTTCTCCAGATCTTCACAACCTGGGATATTTAATTTTTTTCCTCTGGAGCTCTTGAACGGCTCACAGGTAGAAGCTTCCAATCCGGAAATACAAGCCTCGAATGTGGAGACCATTTCAGGAGTCACTTGCTCTTTCTTCTCCGTTCTACGTTGCTTTGCCTTTTCGAATTCTTCTTTGAAATGACTAACGCAGTTTTCTTCGGATTGCATAAAAGGAGGGATCATATTCCGATACTGAGCCGGGATCTTTTCCAGCTCGTCTTTAGTGCACTCGATAGTTTTAGAGCAAATTGCTTTCTGGAAACGAGGAACTAGTTCGTTCAGTTTTTCCTCAGGTGACTTGGAACAGGAAACCATGAACAAGGTCCCTGAGAGAAGGAACATTAGAATTTTTGTATATTTCATTGAAAACTCCATAAATAATTTTTTGAACAAGCCTAAGTTGTGGGACCTCCAACGAAAATCCTTTTTCATAACCTTACGCAAATTAAACTAGTTTTCTCCGTTTTAGTGGAGGATTTATCTTCTTTTTTGCGTCGTATACGTTTCGAAATGATTTTTTTTATTTCCAAATCTGACAATCAAAGGTAATTTCTGATCCCTCTGGCCCTATGGAAAAAACAAAGAATGGCAAGAATTCAAGAGTTGTAGTAACCGGTATCGGGGTCATACTGCCCAATACTTTCTCCGTGGGAGACTTCTGGACCAACCTTTCGGAAGGAAGATCCCAGTTAGACTTCATCACTCGCTTCCCTACCGACAATTTCCCGATCAAGGTCGCGGGAGAAATGAACACATTCGACTGGAGAAAACATCTCCCCGATCTCAGCGACAAATACGCAAAGAATTACAATACGGAAACACTCGCCCTCATGTCTGCAATGGAAGAAGCAAACAAGGATGCAGGGATCAAAAAAGGGGATCTCGAACCCAGCAGAGTGGGATTTATAGATTCTTCTTCTAGAGCTTCTTTATCTTGGTGGGATTTTGCCTGGAGAAAGTACCTAGAGGAAAAGGATCATAACGTATTTGACCGTTATTCGGTGCTTACCTCCATGGCATCCAATCCCACAAACTTAACGGCGATTAACGCAAACATCCAAGGATTCGTTACCACTGTTTCCGCGGCCTGTGTAGGCGGGCACCATGCGATCAGTTTATGTTACCAAGCCATCCGAAAAGGAAGAGCCGAGGTAATGTATGCCGGAGGACATGAATTTCCTCTCTTGCAGCCGCTCATGTTGATGTACTCCGATCCATTGAGCAGGGTTATGTCCTTAGAAAAAGATAATCCTAAAAGAGGGATCCGCCCTTACGACAAGACCAGGGACGGTTTCCTTTTGGGAGAAGGAGCAGTCGTACTCGTGCTCGAAAGATTGGACAGGGCCTTGCAAAGAGGAGCCAGGATCTATTCCGAGATCTTAGGAACCTATAGCTATAACGAAGCGGATCATGCCATGAGAATGGACCTAACCGGAAAGAAAGCCGCAACCGGTCTAAAACATCTTATGAAGATCAGCAATCTCAGACTAGGGGACATCGATTATTTCTGCGGACACGGAACTGCAACCCATAACAACGATTTAGCGGAAAGTAGAGCGATCTCCCTTCTCTATGAGGGACGCCCCAAATTCCATTGGGCACCCGTAGGCTCCATCAAGCCGATCTTCGGGCATACGTTCGGAGCCGCAGGGATCATCAATGTGGCGGCAACCTCTCTCATGATGCAAAAACAAACCCTCTGCCCGACCATCAATCTGGAAACTCCGGACCCGGAATGCGATCATGATCATATCGCAGAAGGCCAGCGCAAGGCGAAACTCAGGAACGCGATCTCCATGGCTTTCGCGATCGGAAGCCAATCTTCTTTTGTAAGTCTAGCCGCTCCGGAATTCTGAGGAAGAGAATGCAACTATCAAAACAATATAATATCCTAAAAAGGACAGGAGTTGCCCTTCTCTACAAGGGTCCGTTCTCCGAGACAACGATCTCTGCTCTAAATGAACTTTTAAAGGAGAAGTTAGAAGGAGAAAAGAAGAAGAACCGAATTCTCACGGTCTTCGTCGAGATGGCGCAAAACGTTGCTCATTATTCCAAGGAAAGGGATGAGAAGAGCGGTATAGGGATCCTAGCTCTGCGAAAGAAAGCGCATAACTGGGAGTTGAACTGCGGGAATGCGATCGATTCTTCTCAGAGTGAATTCCTAAAGAAGAAGTTGGAAGAGATCAAAAGCCTTTCCGACGAAGAACTAAAACTAAAATACAACGAACAGATCCGTTCCGATAGACCGGAGAAGAGCAAGGGAGCAGGACTGGGATTCTACGAGATCGCTCGCAAATCGGATCTGCCCTTAGTCATTCAATTTGAAGAAGGGGAAGAAGAGGAGATCTTCTTCAGATTAACTGCCAGATTCCTGCTCGAAGAAGCCGAATAAATATTAATAAAACTTAAACCGCTTCTATCTGAATGATCAACACGGTATGATTATCCCTGGTCAGTCGGATATTTGCCTCTTCCGAAAGATGTCTGCAAGTCTCTCTTAGATCGTGGCTGTCTCTCAAGATCTTTTCCATCTGATCAATATTCAGGACTTCAGTTAAACCGTCGCTACAGATCAGCAAATAATCCCCGGCAGACAATTTTCCGGTAAGATCGAAGATATCCGCCTCCATACTCTTGGAGCCGCCACCTATACAACTAGTGAGAAGGTTCCTTCCGTGGCCGATCCCTAATTCTTCGCTGATATTATGATCTACGGTCACTTTCTTCAGGCCGTCTTTATCCAGATGATACAATCTGCTGTCACCCACATTGAATACCCAGGACTTTCGCTTTCCTAACAAGCACCCAACTAAAGTCGTTCCCATTTTCGGTTTATGAATGGACTCGCCATAAGAGTTCACTTCGTTATTGATCTTACGAAGAAGGTTCTTCCATCCGGTGGAAGGCAATTCTTCTATGGGTCGGATCGCTCTCTCCATCCAAGAAAGTTTTTCCAACGCAACTCTACTTGCGATCTCTCCTGCCTCATGTCCGCCCAGCCCATCTGCGAGAGCGAAAAGAGCTGCAACAGACTCTGTATCCAATTCCTGAACAGAATCCAATTCTCCATGAGTTTGCCCACAGACAATCGTCTCTATCGCTAAGAAAGAATCTTCATTATGAGAACGAAAGTTTCCCTTATCCGTAATTGCATAATAGCGGAGTTTCATATATTTATACCGGACACACTGCGTAAGACCCGGATTTTACTTTGCAGTGTATCCTCCGTCTACCGGAAGCGCAACCCCGGTAACGAAGGAGGCCTCGTCCGAACAGAGCCATACTGCCGCCTTTGCCACTTCTTCCGGCTCGGACAGTCGATTGACAGGATGCAGTCGAGTGATCTTTCTTTCTGCTTCTTTCGGATCTGGAGAAGAATGAAATAGACCTTCTAACATTTCGGTGCGGATAAATCCGGGACATACAGCGTTCACTCTGATATTCTTCTCCGCATATTCCAAGGCTGCGGATCTTGTCAGACCAACTACTCCATGTTTGGCGGCAGCGTAAGGAGCTACCTTCCAATCCGCACCTACGAGACCGGCAATAGAGGAAATATTCACTATGGAACCCCGCCCTCTCTTTAAGATCAGCTCTATCTCGTGTTTCATGCAAAGCCATGTGCCTTTCAAATCCACCGAAAGTACCTTATCCCAAACCTTTTCAGGATAAAGATGCAGATCCGTCGACAGACCTCCAACTGCGGCGTTATTTACCGCATAGTCCAATCCCCCGAACTCGGACTCCGCTTTTTGCACGAAATCCTTTACCTGCGAATCGTTAGACACGTCGCAAGGGAAGAATTTCGCAACTCCACCGGATTTCGCGACTTCCTCTTCCGTTTTTTTTCCTTCTTCTTCTCTTCGTCCGCAGAAGAGTACCTTGGCCCCTCTGGACGCAAATTCCAATACGATGGACTTGCCTATGCCTGCGTTTCCACCGGTAACTAAAGCAACTTTGTTTTTCATCGGATCTTCCTGGCTTCTCCGGTTCGGACTCTATTTAAGTATTTCTTTAAATGAGAATTAATGATCTCAAGATCGTCCAGTTCTTGAGCGGGATCCACCGCCCCCAGATCCGCGATCAAGATGAGAAGATAACGTAACTCTTCCAGGTGGACCTTTGCCTTGAGTATATTCTTGATCTTCTCGGAGCGTATTCTGGTTCCCCAGGCTCCTGCGATCCGAACAGGCAAAAGAGAAGAAACGGATTTAATATGATCGATTAGGTTCGGCTCCACTTTCTCCTTCCAAGAATCGCAGAGCTCATAAAGATGCAGAAGGAACACATGAGCGAGTTTCCAAACTTCTAATTTACGGAATCCGGATACGAATCCGTCCGGTCCAAGAGTCCCTGAAGATGCAGTTCCTATCTCAGGACTCGGCTGTGAGATGATCTTCCCGGTTTCGAATTTTTTCCTGAATCCGTCCGGAATAGGTACAACCTTTCTCTGGGAATAATCGAAGAATAACACCCGTATCTTGACCACGGAGACCTTCTCCGTTCTATTTTTCTTAGAGAGACGAAAATACAGATCGAAGGACTTTTCTCCCAGATTGTCCAAGGAAACATCTATGATCACTTTATCTTTATATAATAATTCTCCCTGATACAGTATATTAGCATTCGCGAATATGATACTGTTCCCATGTATATCGGTTACCGAATATCCAAGGTACTGAAAGAATTGCAGATGGGCCTCCATTACGAGATCCAATATGCTTGCGAAGGACACATGTATATCCAGACTCAGATCTATCTTTCGGATCAGGATCTCAGTTGAGAAATAATACCGAGCCGGAAATTCCGGGTCGGAGTTTGGCACCTGGGGATTGGAACTCATGAGCTAAACTTTGCCCGAAAGCTATCCGGGATTTCCAAGGTTTTCTTAGAGACGTAGTCGAAGAAGACCAGAGCGATCTTCACGAAGGCAACTTCTTCTCCGCTTTTTTTGTTCGTTGCTTTTACGAGAAGTTCACAGGACTTCTTTCCCAGATTGGAAATTCCTAGAGCAAATTCCAAAATGTCCCCTGCCTTCGCCTCGGATCTGTATTCCGCTTCCATCTTGGGAATAATGATATTCGCACCGGCAATGTTTGCCTTAGACCAAGAGTGAGACTCCAGGAATGCGTCGAATGCCTCATTCACTAAGGGAATGATCGTCTCATAGGTAACATGAGAAACGAAGAGTCCGCCTACTACGGTCGCGCTTCGGGTATCGGATCTACGAACGATCAAGTCCGTCCGAAAAGAGAAGGACTGGCTTTCGGAGAGCTGGGACATAGGTTCCTTCTTTCGGGAAAAGATACTATTAATATCGGAACCCGGAAATCCGATCTTAAAGGACCTATGAGAAGAGAGGAGCTTAGTCTTTCCAAAATTTTAAACCTTGGAAATATTTTTTATACTTGAGTCCGGAGGAAATACTGCGATATAATCGGATGAGTAACTCGAAAGTTTTACTCTAAACGATGTTAGTTTCTATGGGTCGTTGACAATTCGCAAGAATTCGTTTCGACGGTATTTTCCGTCGAATTTCGTATGAAACCGGCCTTTTTTCCGTCAAAAGACTAATCTTTAAAAACGAAGAAGTCAGGCCGCTTCTTTGCGAATACGATAATGCCTCTGGAACCGCAAAAGAGAGAACCAACAAAGATTCTTTCCGATCCAGACTCCTTGATCCAGGAGTTTGTCCGTCCTGGCATGTACCTTCACTTAGCCACTACCATGTCTCGTCCCAATGCTCTCATTTATGCTCTCGCTAGAGTATTCCAAGGGACCAAACCGGATTTCACGGTCAGTGTAGCGGGCATCCATTCTAGCGCTCATTGCCTGGCTCTCTCCGGCATTGTAAAAAAGATCATCACAGGTTTTGCCGGAGACAATTATCCGAAGCCGAGTCCCAATAGTTTGTACAAAGATCTCTTGCGTGGGAAACCATTCGAACTGGAACTTTGGTCCCTTCTCTCATTAACCCAAAGATTAATCGCAGGAGCGATGCGGCTTCCCGGTTTCATTTCTAATTCTCTCGTAGGTTCGGATCTGATCGAGGATAAATTAGGAAAGACCGCCTTCCTCTACCATAAGCCTACTCCTGGCCAGGCCTTTGGAGAAGCGGCGGCTCCTCACCTAACAACCGAAAGTCGCGGGACCAAGGAAAAGGATATGATCCTTCTTCTTCCATTGAATCCGGATATCACCTTTGTGCATGGGGTCGTTGCCGACGAAGATGGGAATATCGTTCTCTGTCCTCCGGCGGGAGAAGGTTCCTGGGGAGCTCTTGCTGCTTCTCAAGGAGTCGTTGCCACTGTGGAGAAGATCGTTCCCAGAGGGGCGATTCCTCCAGAACTTGTGAATATTCCGGGAACAAGAGTGCTCGGGATCGCTCCCGCAAGGTACGGAGCTCATCCGCAATCATTAAGAGTTCATAATTTTCCGGACATCCCCGCCTTCGAAGGTGTGGAATCCTATATGGACGATTATGAATTCCAGATCGAAGCCAACGAGTCTGCAGGAGTTCCTTCTAAAGCCGAGAAATGGTATAAAGAAAATGTAATATTATCCGGTCACGAGGAATACTTGGAACAGATCGGGGATGTAAGACTCAGACGTCTGAAGATGACTCCGCCGGAGCATGTCCTTTCTTCTCCAGAAGATCCTAAGACTGTGAACGATTCCGAGCAGACCATTCTCCTTACCGCTAGAGCTATTATCGAGAGAGTCAAAGAAAAAGGATATAAGACCGTTCTTGCAGGGATCGGCGCCGCTCATATGGCCGCCTGGACCGCCGCCAAACTTTTGGAAAGAGAAGGAATTCCTATCAAGGTAATCTCGGAACTGGGCTTCTATGGAATGAAGCCATTTGCGGGTGACGTATTCTTATTCAGTCAACTTCATACTCATTCCTCTACCATGTTATCCGATGTGGTCAGTATCCTAGGCACAGTCGTCCCGGACGATTGCCTGGCAGTCATCGGAGCCGCGGAAGTGGATTGGTTCGGGAATATCAACTCCGTAATGGATGGGAAAGGGAACTTCTTGGTCGGCTCAGGCGGAGCTAACGATATCGTTTCTACTGCGGATACGATCGTGGTAGCAAAGGCCAACCGCTATCGATTCGTAAGAAAAGTGAAATTCATCACTTCTCCCGGAGACAGGGTGGTAGAAGCAGTTTGTCAATTCGGTAGGTTCAAGAGAGCATCCTTCTCGGATCATCCGTTCGAACTGGCCTCTTGGATCGCTCCCGCCTCCGACGACGAGATGGAAGCAGAAGAAGCCGTTCTAAGATACACACTCTGGCTTCCCCCTGACGAAGAATTGCCGATTGACCAAGAACCGCCCATAACTTCGGAAGAATTGACGGCTCTTAGGGAATTGGATCCCGAGAGGATCTATACGGAACAGTTTATGGTTTACACTCGTTTGCCTTAACTTGTAGCCGAATAGAGCAAAAGATTGGAATTATGACTGGAAATTTATTTCGGACCAAGGGAGTATTGATCCATGGAAAAAGCTAAGAACCTAGCTTCCAACGGGGTTCGTATCACTGGGATAGGACATTACCTTCCCGAACGGATCGTGAAGAATGAAGAGATCCGCGCTAGATTAAAATATCCTGAAATGCATCCGGCCGAAAAGGCAGTCATCGGAGATATCGGTGTAATTGAAAGAAGAAGGGCTAACGAAAAGGAAACCCCTCAGTTCATGGCAACCGAGACCGCCAAAATGATCCTGAAAGATGCAGGAAAAGATCCCAAGGATGTGGACTTATATATTCTCGCAAATTGGACAGATCGATTCTATCTTCCGGATCTGGCCCCACAAGCCTCCAAAATGAGTGGGACATCGAACGCATTCGCATTCGATATTTCTACTGCTTGCACCGGATTCGTCCACGGAGTACAGATGGGTGCCGCATTTCTTTCCAGTGGTAAATACAAATCCGCGCTTGTGATCGGAAGCGAACGTTTTTCAGTGCGTACTAGAATGAGCGGTTACGGAGAATTCACTGCGGGAGACGCAGCGGCAGGAGTTCTACTCGAATACACAGGAGATAAGAACTACGGGATCATAGACTCCTTCTTAAAAGACGACGGAGATCTTTCCTGGCTGATCGAAATGGGTCCTGCTCCAAACCATTATATCAAGAGTTATCCTGAACTAGTCACGAATGCTGCGGATCTCACCTTATCTTCTATGGACCAACTCATGGACAAACATGGGCTTAAAGTGGAGGATATAGATTGGGTCATCCCTCATCCGGGAACGGATGTGGTAGTGCAGGACGTTTTAAAAAGGACCAAATTTCCCAAGGAAAAGCTCCTACTCAATTTTGAAAGAGTGGGAAATACTTCCGCGGCTTCCATTCCGATTGCCTTATCAGAATATTATTATAAAGGAATTGTGAAGAAGGGAGACTTAATTCTGTCTCCTGCGGTGGGTGCCGGATTTTATTGGGGTGGACTTTTATACCGATTATAAATTGGATATCTGTTCCGCCCAAAAAATAGAAACAAATCAAAAGAAAAGGTGAAGTAGAAGGATGATCGTAACAGGATTCGAACTAAGAGAAAGGCTAAACGCCGAATCTGCCTCGGAAGTGTATAAGGCCGTTCGAAAAGATGATAGCAAATCGATAATCATCAAATTCCTTCCCGTTTTGGACGAACTGCATCCTTCTGTAGTCAATCTCAAGAACGAATACGAGATCTTAACATTATTATCCGAGAAAGAATTCGTTAAGCCGATCAAGTTCGAAAAGCTCCAAGATGGATTCGCTCTGTTCATGGACTATGTGTCCGGAGGTTCCCTAAAGGACTTCATCGCAAAGAAGCCGATGACCCTTACGGACTTCTTCTCCATTGCGATCCAATTATCGGAAAGGTTAAGCGAGATCCATTCCCGCAAGATCATTCATAAGGACTTAAAACCAGAGAACATTATCTATAATAAGGAGACCAAACAGGTCCGGATCATAGACTTTGGGATCTCCACTAGGCTCAATAAAGAAGAGACTTCTTGGTCTGCTCCCAATATTTTAGAGGGCTCCATTCATTATGTTTCTCCGGAGCAAACAGGAAGAATGAACCGATCCGTGGATTATAGAAGTGATTTCTATTCTCTCGGGATCACCTTCTACGAAATGCTTTTAGGCAAACTTCCTTTCGAAGGAGACGATCTACTACAGCTGGTGCATTCTCACTTAGCAAAGATCCCTGTTTCTCCGAAGGAAGCCCGTCCTGAGATCCCGTCCGTACTTTCAGATATTGTAATGAAGCTTCTGGCAAAGAACGCAGAAGACAGATATCAAACTGCGAGAGGGCTCCAAGGAGACTTGGAAAAGGCCTATTCTCTTTGGAAGGAAAACACCGATTTTCCGGCCTTCCCATTGGCTCAAAACGATTTCTCCACCGAGTTCAAGATCCCTCAAAAACTCTACGGAAGGGAAGAATATATCAAAACCCTTTTGGAAGAGTTTAAGAATGTTGCGACTAACGGTCGTTCCAGAATGGTATTGATCGGAGGATATTCCGGTGTGGGTAAATCCTCGCTCGTAAAAGAGATCAATAAGCCCCTTACGGAATCCAAAGGTTATTTTATCTCCGGAAAATTCGATCAGTACAATCGGAACCTTCCCTTTTCCGCGATCATACAAGTCTTCTCCAGTTTAGTAGAATTGATCCTAACCGAGCCACCGGAAAGGATCGAAGCCTGGAAAGGAAAGATCCGTAAGGCTCTAGGCGCAAACGGAAAGGTAGTCACGGATGTGATCCCTGAACTCGAGATCATCATAGGAAAACAGGAAGCAGTCCCGGAACTTGGTCCCCAAGAGAACGCCAACCGTTTTTATATAGTATTCCAGAACTTCATTAAGGTTTTTGCAAGTTCCGATCACCCTCTCGCTGTCTTTTTGGATGATTTGCAATGGGCGGATACCGCTTCTCTGGAACTTCTGCGGATCCTAATGGAAGATGTAACTGTAAGTCATCTTTTTATTATATTAGCATATCGCGATAACGAAGTGGACTCTTCCCATCCGTTCCAAGCTCTATTGGACGTATTGGAAAAAGAAGGACTAGATCCGTACAAGATCGTATTGCAGCCTCTCGCACTAAAGGATGTGAAGGAATTGCTAATGGACAGCCTTCATACTGCCCAGGACAAGATCACCGAACTTTCCGAGATTGTTCATGCAAAGACCGGAGGAAACCCGTTCTTTATCGGTGAGCTATTGAAGCAGCTCGCCAAAGAGGATTCCGTCTATTTTGACCAAGGAACAGGAAAACCGGGAGAAGGCACTTGGAAATGGGATATCGCCAAGATCAAGAACACTAAGATTTCGGATAATGTTGTCGAACTTCTCATCAACCGGATCCGTAAACTTCCTCCTAAGATCCAAGAGACATTAGAACTTGCTTCCTGTATCGGAAGTTCCTTCGATTTGGCACTCCTCACCAGGATCCTAGAAACGGATTATAAGACCACAGTAGGAGCCTTGCAAGAGGCGGTCCAAGAAGAATTGATCGTACCCGTCGGAGACAACTATCGTCTAGGAGAAGCATTGGATGAAAAAGAATCCAATAAGGAAAAACTTCTCCAAGCTGCAAAGACAGTCATGTATAGATTCCAGCATGACCGAGTACAGCAAGCAGCGTATGAGATCATAGACGAGGATAAGAAGAAGAAAATCAGATTGCAACTCGGTAGGTTCCTTCTCGAAGGTGCGGACCAAAAACAGATCGAGGACAATATCTTCGATATAGCGAATCACTTGAACATTGGTTCTCCTTATATTACCGAGGCTTCCGAAAAACTTCGTCTCGCGCAGTTAGATCTCATCGCAGGAAAGAAGGCAAAGAATTCAACTGCTTACAAACCTGCCTTGAGCTATATTGCAAAAGCAAGAGAGATGCTTTTCCTTCTTCCGGAAGCGAACGAGGGAGACGATCGGCTCTGGGCAAAACACTATGAGATCTGTTATTCCGTATTCAGAGAATTAGGAGAGATCCAGTACCTGACAGGAGTATTCGAAGATTCGCAAAAGACGATAGATACTCTTTTGAAATATGCTAAGACTCCGATCGAACAGGCAGACGCTTACAATCTTCTTATCATAGAATATTCCGCCCTAGGGAAATTCGATCTTGCGCTCCCTATGATCATCAAGGCGTTAAAGCCCTTGGGCGTAGACATTCCGGACAAGGATCACGACAAGGTGACCGGAGCGGAAGTAGAGATCGCAAACGCAGCCTTAGAGGGAAAGACGGTCGAATCTCTCTTGGATCTTCCTCTGATCCAAAAGCAGGAACATATTATGGCGGTTAATCTGATGACCAGCGCCATCCCTACTGTTTATAACTACGCTCTTACTTTATTCCCGGTCATCTCGCTCAAGATGGTAAACCTATTCTTGAAACACGGAAACGTTTCCGATCCATACGGATATTCCATGTATGCGATCGTGCTTACATCCGGATTCCAACAATATCGAAAAGGATATGAGTTCGCAGAACTTGCCATCAAGGTAAGCGAGAAGTTCAAGAACCCGAGTGGCATCACGAAGGCAGCCAATATTCTCGCGAACTATACGACTCCCTTCGTAAAACACTTAAAGTATTCCGAAGAGATCAATCATAGAGGGATCCAAGCTAGTTTAGAATCGGGAGAATTCCTGCACGGCGGATATTGCGCAATGAACGACGCGATCAACGTGGTGCTCCAGTCCAAGAACCTAGAATTAGTAAAACCTAAAATAGATGGACTCTTGAAATTCACCAGAAAGGTGAAGAATAACCTGGCAATCGATACCGTTCTCGCTTCGGCGCTCATCGTTTCCAACTTGAGAGGAAAGACCGCCTCTCATACGGAATTCTCCACAGAGGAAATGAATGAGCAAGAATTCATAGAGTTATGTAATTCCCACCAGAGCCCCTTCCCTGTTTGTTTATTCAAGATCATGAAGAGCAGAATGCTTCTCTCCTATGGAGAACCGGAAGCGGCTCTCAAAGAATTGGAAGAAGCAGAAGGAATGCTTGGTTTCATTTCCGGACAGATCGCAGTAGAAGAACATGCCTATCTATATTCTCTCGCAATGGCTGCGAACTATAAACTTTCTCCTCAAGATAAGAAAGCTAAGTTCCTGGAGAGAATGAAACAGAATCAGCAAAAACTGAAACTTCTCTCAGAGAATTCTCCCGAGAACTTCGAACACAAATATCTCTTAGTCGAAGCCGAACTCGCAAGACTAGAATACAAAAACTGGAAGGCTGCAAAGACATACGAGCAAGCCATCCAGCTCGCGAGTAAAAACGAATATTATAACGACGAGGCCTTGGCCGCAGAACTCGCGTCCAAGTTCTGGTTCTCTAAGGGAAGCGCAAAGATAGGTTCCCAATATGTGGGCGAGGCCTACCAAAAGTACGGAAGATGGGGAGCCACCAAGAAACAAGAACTCTTGCGAGCAAAGTATCCGGAATTCATCCGAGAAAAAGGAGGAAGGGATACCTTCCGCACCACCAGGACCATCGGGACCCTAAGCACACGTACCGCTTCCGCAACGGAAGTATATACCGGACAGACTTTGGACTTCCAATCCATTCTGAAAAGTTCCACTGCGATCTCCGGGGAAATCAAACTGGAATCCTTATTGGATACGTTGATGCAGATCTCCATAGAGAATGTGGGAGCGGAGAAGGGAGTCATGATCCTGCGAAGGGACGGAAAGCTCTTCGTAGAAGCTGAGGGTAGCATAACGGACGACGAGATCCGGGTCATGCAAGGAACTCCTCTCCAAGAAAGCAAGAACATCCCGATCAGCGTTATCTATTATGTGGAGAGGACCAAGGAAGATCTGGTATTAAGGAACGCATTCGCGGATGAAAAGTTCAATAAGGATCCTTATATCCGGGAAAGAAAAACCAAGTCGGTCTTATGTTCTCCTATCATCAAGCAGGGAGAGCTGATCGGTATATTATATTTAGAGAATAATCTTTCCGAAGCAGCATTCACTTCGGATCGATTGCAGACTATCTCCATCCTTTCTTCTCAGGCAGCGATCTCTATCGACAATGCGTTACTCTATGCTAACTTGGAAAGCAAGGTTGCGGAAAGAACCAAGGAATTGGCGACTGCCAACGATGATCTAGCCCTGAAGAATCAGCACATTACGGACAGTATTACATATTCTTTGAATATCCAACAGGCGATCCTTCCAGCCCATGAGATCTTGAGCAAATCCTTGGAGGATTATTTCGTGATATTCCGCCCCAAGGATATCGTTTCCGGAGACTTCTATTGGTTTTCCAAACAGGAAGATGCGACTTATATAGCCGCCGTGGATTGTACTGGTCACGGGGTTCCGGGAGCGCTTATGTCCATGATAGGCAATACTCTTTTGAACCAGATCGTGAACGAGATAGGTATCACTGAACCGGGAGAGATCCTAAGCCTTCTTCACCTGAAAGTAAGACAGGCTTTAAAGCAGGATACCGATCAAACCAATTCCAGGGACGGAATGGACCTCTGCCTATTAAAGATCCAAGACAATAATTTATTCTTTGCGGGAGCGAAACGCCCTATTTTTATAGGAAAAGGCGGAGTCTTGACCGAAATTAAAGGAGATAGGTTCTCGATAGGCGGCAAGCAAAAAGAAGAGACGCGAAAATTCACGACGCACTCCATTCCTCTAGAAAAAGGAATTCGAACGAGTGTCTACTTAACCACGGACGGTTTCATGGATCAGCCGAATCCGGAACGCATGAAGATCGGTACCAAAGGATTTCTGGCATTCTTGGGTGGAATAGAACACCTTTCCTGTGCGGAACAAAAAGAGAGAATGGAATCCTTTCTGCTAGCTCACCAAAACGGAGAAGCGCAGCGGGACGACATAACACTTGTCGGTGTGGTTTTGGGGGGTTAAATAAAGGAGATGTTTCTGAACAAGGAAGATGCTAATGATGGAAAATGAAGTCGTTAATCTGTTTAAGACTTATCGGGAAACCAGCGAATATAATTTGCTAGTATCCTTCAAGGGCAGGCTGTCCCAAGAAGTGTTGACCGAATTGGGTTCTATGATCCGTACCTCTCTCAGCACGGAATCCAAAATTAAGAAAATTTTTGCCGTATTTATAGAACTCGCCCAGAA
The DNA here is from genome assembly GCF_004770615.1 of Leptospira langatensis. Classification (NCBI taxonomy): domain Bacteria; kingdom Pseudomonadati; phylum Spirochaetota; class Leptospiria; order Leptospirales; family Leptospiraceae; genus Leptospira; species Leptospira langatensis. The sequence continues at coordinate 335,418 of NZ_RQER01000007.1, forward strand.
CATGCTGCACTACTCCGCGGAGCGCAAGATCAACGAGGAGCAAAAGGACGCAGGGGTAGGGATACTCGTAGTCCGGGAAAATTCAGTTGGCTACCATGTTGCTTCGGGAAATTTGGTACTGAACGAGAAAATCGAGTTTCTCACGGAAAGGATCCAAAAAATCAACTCCATGAATAAGGACGAATTAAAGTCCTTCTATCAGCAACAACTCAGGTCGGAGAGACCGGAGGATAGTAAGGGAGCCGGAGTAGGATTGATCGATATTGCGAGAAAGTCGGATGGACCTCTTGTATTTCATTTTGATTCGTTGGATGGGAAACAATCCTTCTTCACAATCTCCGCATTTTTTACGAAGGAAAACTAGTCATGGAATCCTTACATATACAACAAACTAAAACTTCACCAGAAGTCATCTTAGATTCATCCAAAGGCGTCGCGGAGATCATCGGAGAGTCGTATCCCGAGAATGCGATGGCGTTCTACAAGCCAGTATTCGATTGGTTGGCAGCTATTCAGGCTTCTAACAAACAGATACAGTTCCGTTTTCAAATGGATTATTTCAATACCAGTTCCTCCAAAGTGATCATGGATATTTTGGATCATCTCCAAAAATATCACGACAAGGGTGGAAAGGTCGAGGTCGAGTGGCTTTACAAGGAAGACGATGAGGATATGCAGGAAACCGGTGAGGAATTCTCTTCTGACCTTAGCCTTCCGTTCAAAATGAAATCTTATAAATAGATTTCCGAGACAGTGGAAAAGAACGAGTCTACAAAAGAATCCAATACCTTCTTCGAGCAGGAATTCAAACTTCTCTCGGATGCTCAGTCCTTTCTGAACAATTCCGAGAACGGAGAAGATCCTAAGGACAAACTCAAGACTTTAGTAGATTCCTACGAGTCTTTGTTAAAGCAGTCCTCAAAGATCATGAAGATCGGGGACTCCACTCAGCATAGGCTCCTCAAGACACAAGAAGAATTAACCAATTCTAATATAATGCTCGAGGCGGCCTATATGGACCTTAAGCTGGTCACCGAGGTTGGGAGGATCATTACTTCTTCTCTCGAACCTAAGGTGATCATCCAGTCTGTGTATCAGAACACCAAGTCCATGGTTCCTATGGACATTCTTGCATTCGGTATCTACGACGAAGAAAAGAAAGAGATCAAATATAAGTTTTGCGTAATAGACGGAAGATACACTCCCGCTCCTTCGGTGGACTCCTTAGAAGAGGATAATCCTTCTTCTTATTGTATCAAACATGGACAGGAACTGATCAGTCAGGACGTAGAGAAGGATTTTCCGCAATATCTGGCGGAGATCCGAAAGCATTTCGGTGAGAATACGCAATCTGCGTCCTACTTTCCTTTAAAGGTAGAAGAACGTTTTATCGGAGTTCTCACAGTACATAGCTACGTTAAGAATGCATTCCAGCCCAACCAGCTAAACATACTCAGGACTCTTGCCAACTACGTAGCGATCGGAGTGGATAATGCCGACGCATATCGCACTCTTTCCAAGAGAAACAAGGAATTGAAGGATTCCCTGGAAAAGATCGAAGAGCTGAACAAGAATATAGAAGAAGAAAGACAGAAGTCCGAAAACCTTCTATTGAATATCCTACCTAGAAGCATAGCCGATAGATTAAAAGGAGGAGAAGGTGTCATCGCCGATTACTTCCCTTCTTCTACCGTATTGTTTGCGGATATAGTAGGATTCTCCAAGCTTACTACTAAGATCAAGACTCCGACTCGACTCGTGGAGATCTTAAACCGTATTTTTACAGAGTTCGATGTGATCGCCGACAAGTATAAATTGGAAAAGATCAAGACGATCGGAGACTGTTATATGTTAGCGGGAGGGATCCCAGTTCCCACCGCAGATCACGCAGACAAGGCGGCCGAGGCGGCATTAGATATGATCCGTCGTCTGGAAGAACTGAAGCCCGAGCTTGAATTCGATTTCAATGTGAGAATTGGACTGCATACAGGAGAGGTAGTCGCAGGAGTGATCGGTAAGAACAAATTCGTGTACGATCTTTGGGGCGATTCGGTGAACACTGCCTCTCGTATGGAGTCCCACGGTTCTACCGGAAGGATCCATGTTTCGGAAGCAGTTTATCTTTCTTTAAAGGATAAATATTCTTTTGAGGACAGAAGCATCATCGAGGTAAAAGGAAAAGGCCCGATGCATACTTACTTCCTGCTGGATAAAAAATAAGGCCCGAATACGGACCTTATTTTAATAGTATTCTCGGACTCGGATTTTAGTCCGGATCTATTGAGTCGATCAACCTAACGCGTCTATGACTTCCTTCGGAGCTTGGACAAGCTCTACCAGAACCCCTTCGGCACATAGAGGAAATTCCTCGTTTCCTTTCGGATGAATGAACGTAACTTCATGGCCACCGGCTCCCTTGCGGATCCCGCCAGGAGTAAAGCGAACTCCTTGCGCACTCAGCCATTCCACAGCCTTATGAATATCATCCACCCATAGACCGATATGATTCAATTTCGGATCGTGGACCTTAGGGCTCTTGCTTGCATCCACGGGTTCCATGATATCCACTTCAACCGCGTAAGCTCCCTTACCCATTCTAAGAATGTCTTCGTCCACATTCTCTTTTTCGCTGCGATATGTGCCTACGTTCTCCAGGCCGAGAATATCCACCCAAAATTTCTTGAGTTTCTGTTTGTCCTCTCCGCCTACCGCAATCTGTTGGACTCCTAGGATCTTAAACGGTCTCATATACAACCTATCTTAGTTTTTTTCCAAGTTCCGTTTCTCTAACAAAAGAGCAAGAGATTTGCTAGCCTATCCTAAGAAGGCAAATACAATATCAAAGCGGATCCCAAGAGCGTACGAAGAAATTATTCTTCGGAAGCGAATACGGCTTCGAGAGGAAGATGATCACTTGCTTCGGCGGCTTCCCCTTCTTGTAATACCTTGTATTCTTTCTTGGTGAGCCCTCTTGAATAGAAGATATAATCGATGGTACGATCCGGCTTCGCGATCTGAGGATCGTTCGGAACATGGGTGTAGAATTTTTCTTTATTAGGCCCATTCAACTCTTCCTGGGTCGCAGTCGAATTCCATTTTATGAATAGAGGGGTAATTTCCTCTTCGTCGCTATAGAAAAAGGCTCCGTTCGGATGAAGTTGGCTTCTGGAAAAACCGGGAGGAAGAAGATTGAAATCTCCGGCCAAGATCCAAGGCATATTTTTCGCATCCAAGGTTTCCAGGATCTTTGCGATGGTTGCCACCTGTCTATGCATCGTATCTGTTCCCATCGAGAATGCATCTAGATGAGTATTCAATATAGTGATCGTCTTCCCGTCGTGGGTCGCAATGTCCGCCTGTAGCACAGCTCTCTTCAATTGTAATTGTTGGGTAATCGGATCCGCAGGAGGAGTGGGAAGTTGATGCCTAAGCGCGGAAACTATTTTATATTTACTGAATATGGTTAGCTTCATTCCCACTGATCCCAGGATCTTGGGATGAGGAACGAATCCCGCCTTCCAATAGAATGCCTCCGTTCTGCAAGGATATAGATCGGAAAGAAGGGGAAGGATCCTTTCCGCCTGATCCTCGTTATACGTCTTCTTGGCTCCGTCGTCCACTTCTTGGAATAGGACAAAATCAGGATTTTGTTCCAGGATCACATTGGCCACCTTCTTGAGTGTGTTTTCCACTTCCTCCCTAGAAGGAGCGGTATCGGGTCCGCTCTCATCCGGAACGTCGTACCAAAATACTCTGTTCTTTCCTGCAAAATATTGCACATTCCAAGAAAGTAATTTGATCTGCTTGGCACTGTCCAGGATCGGAGCGTTGGATTCGCAGTTCACGGAGGCTTCTTGCAATTCAGATGGATGAAATGTGGTGAAATATATGATTAAGAGTAGAAGAGCAAGAAAGGAAAGTATGACGATGAGTAATCTTTTTAGTAATTTCAAGGGTTCCCTCTGCCGGAAATAGATTCTTTTTTGCCCCAAGAAGACTTTGGGGAGGCATCCTTTTTAATCAAAGTCCCGGTTTCGTCCACAATTTTAGAGTTTTCGGGGCCTAAGAATCTAGAACGGAAAGACTTTCCCTTTTTCGGGGGCCCGGAAAGACTGGAACTCTCCGCATGAAGAAGAAACTTCTAATCCTATTTCTCTCTCTTTCTATCCTATTCAGCCTAACTCCCGCGTTCGGAGAAGAAGTAGAACTGCAGGTCGTCCTGAAAAACGGAAGCACCGGCGGAGTCGGTTCCGCAGAAAGCATTCGCTTATTCGCCTTGGAAAGACAGATGATCCCTCTATCCATAGGAGACCTGGGCCCTGTCCAAGGATCGTTTAAGCTACCTAAGGTGAGCGCCCCGGATGGTCTGCCCATTCTTCTGCAGGTGACCTATAACGGAGTGAATTATAATAAGATCGTTCCTCCTGTACCTATCATGAGGACCCGTCCCCAAGAAGTGATGGTCTACGACAAGACCACTGATCGGGGTGCCATCAAGACCAAATCCCTTTTACAAGTGGTCCGTACCAAAGACGCATTAATTGTTTATAAAGTATCTATTCTCACGAACAATACCATCCCGCCTAAGAGCTTCCAAAACGAGAATGATCCGATCGAGATCTATATTCCTACCGAAGCTACCGATATCTCGGCGCAACTTACCCAGGGAGCAGGAATGGCAATCCCACTCCAATTGAAGCAAGGTAAGAATGGTTTGGCCCTGGACAGAGCGATCCTACCCGGCTCCTCTCAGTTGTTCGTAACGTATGCGATCCCTGCCAGCGATCTGGCTTCCGTTCGATTCAAGGATAGACTATTATTCGAGAAGCAAGAAGGAGAGAGAGTCGTATTCTCCAAGCCAAAGGACATGGAAGTTTCTTATGTGGGAGCCGGCACTGTTCGGTCTGTGAAAGAAGAAGTTCCGGAAGATGTGAAGGCTAATATAGTTTCTTATCCTTCTCCTCAATATGAGATCACTTTATCCGTAAGCGGTGGAGAAGCGGTAGTGGAACCGGTTGCAGAACAGGAGAGAGAGGTCCAAAACGGGAAGATCTTTGTCTCCACCGAAAAGACGATCTACGGAGTCGTTGGGATCGTATCTTTCTTATTCTTTCTTTCCTTTGCGATAGGTCTGAAGTTTAGAAAGAAGGATTGAGAATCACACCACTTACAGCTTTATCAACAAGGTCGATTTTATTCGGTAAGAGTGGTTTACAATCTTAGAAGAAGTGTCGGCCCAAATCGTTCTTTTCGAAACGAAAGGTCGGCTTAACCCTACTATTTCTTCTTTGCGGCTACCTTCTTCTTAGCGCTTGGCTTAGAAGAAGGTTTCTTGGTAGCCTTCTTAGGAGCAGGCTTGCTTCTTTCAGGAACCAGAGAATCCATGAATTCCTTGATGTCCTTTAGAACCTTCTCCCTTTCTCCGGCCGGCTCGTTCATAAGCTCGTGGAAGAATCCCTTATAGGTCTTCATTCTCTTATTCTTATATACTAAATGATTATAGAACTCCAAACTTCCGGAAGGATCTGCGATCTTGTCGGCAAGACCGTGAAGAATGAGGATTGGGGTCCGCAGGATCCCTGCCTTCTTATTAGCGATCTCTCCCTGTTGGAATAGCTCATATCCCATGGAGAAGGAGATCTTTCCGTGGACCAAAGGATCGTCTATATAGGCCTGGACCACTTCTGGATCCCGGCTGACCAGACTCGTATCCAGGTTCGCATCCAAAGTTGTGGAAGGAGCGATCTTTCTCAAGAAACCGGCAATTGCGATCTGCGCTCTTTGTACAGCTGTAGTTGGGATCTTAAGAGCGGATGAACAAGCGACCACTCCATAGATATAATCCTGATTAATTCCCTCGAGAGCGTAACGAATAACGACGACTCCACCCATGGAATGTCCCAAAAGAAGGATCTTGTCCTTATTCTCCCGTTTGCGCACCTCTTGGATGAAGTCCGCAAGATCGTCCACGAAGAGCTCGAAGCTAGCCGCATGACCTCGTTTGCCTTCGGACTTTCCGTGACCTCTCAGATCCAGTCCGTAAAAATTCGCATCGCTATCTTTGAAGTATTGGATCAGGTTAGAATACCTACCGCTATGTTCACCGAATCCATGACAAAATACAACAACCCGATTCGCTCCGGATTTGGTCCAAGCCTGGCCGTATAGTTTTGTATTATCTCTGGAAGATTGTATGAAGAATTCTTTGTGTTGGTAGGCCATGCTTTTGGCTCCGTATCCGAATATAGGCGGCGATCCCGATTGCGACCGAAGCTATAGATAAAACCTAGCATGGTCAAGCCTTTATTCCAAAATGGAAGAAAGCGTCGATTCCACTCACTCGATCTAGGTGCTTCTTCTTATTGGAAAGAGAATAAAGTCCGCTTCTCTCCTTCACATTTTCGTTGCCGATTCTTTTTCCTTTGATCAATCTGTCGCTTTACATGCCTTTAATCCAATCGGCATGAAATTGATACAAAAGACACTCTCAAGCGACCCAAACCGGGCGTCTTGAAGGTGCGAAACAAAGCTTGGAGAGAATTTGGATGACTGGGTCAACTACGGATAAAAGTCTTCTTCGATATTTTGGGTTAGGCGAACTCGCAACCCATGGAGGTAACGCAGTCCTGGCCTTCTGGATGATCATGGGAATGGCCTTCTTTTTGTTCGCGGATCAAAACCTGATCGCTCCCAACCTACGCAATATTGCCGCCTCTTTCGGGATCACCGAGCAAAGGGAGATCGATTGGAAACTTGGCGGGATGATCCCCATTTGCTTCTTCGTATTGGGAGGCTTCGTTTCCGTTTATATGGGTTATCTCACCCAGAGATTTTCCAGAAAACCTCTCGTGGTCGGAACAGTGCTCCTAGGAGAGATCCCTTGTTTGCTTTCCGGATTCGCAAGAACCTACGACGAGTTCCTCATCCTAAGAACCCTGACAGGTTTCGGCTTGGGGGGAAGTTTCCCTCTACTCTTCTCTCTCGTAGGGGACTATTTTTCGGACAAGTCCAGATCCACTGCGGCAGGCTATCTTTCTCTTTCCATAGGGCTCGGAGTGGGTCTCGGCCAAATGACCGGTGGAACCTTGGGAGCCGCAGACCCTGTGAACGGATGGAGGCTTAGCTTCATCTATATGGCCGCCCCTTCCTTCTTATTCATGCTCATTTACGGATTATTCTGCAAGGAACCTGTCCGAGGAGGTAGAGAGAAGGAATTCGCAAATATATCCGCTAATCAAGGAGAAGAGGCTGTTCGCTTAACATGGGCCGACATCCGGAACCTATTCTCCACCAAGACAAATATCGGGATCTTCATGCAAGGGATCCCAGGATGTGTGCCTTGGGGAGTATTCTTCGTATTCTTAAACGATTATTACGAATTTCATTATGGAATGAAGAAGGACGCAGCCTCCGCACTGGTCATCTTCGCCGCATTAGGGATCTTCATCGGAACCTTTTTCGGAGGAATACTCGGCCAGAAGCTGTACGACAAGAACAAGAACCTACTCCCGATTTTCTGCGGAACTATGATCCTGATCGGGATCCTTCCTACGATCTATCTACTACACGCGGGAAGCGTGGCCGGGAGTCCCATATTCATTATTGTGAATATTGTCACCGGGATCATTATTTCCGTAACAGGTCCGAATGTGAGAGCGTTGATCATGAATGTGAATCCTCCTAAGAGCAGATCTTCTATGTTCGCACTCTATAATCTCACCGACAATTTGGGACAGGGACTCGGACCTGCCATGGCAGCGCTCTTACTCACTGTACTTGCCGATAGGGCCACAGCTTTCACGATCTCCATCCTTTTCTGGATCCCTTGCGGACTTTCTTGGATCTATATTCTGAAGAATTTCAAACATGACGAGGAAACCCTTCATAAGAACCTTGCAGAAGAAGCGAACAGACTTCGGAGGGCCGGTTAATTGAAGGAAAAAGACACAGAGTTATTCTTATTCGATATAGAAGGCACGACCACTCCTATAGAATTCGTGCATAAGGTATTATTCCCTTACTCGGTGCAAAATTTCGGATCCTTCTTCTTGGAGAATAAAGAAGAAGGATTTGTGAAAGATTTGATCTCTGCCTCCAAGAACGAGCCGGAATATGGAAAAGAAGTCTCGGCCAGTTCGGGTTCCTTGGCAGAATTCTGCAAATTCCTAGTATCAAAAGATCGTAAATTAGGAATCTTGAAAGAGATCCAAGGAAGGATCTGGAAGAAGGGTTACGAATCCGGAGAGCTCAAGAGCACAATCTTCTCCGATGTGCCTTCTTTCTTGGAAAGGATCGCGAAAGCAGGCAAGCGAGCCGCTGTTTATTCTTCCGGAAGCGTAGAGGCCCAAGTCCTCATCTATAAATACTGCGAAGCGGGAGATCTAACTCCTTATTTCGAATCCTATTTCGATACGGCTATAGGAGGAAAGAAAGAGTCCGCAAGCTATACAAGGATCGCAGAAAGACTTTCGATATCCCCTTCTTCCATTACCTTCTTTACGGATATTAAGGAAGAAGCGGACGCTGCTTTCGCTGCGGGAGTCCATCCGGTGATCCTGTCCCGCCCGGGCAATCATCCGCAAGCGGAGCATTCTTACGAGGTGCTGCAAGATTTCGGTTCCCTTCTTCTATCTTAACCCGGAAATTCTTTGCCTTTTTACGATTTAGCCTTTAAATTCGGATATTGGAGGACGGAGTTTCGACCGAAAATCCTACTATGGCCCCTTTCCGATCGGTGCTTGCCCTAGCCGTCTTTTTATTCTTCAATCCATCCATATTTTCGAAAGATATTATATACGCATTCCGTGACGTAGGAATGCCAAAGAACGTCGGTAAGGACGGAATGCCTCGCAAGGAGAAGATGGTCTTGATCGGAGAGACCATGCTCTTTGACAAGGTCAAGCCGATCGAGTACGACGGAAAATACAAGAGCTTCGAATTAGGATACGATACAAGACCGGATATAGTCACCGTCAAAGTGCACCACGATCCTGGAATACGTCCGGGCCAGATCCTTTACTTGATAGAGAAGGACTTCGATCACGAAACATTCAAAGACGGAAGCATAGTTGGTCAGATAGAAGTAAAGTCCGTCTTTCAAACCGCCTTTATCGGGAAACAATTGAGAGGGATCGGATACCTGAGCATGGCAAAAGACAAGGTGCTCACCGTAGCCTACCCCATCTCTTCCGAGTTGACGGGTCCTGCATTAGTAGAACGTAAAAAAGGCGATTATCATTTCAATCGGGACGAGGTCCCGGAATCCATCCAGTCCTATAGAAAGGCGATCCGTTTGGATCCTCTTTCTCCCGTGCCACATTACAGATTAGGAATGTTGTATTTGAACGAAGCTGGAGTCGATCCCAAGGAACCGATCTGCTCCGGGATATTACCGATGAGCGCAGGTGCGGAATTTTCGTCGGCATGGAATAAGAGATCCAGATTTGATTCCGACCAGGATATGGTGCGATTCACGAGGGAGTATGTCTCCTTCTTAAATTGCAAAGCGGACCAGGCTCCTAGTTTTGCAAAAGGAAACAATATCCCGGAAGAATTGCTCAAGGCGCAAGAAGTTGCCAGAGAAGGCTTTCGTTTAGCAAAATCCGATTACGAATTATTGCTCAGAAGTGCGGAAACGTACTATAAATTATATCTTTCTTATGCACCTTCCAAGAAGCCTAAGACAGTTGCAAGTCCCGAAGAAGATCCTAAGCTCAGAAATCGCCAGGAGAAGTCCTGGGAGATCTCTCAAAAACTTTTGAAAGAAGCAAGCCTGGACAATATTACCGATTACAGGATCCATAGACTGACCTCTCTTTTGTATGGAAGAAGATTCCTAGAACTTTCCGGAGGGTCCAAATCCGCAACCTTGAGCGATGAAGCGAATTTCTTACGTAACAAGGCTCTGGAATCGATCGAAGCGTATAAGCTTCACCGACCTAAATCAGTCGTAGGCGACAAGGATCTCCTGCTCTTGGAGAAAGAGCTTTGAGCTCTTTCAATCCGATAGTAAGTCATCTTGATCTAAAAGGTCCTCTTATCTTATCGCCTCTCGCAGGCGGTCCGTCCACACCTGAATTAATAGCGGCAGTTTCAAACGCAGGTGGCCTTGGTTCTCTCGGCCTTGCCTACGACACTCCGGAACAGATCGGTGCGATCATCCGTAAAACAAAAACCCTTACCTCAAAACCCATCGCAGTAAATCTTTTCGTACCCGTAAAGGATCCGGAATTATCAACTGATCAAAAAGAATCCGCATTGAACTCTACGAAAAAGTATAGAGAAGAACTAGGGATCCCTTCTCCCAAGATCGAAGCGCCTTATAGCTTGGATTTTGATAAACAATTCGAAGCCATGCTAAGAGAGAAGCCTTCCGTATTTAGTTTTACCTTCGGGCTCCTGGACAGATCATATCTAAACGAATGCAACAAGAACGGTATCATAACGTGCGGAACTGCCACAACCTTAGAAGAAGGGATCTTGGCAGAAGAAAGCGGAGTCGACTGGCTTGTGGCGCAAGGAATAGAGGCAGGAGGACATAGAGGGATATTTTCCGAAACATCGGAAGACTCTGGGATCGGGTTATTTCCCCTGATCCGTGCGCTTGCCGCAAAGCTTCGTATACCGGTGATTGCGGCAGGTGGCATCATGGATGGAGCAGGGATTGCCGCTGCCCTGTCTTTGGGAGCAATGGCGGCGCAATTAGGAACCGCATTTCTTCTCTGCGAAGAAGCAGGCACCTCTGCGCCTTATCGAAAAGCTTTATTAGATAAAACGAATCTATTAACTAAGACGACTCGAGTGTTCTCTGGACGTATCGCCCGAGGTCTGCAAAATCGATTTCTAAAGGAAATGGAAACAAAACCCGAATCAGTACTCCCATTCCCTGCCCAAAATGCGTTCACGAGAGACATTCGAAGAAAGTCGGCCGAACTGGGGATGTCCGATTTCCTTTCTCTCTGGGCAGGACAAGGAGTGAGTCAGATCAGACAAATGGGAGCCGGTAAACTTGTAGAGATCTTATTCGACGAACTTAAAGAAGCTACAAAAGATCCGATCTTATAAACTCCAGGTGAGTTGGCGCGCCGTTTACACTCTCCAGTTCTGTTCGATTCGATCTGGTTCAAGGGCAGGAATATTCGATCTAGCTTAGTGGAGAATTATTTCTTCCGTCCTACAAATCGGATCACGGAGCCTTTTCCGTTATGATACAAGCCTTCGTTTAGGTCGATCTCTCTCTCGACTAACTCTATTACCTCGTAATTCGGAAAGTCGGATTGCAATTCTTCGATCGAGAATAACATAGGAAGTTCGCGAGGGCCGCCTATCCTTTCATCCTTCATTACATATTCCAAATGCTTCTTACTGAACGCCTCAAACAGGATCATTCCGCCCTTTCGCAGAAATGTATCTAAGGTCTTATGATATAAAGATTTGATCTCCGCGGGAAAATGAGCGTAAATCAAAGCGATCGCATCAAACTGCTCCGGCTTAAAGTCCAAGGTCTGCAATTCGCCGACCTGGTAATCTATCTTTACATGATTCTTCTCGGCTAACTTCATAGCCTTCTTCTTGCCTTCAATACTAATATCAAAAGCAAACGCTTCCCAACCTAGTTTAGCTGCGTAGATCGCATTCCTTCCTTCTCCTTCGGCTGGAAAAAGGATCTTTCCCGGCTTTAGCTTGTCGAGTTGCTCTTTTAGGAAAAGATTCGGCTCTTCTCCGAAAGCAAATTCTTCCTTACTGTATCTATCATTCCATCGATTCAACCATGTGTCATCCATTGGTCCCTCCCATTCCAAAGCCTAATCTTCTATCTTCAACTTTCCGTCTTTTATTGTTTCGCGAATTGCGCGGAAGGTTTCTTCGTATTGGTTCTGGATATTCCAAACAATAAAGCCATCACTCTCGCTGTCCACACTTGCCTCGATCTGGGCCTTAATATAATCCTTTAAGGATTTTCCCGAAGAACGTATGGACATGGTGAATCCTTGGATCCAACCCACGACCCGAGTCGTCGACAAGGATCTTTTCTTCGTATTCAAGAGTCCGTCGTAGATGGTTTGGTACGGATTTGCGATCCGAGAAGGTTGTCCATAAAAATGCGAAGGATACAGCATGGGATAGATCACGTCGATCGCTTGCGCGAAATTTTCCACCTTCTGTCCGATCTGGTCGTCCTTATTGAAAGGAATTCTCCCGAATATGTCGGCACCTAAGTACGGCAACTTCTCACATTGGTTCGCTTCCGTTCGGATCTGATCGATCACTCCCGATATGTTTTTGTATTTCTGTTTGAGAGGGATCTTGATTTCCGTAATATCCGCATAACGTATATAATCCAATTGGATCTCCGGAAATCCCGAAGCACAAGCCTTTCGTACGTAATTCAAAATGGAATTCATCCTATCTTGGCTAGGCAATTCCGTTTTCAATCCGCCTTCGAAGTTTACGAGTCTCCCGACCGGATAAAAACCTAGTTCTTTAACTCGAGCAACCTCGGAAGCAGAGAGTGTAAAAGGTTGCAAGTCGATCACCAGCACATTGATCCCAGCATCGGAAGCGTCCTGCAGGAGTGTTTCCCATTTTTTCCGGGACTTCTTGTCCGAGATAATCGAGTTATTTACGTACAGGCCCCGATAAAACCTGGGAGGAATCGGTCCAGCAGTTTGGTTCCCTGTTCTCGGCCTGGTCCTTTGTATCTTAGGCAAAGAAGTCTCCCTTTCTCTCTCCTTTGCGGCTTCTTCTGTCACGTTCCGAGAAGCCAATTTTGCTTCCTTCTTCTCTTTCTCCTTGATGGAAACCGTGCGAGGTGAGACTCTTTCTTCTCGACTAGACTCGATCGGCGGGACTTCTTTTTTTCGGGCATTTTCCGGGAACGGTATCGTGAATTCGGCACAGACCGGGAAGGCGATTGTTATAAGAAGGGGTAGAAGGGAAAACGGTTTACGCAATTTCTTTCTCCAATGCTGTTTATAATATCGAATCAATTCGTTCGGTTCTTGTCCTCTTTGTAGGACTTCCTACAAAAAACTGGAGTGGAAAATGAAGCTTGGTTACGCTTATGACGATACCTTTCTTTTGCATGATACCGGTTCCTTTCATCCGGAATCCCCGCAAAGATTGGAATCCATCTTAAATCGATTGAATCAGACCTCTTACTTCAAGGATCTGCATTGGATCAAACCGAGTCCCCTTCCCACCGAACTCATTGAGCCCGCTCATAGCAGAAGACATCTGGAAAAATTCCTAAGCATCCAAGGAAAGAGAGGAGGATTTGACGGAGATACTCCCTTTTCCGAATCCAGTTTCGATGCTGCCTTACTCGCAGCGGGAAGCGGAGTGGAACTTGCAAAAAAATTGATACACGGAGAGTTGGATTCCGGGATCGCGCTAGTCCGTCCTCCAGGACATCACGCGGAGACAGGTAAGGCAATGGGTTTTTGTTTGCTGAACAATATTGCGATCACAGCTCATTATCTCTTAGGCCAAGGCGCTCAGAGAATCTATATATTGGATTGGGACGTGCATCATGGCAATGGGACCCAGGAGATCTTTTACGATTCAGACCGGGTCTTCTTCACTTCTTTACATCAATATCCTTACTATCCCGGCACCGGTTCTTATTCCGAAACAGGTCGTGGAAAAGGAGAAGGTTATACGATGAACATTCCCCTTCCTATGGGCTCCGGCGATAAGGAATATCTACATTATTTTCAGGAGAATGTACTGCCTTCTATTTTGGAATTTTCTCCCGACTATCTTTTGATCTCCGCCGGTTTCGACGCTCATAAACGAGATCCTCTTGCAGGAATGAATCTGAGCACGAACGCATTTGCGGAGTTCACTCGTCTGGCGCTATCGGCCTGCAAACAAACGGACTCCAAGCTCATTTCCTTTTTAGAAGGCGGTTATGATCTGGACGCTCTCGCAGACAGTGTTGAGGCTCATGTGGCAGTGCTCGCCGGATAATTCTAAAATTGAGCAAAAAATTGCCGTCTTACCCAACCACTGGCCGATATTCAAACCATGCAGGAATTCTCTCCACAAACCGATCTCGCCCTGCGATTCAGGAACTATGTGATCCTTTTAGATCGCCTGGTCCGAGAAGTGGAAGAAGAACTCCAACACAACCAATCCGTGCGCAACGAATGGTCCGAATGGCATTCGAATTGGAAACGGGCCTGGCTGTCCCCGGGGACCGGCTCTCAAACTTCCCCTCTGAAAGAAAGATTCTCTGTAAAACGCAGGCTGGGTTAGCCCCACCCTCTTTGGGTGGGGGCCGGTGCGGTGGTACCTTCCTCCATTTTCACAAAACAAGCAATTGAACAAGCGAATTTATTCCCGAACTTTCCTGTGGGAACTCCTCTAGAGCTCCCCCAAAAATGGGTTGAAATTATGTCTCTAAACCAATTCAATCGACCCAGAGGCTTAGAATGGGGAGACGTACGCGAACAAAACTCTTTCTTAGTCTTCTACTTTTAGGGATCCTCTCCCAGTCCGCATTCTCTGAACCCCTTCCCAACTTCGGCCTGAAAGAAAGAGAGGCCAGGACCTTTTTCAAACGTGGACTCGCCTATTATAATAAGGGGGAATTCGCCGCAGCTAGGGAGAATTTCCTCAGATCCCTTTCCATAAAACCCGATTTCGTTCATCCTAAGTTCTTTCTTTCCGAGACCTATTATCTAAGCGGTGATTGGCAAGAAAGCCTTACCGAACTGGAACAATTAGAATCTTCTAATAAACTGAATTTGATCCGCAAGAGCCGTTTAGATGCGCTGAGATATCGCTTAGGCGGCGGAAATAGAAAAGAAGCATTAGAATATTATAAATCGATTCTGGGAGACGACCTTCGTCGTTTTAGATTCCGTAATCCTGCCGATCTTGCCGTAGATGAGGAAGGCTATCTCTATGTAGTGAGCTTCGATACTGCAAACGTGGTTAAGTTCGACGCAAATGGTTTTCCCGTGGAAAATTTCAAAGGCGGTATCGGGCGGAATATGGAAGGCCCGGTGGGAATTTCCATTAGAGGCAAGTCCATCTTCATTGCGGACTATGCTGGGGATAAGGTGTATGAATTCGATACCCGAGGTTCCTTTATAAACAGATTCGGTTCTACAGGAAAAGAACCGGGGCAGTTCCACGGACCGGCGGGCCTCTATTTTACTAAAGAAGGCTTCTTATACGTTTCCGACATGGGGAATAATCGGATCCAAAAATTCTCCAGAGAAGGAGAACTCATGCAGGTCATAGGAGTTGGGGTTCTAAAACAACCTGCAGGCATCAAAGTGAATCAAAGAGGAGAGATCTATGTTGCGGATCGAGGCAATCATAGACTTGTAGTCTTCGATAGCGAAGGGAACTATTTAAAAGAAATTACGAATTCTTCCTTCAAGAAACCTCGCAATCTTGCCATCCGAGAGAATAAGATCTACGTCGCGGATGAGAACGCCGGTCTTTTTGCTTACGATTCCGTCGCTAAGACTTGGGCTGCCTTCGAGAATTTTAGGGATTCCAAAAATACGGTCCGCAATTTCGATCAATCCTTCTCTGTTGCATTCGATTATACTGGATCCATGTTCGTTGCGGACTTCAATCGTCATAGGATCGAAGCCTTCGCTCCCAAAGGACAATTGTCTTCCAACTTGGACCTGATCGTTGAAAGGGTGATCAGTTCCGATTATCCGGATATTTCCTTAGTTGTTCATGCAAAGGACAGACATGGAATTCCTGTCAAAGCAATCCCTCGCAATTCATTTCGTATCTATGAGATGGACAATCTTGCTCCTCTGATCGGGCTCACCGATATGAAGAAGTTCAATAATAGGATCACAGTTTCCATCGTAGCGGAGAATTCCAATTTAGTTTCGGACTCGTATCCCACGGTAGAGAAAGCGTTGAAACCTTTCCTGTCCGAGATCCGTACAGACGATAAGATCCAATTGCTTCGTTCGGGAAGGGACACTCAAACAGCTTATCCTTTCGGGAAAAGCATGTACGATATTCTGAAGGCGATCCGTTCCTTTGTTCCGGAAGAAGATTCCCAGATCGGAAAATCCCTGCAAAAAGGAATAACGGATCTATTAGATAGCCTAGGTCCAAGAGCAATCATTGCGATCGTTTCCGGCAAGGATTCTAAAGCGGCATTCACTCAATTTTCTCCCACAAAGATCATTCGCTTTGCTGTAGCACATGATATCCCCATCTACTTCCTATGCCTGGGAGAAAACGGGGAATCCGTCTCCGTTTACAAGGAGATCGCAGAGAAAACGGGAGGGAAATTCCTGACCATTCCTGCAGGCGGAACGGAGAAGAATCTGAGATCCTGGATCGATTCCAAGAAGGACAGGAGATATCTTTTATCCTTCAAGAGCAGGATCAACTCCGAAGGCGGAGACACATACGTCCCTGTCGTAGTAGAATCAATATTCAGAAATTCTAATGGAAAGGCCGAGACCGGGTTCTTCACTCCATGATCCGATCCCTTCTTCCAAACTTTCAAAAGAAATGTCCGATCAAAGCGGCGTTCCTACTCGTCTGCATCGTATTCTCTTCTTCCTTACTTTCTAAGCAGACCATAGATTGGATCAAGGACGGGGAAGCAGCCCTCTCGAACCGAAACTATCCTTTGGCATATGATTCCTTCCGGGAAGCAGTGAATCTAAACCCCCTTTCTGTTCGCTCTAGAATGGGGCTCTCGGAAGCTGCCTTAAAATTGCATAAGGAGAAAGAAGCACTCCAATCCTTGGACAAGGTCTTAGAACTCGAGCCTAAAAACAAAAAAGCAGTCCGAGAAAAAGCGTCTACTCTTGCAAAATTAGGAAGATACGAAGAAGCATTCAATATCCTAAAGCCTTTCTTAGAAGAAGATAAGTACGATGCAGATCTTTTTCCGATCTATATAGAGGTCCAACTCGCTTCCGGAAAGACCCAAAAGGCAAGCTACGAATTCCATTCGGCATTTTCGCGCATTCCCAAGAATAAGGAAATTCGAATGTTAGAAGCGAAGGTCGCCGCCTTCGACGGAAACTTCTCCAAGGCAGCCGCACTTCGGAACCAACTGGAATCGGAATCCTCCGACGATCCAGGGATCTTTTTGGAGTCCGGAAAATTTCTATTGCTCTGGGCCGAGAAATCGCAAGGATCCAAAAGAGACTCCAAAATTGCCGAGGCGGCGGAGAAATTTGAAAGATCCGTTTCCTTACATCCGAACGAAGAGGAATCCCTCAAACTACTTGCAAAAACCAGAATATACTTCGGTCGCTATTCCGAAGCTGAAGAATATCTGAACAGATTGCTTGTGCTCTTCCCCACTTCCACCGAATACCTTTACTTAAGATCCTATTCCAGATTGAGAAGGGACCCTGCATCCAGGGAAGCAAGAGCAGATCTGGAAAAACTCATTTCTCTCGATGATATAGATCCCATCGCAAGGAATAGAGCCGAGCTATATTCTATAGAGAATCTTCCCGAAGGAAACTCTCTTCGCAGAATTTTAGGAGAATACAGACTGCAAAGATTCAGATCGAATCGAAACAGTTTTCTATACGATCTTGCTTGGTATCATCTGATCCGCGCCAAGGAATTGCTGCCGAACCGACCTGAGATCCTGGTGCTTACTCTAGAGGAATATAAGAGAAGAGGAATGTTCCCGAACTACTTCAATCTTCTTCTGCAGCTTAGAGATAAATTCCCGGACAATAAAAAATACGGATACTCGGTTGAGAACAATCTGGAAGGATTTAAGACCACTCTCAGCTATAGAGAAGGTCTAGTCAAGATAGGAGAATTCGGGATCCAAGAGGATTACGGAAGAACCCCGCCGGAGTTATTGGTATTCGATCCGGAAGACGAAGAATTCCTCGCAAAGCATAGCGATACACCTGCGCTAGTCGGCAAGATCATCCGCCATTTCTTGAGTATAGATCCGAGGATCCGCAACACCGATCTAGATTCGAATCGCAAGACTGATACCTTCGACATAGAGCCATACTCTGGTGCCATATACAAGACAGAGAAAAATTACTCTTCTATCAAGAATCCGAGAGGAGAGAATATTCGTTTTGTAGCAAGCGGCAAGATTAGTTTCAAAGGCGACACTCTTCGTATGGAATGGAGCTTAAGAGATCATAAAGAAGAGAAGATACTCGGCAAATTTAGGATCTATGCTAAAGGAAGGGACGCTCTTGCAGAAGCCGCTCTTCGTACCAGAGACAAGCTCATCTCTCTGATCCCTTCCAGTGGAAAAGTTCATCGAGTCAAAGCAGATTCGGTGATCGTGAATGCGGGTATTGTGGACGGACTCTCCAAGGGCACCACTGTGTATTTCTTTAACTCCGCTAATCTGATCGGGGAAGGGACCGTAACCGAGTCAGATCTTTATACTGCCAAGGTCACGCCTAAGAATACGGATTCTCTTCTTCGCAATATAGCGGTTGGGAATAAGGCTTATTGGAAGAAGGCGGAGCCCGCGCCGACGACGAACTGATCTGTGGAGGCCCCGCCCTCTTTGGGTGGGGGCCGGAGCGGAGCGGCGGAGTTTCCTCCTTTTCACAAAACGAGCAATTTCACAATCAGATTTATGCTCGAACTTCTCTGTGGGAACTCTTGTGTTTTTTTCTTGCCTTATTAATAACGATTTCTCATTATTGACAAAATGCTCTCAGAAAGCAAGAACAAGCAAAAGAGAAGAAGAGGCCTCGGTCTTTCTATACTCGCTCTTTCCGTTTTCTTAGGGGCAATCTTACTCGCAAGCGGGCACACTCACTCTTCGAAAGAATATTCCGAAAAAGGGATCTTCTCCAAACATATTTCCCAGATCTCAGGGAGCTGTTTCGTCTGTGCTCATGCTCATCTATCTTCGGATCTAAATCCTGCGCCGATCAGGGAATCTTCTCCCGAGCCAGGACAAACAGAAGTCATTATATTCAGCTTTTATTATATAGAAGATCCTAAGTTATCGATCCATTCCCAGCGTGGACCTCCGTCCCTTTCCTAAGAAAAACCAATTCCGGATCCGGAGCTGACTGAGAGTCTGCATCCTCCGGTCCAGAATATTGCCCTCTCATTTCGATTCTCTATCGATCTGAGGCAAGATCCTTTCTATTTTGTATAGGGTCTTGAAATTCGCAAAACGTTTTCTCGAAAGGAAAAAATGAAATTATCATTCAATAAATTTAATATACTGACGGCAGTCTTTTTCACCTTTCTCCCCTTTTCCGAGATCTTCTCCTTGGATGTGAATCTAAAAGGAAGTGTCAAGGACGGAGAAGGAAAACCCATACCTGGAGCAAGGTTGTTCATCGTAGAGAATAAGTTCACTGCAAGAGCAGGAAGCGATGGAAGCTTCGAGTTCCAACACCTAACGCCCGGACCGTATACAGTCGTAGCGACTGCGCCGAATTTCCAACCTAAGACGGAAAGATTGGAACTCAAGGACGGAGATAGAAATCTAGATTTCATTTTAAAACCTTCTCTCTTAGAAGGGAATGCAATCAATATTACCGCCAAGTCCGCTGCTTCCGATTTCCTTTCCACTCCTCAACCCACAACTGTTTTGGAAGGTAGACAATTAGAAAGACAGAAAGGGCAGAATATCATGTCTGCCTTGGAGAATACTCCGGGAACGTCCACCATGACTACCGGCGCCGGGACCGCAAAGCCAGTGATCCGGGGTTTGACAGGCCAAAGAGTTTTGGTCATGACAGACGGGGTCCGACAAGAAGAACAACAGTTCGGAGACGATCACACCGTTGACCTGGATACGTTTAACGTGGATAAAATGGAGATTGTACGAGGTCCGGCCTCGGTTCTTTATGGTTCGGATGCTTTAGGAGGTGTGATCAATGTGATCCGCACCAAGGCTCCTACCGCAAAGGACGGAGCTCCCGCACTCGGTGGGACCATCTCCTCGAACAGCTTCTCCAATAATAAACAGGATGCGGGAGCGATCTCTCTCTTTGGTTATAATAAGGATTCTAATATAGGGTACAGAGTTGAGACGGACACTAGAAAGGCGGGAAGGATCACTACTCCGAACGGAAGATTGCCGAATACAGGCTTCAAAGAGCGTAACGTAAATGCATCCATCGGAACGGACGGTTCTTGGGGAAATTTCTATGTGGATTCCTTTCAAAGATACCAAGAACAAGACCTTTATGATAATCCGAACGAATCTCCAGGATCTACTGCCTACCAAACGGTACTACACCAAAAGACACACGCTCACGCGTTCTTTATTCTTCCCTTAGTGAATGTGGAATTGGATGCGGCCTACCAAAGGAATAATCGCAGAGAAATAGAAGATAAGAACAAACTCTTGCCGATCAAGGATACTCTACTCGACCCAACTGTGGACACATATACGAAACTTGCTTCCGTATATCAGGTAACGAAGTACGATTATAAGCAAGGACTGAACTTAAGTTTAGATACTACCACCGCCGATGCGAAAGTTCATCACAAGGAATGGAAGGGCTTAAAGGGAACTCTTGGTGTTTCCGGTATGCAACAGAAAAGTAATACGATAGGTACGGAGCCATTAATCCCGGGCTATAGCTTAAACAATATAGGCTTCTTTCTTTTTGAAGAATGGAAGATTGGGGACTTCTCCTTCTCCGCAGGTGCGCGTTCGGATAAGAGAAGTATGGATGTAAAAGCGAACTCCGATCTAGGCACCGCTCAGCAAACCAGGAACTTTTCGGCAAGCACGGGGACCTTGGGATCCGTTTGGAGATTTGCGAAAGACTTCTCCTTGGCCTTGAACGCAGGGAAAGGATTTCGCGCACCCACTCCTTTCGAATTATTCGCAGATGGCGTGCATGAAGGAAGCGGAAGATTCGAGATCGGGAAGGCAGGCCTTAGGCCAGAGACTTCTCTCAATTACGATGCCTCTTTACGTTTTGCTAATGATCGATTCCAGGCGGAGCTAAGCGTATTCAGGAATAAGATAGACAATTATATTTACTCCGTAAGCGCAGGTTCCTTCGATCCGGATTCCGGTCTGCCCGTTTACAGATACAGACAAGACGCTGCAACTCTGCAAGGTGGAGAGTTCAGTTTCCAGGCCCAGGCTTCTTCTTGGTTGATCGTAACTGGAGGGATCGATATACTTAGAGCCACCATCCAAAAGAATATTCCTCCGGAAGCGTTCCTGAATCCGGGAGGAACGGACATCTCTTCTATCTATACGGATCAGAAGAACAAGTATCTTCCGAGAATGACCCCGAATAGAGGACGACTCGGACTTCGATTCACTCGCAACAAGTTATTCTGGATCAATAATCCTTATTTTTCCGTGAATGGGACATTCGTGCAGGCCCAATACAAGGTGGATAAATTGGAAACTCCCACTCACGGTTATAATCTGTACGATCTTGGCTTCGGAGGAGAAATACCCGGTCTCACGAACGGGAATGATTCCGCCACGTTTGATGTGGCAGTGCTGAACGTTTTCGATAAGGCTTATGTAAGCAACCTAAGCAGATACAAGGATTATGCTTTGAATCCCGGCATGAATATCACTTTCAAGATGACGATCCCGTTCACCTTGATCTCAAACTGAGGTAACCGAAATGTATTTTAAATTCATAATATTCTTTCTTTTAGCGGTTTCCTTTTGGAGCTGCGGCACTGATCCTCTCACGGAGAAGGAGAAGAAGGCCTACGAGCAACAATCCCTTCTTTCTATGGCTACGGATGGGAACGTACGATCGGATTGCGTGTATTGCAGCAATACGCAAGCCTTCCAGGGAAGTTGTTCCTGCTACCAGAATATTCCGGTATTTTCCTGTGCGGGCATTCCTTCCGGAGGAGGAAAATCCAATTCCTACAAGATCTCTTGCTCTAATCTGACCAAATTAGGGATCTGGGCCAAAGTTTCGGCTAACGCGTATTCTTGCACCTATCTAACCTGCCCTCCGGAAGCGTACAGAGCGGCATTCACGGAAGGGCAATGAGGATCTTAATAAATCGGAAGTCCCGTACTGTAATCGATGCGGGTCCTTCTGTAAGAAGTATTCAAAAGATCGGAAGAGATGAGATAATCCGCAGACCTACGATTGTTCGCGATCGGAATATCATATAGAACGGCGATTCTAAGAAGCGCTTTCACGTCCGGATCATGCGGTTGAGCAGTTAGAGGATCCCAGAAGAAGATCAGAACGTCTATCTCTCCATCCACGATCTTTCCACCGATCTGCTGGTCCCCTCCTAAGGGTCCGGAAAGGAATCTGTGGATCGGTAGATCCGTCCTTTCGTGTACGATCTTGCCCGTGGTTCCCGTTCCGTAGAGATGATGTTTGGAAAGAGTCTCCTTATGCAATTGCACCCATTCCACTAAATCCTCTTTCTTATTGTCGTGAGCGATTAAAACGATACGCTTCGTTTTTGGGACTTCGATACTCTGCATGATCTGCTCCTACATCAAATTCCTTGGAGGCCTCTCTTTCTGAAACCATTTTTATGGTTTCTCTAGGAAGGGCCTTTTCACAATCTAGTGTTGATGAAACCCAAAGGGTCCTTCGCTCTATATAGAGGAATTTTCTTCTTCGTACTGTTCTTGTCCTTCTTCTCCGATTCCTTATTCTCTCAGGAAGATCCTCATGACAGACCCAAACGTCTGGAAGTATTGATCCCTGAATCTGCAAAGGAAGGTCCATGGAGCGATACTCCTTTGGAGTTCAAGGACTTGGATCTTTTAGGGGATTTTTCGGAGGACAATTCCAAGCAATCCCTCCAACAAACGGAAGATTATCTCTCCAAGGCAATGGACAGTTTCAAACATGTCTCAGACAGTGTGAAACAGAAACGAGAAAAGGAAGAATCCAAAACCCTTGAGTCCGAAAGATTCGAATGGCAGAGAAAGACAAGATTAGAAAATTCTGAAAGAGCTTTTTCCAGAGAGATCAATAAGGCCAGACTGGAATCGATCCGTCTACTAGCACTCGCGATCAAAAACCTAGAAAAGATCGCAAATCCTAAAATTAAAAAATCCGAATCTTTTTTAGACCTGAGAGCCGGAGTATATAGAGAATTCATAAAGCACCAGTACGCTCTCCAAAACTTCAATCAGTCCGCGGAGTTTCTGGAGAAGTACATCTCTCTCGATCCGAAGTTCAACGACGAAGCGGAACCTCATCGAATTCTTACTCATTGCTATGAAAGATTATACTTAGGCGCAAAAAGATCCAAGAGCCCCGAAGGAATGGAATATTACCTGGCCAGAAAGAAGAAGCATGGGATCCTGTATGCTGAAAAAGCCTATGGTAGGAATTCCTACGAATTCAAAAAGGTATTAGAACTCTTAGCGAAGGAATGATCAAAGTCCCCATTTTAAGAGAGACTTCAGTAAAAGAGTCAGGCTTTAACTAAGATGTAAATATGGATCGCAAGAACGAAGTCAGTTAGAATTCGTTTTGCAGAGATTAGGTGCCTTCCGGCAAGCCCAACTCTTTACGAAGTCTCCTATTCTCTTCGACCAATTCCTTGATTTCCTGTTCGGTGTATTCAAAGAGTTTGGTTTGAGCCTCCAGGATATTCTTCATTTCAATCTCTTCAATGCTGGAATATTCCAAGGCTCTCTCGGTAGCCTTTCTAAGTTCGAGAGCATGCTTCAATTCCATTGTCTTGAGATTGTCTATGATCTCAGAAACTTTCAGGCGCTCATGTAGAGTGAGCAATTCTTGGTTCTTGAGCTCGTTGACGCGATCGATCGCCTTATTGATGTCTTCGTTATTCTTCTTGATCTTGGCTTCGAATTCAAGAATGGCATGTAACGCAGCGTTCGCCTTCTGCGCATCCTTGTATTCCTTATTCGCAAGTTGGAAGACTCCTTCGAAAAAGCCAACATTCGCAAGACAGCTATTCCCAATCTCGTTTGCCACCATCTTGAAGAACTCAGTTTGGATGACCCTGTCCAGAATGATCCGGAGAGTCCTGGCTTGGACCGGGTTTTCGAGGACCTCGGTCTTGCCCTTAGGAGAAAGTTTATTATAGATTTCTTCGGCGTCGGGAGAAGCGATGATGGTAAGAGCCACGAAAGGATGCAGTTCGAATCTCTTCAGGAAATCATCTTTGATCTCGGACCATTCTTTCAGATGAGTATTGATATAAAATACGTTGATGTCTTGCGGATCCAGTTCTATGGATTTATAATCCTTCAACTGAACCTTGCGTAATTCAATATTGATGCGAGGGTGTTTCCAAATATGAACGGGGAATTCAGCTCCAGAAGTTATATGCCAAATATTCGCGGTTTTCAAAGCCGACTTCCCCCTTACTCGACGCGAAAAGAAATGCGTCGAAAACTAAAAACCCTATTCCTGGACGGAAATTAGTTCTTATTCGTTCGATTTCTCCATAAGGATAATTTTTTGATTCCCTCTGTCAATTTCGTTTTTAGGGGGGAAAAAGGGAGAAGGATCCGAGAGAAGAAGGCCCGGACTGGGGAGAAAAACTTTGCCAGGATCTGAAAGAAATTTACCACCCCCGGAGGGAAACGCATATCCGTGCGCTTTAACATAACGACTGAACTCACTGCGGCGATCGCGATATTTCCCAGCCAAGGACCCAACCACACCGGAACCTTGGAACTATCGGAGACATTGGACCCGAAAGTAAAAAGTGCCCAGTATAGGATGATCAGTACAACGGCCATTGTGAAGCTCATTCCCTTACCGGATCGCTTTACGACCAATCCTAAAGGCAAGGAGACTAAAGAAAAGATAACACAGGACACCGGAATGGCAAATCGCCTCTGGATCTCCACATTGAATTGAGAGAGTCTTTTTTTTGCCTCGTTCAATAGAGTGGATAACTGCATAACGACTGTGACCCGTTGGGTCTTTTCCGCGTCGGAAAGCTTTGGATCTGCGAGTGCTACTGCCAAATCCAACTGCAATTTTAATAATCTTTGTTTGAGATTCCCTTCTCCTTCCGTGGAGACTCCCATTTCCTTGAGGATTTCCAGGCCGGGAATTTCCTCTAACTTTCCTTTTTCAATATTATCCCGGATCTGGATAAGCGCAGGCAAGGTGAAGGACGCCGGATCCACATCTATTTCCAGGCTCTTCTTATGATCCGACTTAGGAATATTATAGTCCATCTCCCCTTTTCTCAGATCGCCGATGGAGAACTCATGTTTGACTCGGTCCCATTCCAGGATCCAAGCATCCTTCAATCGGATGGATTTCTCATATTCTCCGTTAGAAGTCACTTTTTCGACTAACGTTCCCTTACGAGCGGAAATGATCTGAGTGATATAGGATTCTCCCAATTGGATCTGACGGTTCGCGCCACCAATGGAAAGCATGAGTGGATCCTGGTTCTGGGGAATGAAGACGGTCCATTCTCTGATCTGGACCCCGGAGAGTTCGCCGGTCTTGGCGTTCACTCCTTCTGTGTACATTGCGATCGCTTTTTCGGAGCCCGCATTCTGCACCTTATCTCCCGCAAACTGCCCAGGCGTGAGAGCGAGAAGAGGATTGTACGCAACGATCCACTTGTTGAACTCGGTCATCTTTCTGGTATTGATGGGAGAAAGATAGAAGCAAAAATAGCAGACCACTCCGGCCAAGAAGAGTCCGAAGGAAATGAAAACCACATAGATCCTGGAGAATCCTATACCAGCGGAACGGATCGCAGTGATCTCCGAATCTCCGGACAAACGACCCGCCGCCATGAGACCACTCATCAAGCAGGCCATCGGCATGGTGGTGGGAAGGATATTCCCTAGCAAATAACCGAAATAATCGATCAGACGAAAAGGATCTACGCCCTTCCCCACGAACAGACCCACCATCTTTTGCAGGGCAATCGCCATATACACTGTAGTGAAGAATAGAAGCGCCACTAGGAAAGGAGGCACGATCTCCGAAAGAATATAACGATCTAAGATAGGAATGAATCTCCAAAGGCGTTCTCTGTCCGTATGAACATAGAATCCGGGCGGAAGATCTTCTACGCTGTGAACCCGAACGGAACGTAGATCTTTTCCCTCAGCGACCCTTCCTTCCGCCTCTAGGCCGAAGTTGGTGGTGTCCGCTTTATGGACTGTGGCGGAAGTTTTTTTCCGAGGAGAAGAACTTCCTCCCGATCGGGAGGAGACCTTTTTCACTCAGACCACCTCTCCTTTCAGAGTGGCACTGGTTGCAGACTTGATCTGTACGTTAAGTGTGGTCCCGATCAAGGACTCGATATTCTTTCCTTCCGGAATGGGAAATACGGTCATTCTGCCGCAAGTAGTACGACCGCTTGCTTCCTTAGAGGATTTCTTGGAGATGTTCTCTACTAACACGGAGAAGGTCTTTCCGATCTTGGACAGGTTTTGTTCGAGAGAGATCGCAGTTTGTAGATCTACGAGACGGGTGAGTCTTTCTCCCTTCACTTCTTCAGGTACATCGTCCGGATATCTTTTCTGAGCGATCGTACCTTCTCTCTCCGAATACTTGAACATGAATGCCATATCGAAACCTACCTTGCGGACCATGTCCAAGGTATCCTCGAATTCCTCGTCGGTCTCTCCCGGAAAGCCTACGATAATATCTGTGGTCAATCCTACGTTAGGCACAGTCTTCTTGATCCGATCCACTACTTCCAAGAACTCTTCGTTGGAATAGTTTCTCTTCATATCCGCGAGCACCTTGGTGTTCCCTGACTGAAGTGGAAGATGGATATTCGGACAGAACCTAGGATTCTCCGCCATCAACTCAAGAAGATGCAAAGGAAAATCCTTAGGATGAGGAGAAGTAAAACGGATCCTTTCGATCTCGGTCTCTTCTAACAGCATGCGGACCAGACCGGCAAAGTCCGTTCCTTCTGCTTGGTACGAGTTCACATTTTGTCCGAGAAGTGTGAGTTGTTTGATCCCTTGGGCCACCAGGTCCTGAGTCTCTCGAACGATGGATTGAGGATCTCTGCTTCTTTCCCTTCCCCGCGTATAAGGAACCACACAGAAGGTGCAGAAATTATTGCAACCTCTCATGATGGTTACGAAGGCCTGGATGCCGTTAATCACCCTTGGCTCTATCTCGTCGTAGGTTTCGATCTTAGAAAGACGAGTTAAGGAGACAGGTTGCTTTCCGGTGCGGATCTTTTGTATGAGTTCAGGAAGCGTCCTATAATTATCCGGACCAACCACTAGGTCCAAAGGCAACTCTTGGTGGAAAAGATCCTCACCCAGATTCTGTGCCATGCAGCCGAGCACTCCAATGATTAGATCCGGATTTCTCTTTTTCAGATAGCCCAGACTTTGGAGACGGCCGTAGATCTTTGCATGGGCATTCTCCCGGATCGCACATGTATTTAAGAAGATAACATCCGAATTCTCTGGATCGGTGACCGTCTCGAACTGAGCGCCTTGCATCAAACTGGACACGATCCCGGAATCGTATTCGTTCATCTGGCAGCCATAGGTCTCAATATAGACCCTTCCTGCTTTTTTCTCTATTGCAAGCACGCTCATAAGACGAGTTTTCGACGGGGAAAGGCCCTGTCAACCCGCTCGAAAGCCTAAAAAAACGTTTCCTTCTTCGCAAGCATCGGGAGATAATCGGAATTCTCGCTTGGAAACGATGAATCGATCAGCTACAGGGATCACTCGTAAGACGGATTATTACGGCCTCTTGGGTTTGCCCAGAGATGCGTCCTCACAATCCGTTGAAGAGGCTTTCAAACTCTATATTGAAAGGATCAAAGAACATTCTTGGGTCCCATGGAAGGATTCAGAATTGAGAGAAGGAGCCGAGGCATATTATCATCTTTCCGACCCGGCCCGTCGCAAACGTTACGATGCTTCCTTAGACTATGAATTGGTGCTTCCGGATCCGGAAGGAGTTCCCGCCGAGTTCGAGCAATATTTCGAGATCCAAAAGATCTCCACGCCCAAGGAATACGAAAGACTCTACAAACAATTCTTAATGTTGAAGTATGAGAGAGAAGACAAGCTCTGGAGCTTTAGAGCGACCATCTATTTCATACTTGCCTGCTTTTCGATGTTAGTGATCTCTTCCTTAGTTTTTGTGGTCTTGCAGAAAAACGGTTGGCTCCCCGCATCCATAGACCTTTTCTATCGTAGATGGGGACTCTTAGTCTCCGCCAGTTTCATGGGAGTCGGCTATCTTCTTTTTCGGATCTCTTATTTGGAAAGAACGCTACACTTCCGAGAAAAAAAAAGAGAAACCGAACTGAATGAAGAAGACTCTTAAAGCCGATCCGAAGGCTCTTACCGAAGACGAGATACAATACTATTATTCTCTTTTACAAGAAGAGATCACGGAATACAATTGCGGAAGCCTATGCGCTCCTTCTAACGGAGGCATCCCGGTTTGTTGCCAATCGGACAACGCTCTTCCTGCCTTATACAAAGCAGAATACGAAATGCTCTCTAAAAGAACCGATCTTTGGAAGGCATATGTTCCTATGACCAGGGAGGAGAAAAAGGATTTCGCGGAATACGATCATAGAAAGATCACATTTTGCGAATGCAAGGGAGTGGCTCATTGCGAAAGAGAGAACCGCTCTATCAGTTGCCGAACCTTTCCTCTGGAACCGTATTTGGATACAAGAGGAGTTTTGGTAGGACTAGTGTTTATGCATGAGTTCAAGAACAAATGTCCACTTACCTCCTTACCCAAGGATATCCGACAAGACTTTATAGATAATCATTTTCTGTTTTGGGAAAAACTTCTCTTCCGAGTGGAATCCGAATACGAGGTCTATACCGAATCTAGCAAAGCATATCGGAGAAGACGCAAACGCACGGGAGTCGATTTCCCGATCCTTTATCCGAGCCATTTGAAAGGAAAAGAATATTTAGAAAAATACGTTTGATCGCGAAAAGGATTTCTGGCAGAGGCCTTTCCAATGTTGAATAACAAAAAGTCCATCAACAATTTTTAATATATAATCCAAAGAGGCAGGCCTCGGCAGGTTACATACTCGCATCGGAACCAGCTTAGTTTAAAGCTAATTCAAAGAAAAACCGGTCTTTTCATCCTAATATTCGAAAAAGAAACGATACGTATAGAATTCCAGATCCAATATCTGCACTTCGAGGGTGTTTTTCCCGTCTTTAAAGCATGAATTCTTAAACGTAGCCAGGATATTCCTGGACTCTTCTTCATAGGCACTTTGCTCTCTGCTTACCAACGGAGAAGAAGTCTTTGAATGTTCTTGTTTGTATTTAGAGACTCTGTCCTTATCTTCTCCCAACTGAGTGGGGAATATATAGTACGTATAAGGATATTCTAATTTATCTTTCGCATCGCAGTGTTCTAAGCGAACGCCTATTTCTCCCACTTTGTCCATAGGCCTTTCCAAATAGTTGGATCGGATCTGAATGAGGAAGACCCGCTTTTCTCCAGGTTTCCAGCCTAAGGCAGGATCGAGAAGGCTCTTGTTTTCCTTTCCGGGAATGCTGTTATTATTCGGATCCTCTAAGACTTGTTTGAGTTTGTCTCCGCGGATCTCCCAGGCCTTTACTTCGAATGCGGCATGTCGCAGTTCAAATGGCTCCGGCGTGCCTTGCTTCTTATCCCAAGAAACCCCGGTTCGGATGAATGCTTGGTTTGGCGCATAACCCATTCTAATGCATGAGAATAGAAAAAGAGGAAGGAGTAAAAAGACTCTCATATATCAATGGGAGACCTTGATCACTAGGATCTCTCTCATTGCCTTTTCCATTTCTAGTTTCACTTCGATCGTCTTTTCGAATACGTATGCATCGAACAATGCAGGAAGACATTCCGGATCTCCGATCACCCTGACCGTATCCACAGCCTGTAAACGAAGAGATAGATTTTCCTTCTTATTATTGCTAGCATAAGAGATCAAAGCCGGGACTGAAGTCTTGTCCTTCAATTCTCCCAACGCTCTTAGAACGGAAAGCTTGACCTCGTTCACTTTTTCCTTTTCGAAAATGCGCTTGAGTTCGCTCGTTCCAGGATTGAATCCTAGTTTTCCCATGGCTTCTGCAGCACGAGAGCGAAGTCCAGGATCCTTGTCCCCATCCAGCACAGTCAAAAGCCCCTGGCCTCCTCCGTGCGCTCCCAACTCTAAAAGAAGATCGATCAGTCTCGCCTTTAAGCCGGGAACGGTTTCTTTTGCCAATTGCTCGGAAACGGATTTGGCGCCCTGCTTATCGCTCAAATAGAAGAGAGCTTCGGTGCTCACCTTTCTGAGATCGGGATTCGGTTCCGTGATCCCCTTATAGAACATACTAATGTACTGACGACTTTTTCTGTTCTTCAGGATCTCCATACCATGGATGCGAACGTCTTCGTCCGGATCCGAGGCAGCCATTTTCTGGATCTGACCGCGATTGTCAGGAATATTATTTTTATTTAATACAAGGAAGAATTTCCTACGAAGCGCAGGACTATCATCCCCTGAGAATTTATTGATGAGATTCTGGACTCTCTCGTCCTTGATCCATATAGAAGCCTCTAAGAAATACTCTCTGTATACCGGATTCGTGGAGATTGCGAGATCCAAAACATGAGGCATGGCTCGATCGTCTTTGATCGCTTGCACATATCTGTATGCGAACTGCCTCACCTCGAAGTCGGTATGAGTGAGTCCGGCGATCACGGCGTAGATGAGCCTCTTTTCCTTTCTCTTGTCTGCGAGTTCCAGGATCTTTCTTTGGATCTCCACATTCTTAGTATTCTTGAATGTGGAATCCAATTCCGGAGCCCAGGTAGGAGCTAAGTTATCTAGATCGTCTAACTCGAAATATAAGGCTAATGCGGCAAAGATACTATCTTCTCTCGCTTCCGGATCGGAAACGATCTTGGGAAGCTCCTTTACCAGATCCAAACGTGCCTTGGATCGGATCTCCGAAATGCTCCTAGCCTGGGAACGACCCTTAGAAAGAACTGCTTCCTTAAAGACGTCTTTTGGTTCTTCGGCTAAGATTTGTCCGGTAAAGATATAAGAGATGAGTAAGAGAATGCAAAAGAATAGATTTCTTTTCAGAAAAGACCGTCCCTCTTGGAGGAATCCTCCAGTGCGGCGGAAGCAGCACGTTTATTATCGTAAGCTTCCGTATTTGAGGGATCTAAGTCTATTGCATTTTGGAAGGAGCGGACCGCCTTTTTGAACTCTCCGTTCTTATAAAAGGCCACTCCCAGATAATTATACGCCGTAGAAGCCACCTTCGGCTTCACTTCCGAACGAACGATTGCAGTCAATTCTTCGATCGCCTTTTCGCGATCTAGAACGGAATTCGAGTCCAATAGGATCTTAGAGAGGACCAATCTACCCTCGTAGTCTTCTGGGTCCATATGAGCCGAACGATACGCTTCGTCCTTGGCCCTATTCTTCAGATCCGGATCCTTGGACTTATTATAGAGAAGTGCAAGCTTCTTATGAGCCTGCTTGATCTCTCCCGTGTTCCTGGACTGATTCATTACTTGCAAGAGTATCTTTTCCGCGCTGGAAGATTCCCCACTGCCCATATAGGCTTCTGCGAGCTTGAGAGCAACCTTATAGTAATCGTTCTTTTGTTTGAACAGGATGGTGTATTCCTCGATCGCTTCTCGATAGAATTTATTCTCTAAATAATAATCTCCCAAGGCTTCCTTGGATTTGAGATCGCTCGGATCCAGATAGGATGCCTTTCGGAAATTCTCGATTGCCTGAGTCCCGTTGCCTGTGTGCTTGTATACCAAGCCAAGATTATAATATGCCTTTGCATTCTTAGGATTCAGATCCAATACACGGTTCAGATATGTGATCGCTTCTCCATATCTTTCCATCTGATCCAAGACTACACCTAGATTCAATAACGCAGTCTCCGTAAAACTGTCGCCAGGAGTAGAGTCTACAATCCTTCTGTAGGTTTCTTCCGCTGCCAGAAGGTCGCCTCGATTATAATATGTTTCTGCAAGTTGGAACAGAAGGTCCAAATTATTCGGATTGTATTTTAGGCCCTTCTGTAGAGCGTCAATGGATTGCTCTCCTTGGTTGAGCTGCTCGAAACCTTCCGCAATGGATCTGAACAATTCGGGATCGTTCGCGCCTGTCTGCTTCGCAAGTTCCAAGTATTTCAAGGACTCTTCTATCTTACCGTTCTTCTTTAATACGATAGAAAGATTATAGAGAGCCTTTGCGTCATTCGGAGAAAGCACCGCTGCTTCCCGGAAATAATGCTCAGAGGCAACGTAATCCCCTCGATTGTACGCGATATTCCCCAAGTAGGAATTAGATAGAGCAGCAAGCTTTCCTCCTCGAGCGCGAAGAACGACTAACTTGAACTGCTCTTCCGCCTGAGGGATCTCACCCTTCTTAAAGTAACTTACGGCAAGATTGTATGTAAGATATGGATCGTCCGGCGCGGAAGTCAAACCTTGCTTGTACGCGTCAATTGCCGCGTCGGGATCATTGATCTCATTGAATAGGTTCCCGACCATAAGAGAGATCTTGGGATCATCTGGAGCGATCTCTTTTGCCTTCATTGCAGTACTGCGAGCGTCGGAGAACTGATTGTTATGTTTATAAGCTAAAGTCAGATTATAATACGCATATACGTTCTTAGGGTCCCGAAGGATCGCCTTCTGCAGAGTGTCTATCGCCTGAGGGAATCTTCCCGACTGATCGTAGATTACGCCTAGAACGGTAAGCGCGAGCGACTTCTCCTGGTCCGTCGCCGGGCCTGTCAAAAACTCGGAACAATAATCGAATGCCTGCTTTGTGTAATTCTCCTTAAACAAATTCACACATTTGGTAAGAAGAGGGTTATTCGTGCCGTTCGGAAGATAGTGCCTTTCTAATTCACGGCTGATATCTCCCTTAGGCATGAGGGGAACCTTCCCGCCGGAATATTCTCCCGCAAGATCGGTGTTCTTGTTCTTAGAATAGAAATACCAGATACCGAAGCCAAGAAGAAGTAGAAGAGCCGCAATCACAGCTCCCCAAACATAGGCCATAGGATTATAATTTCTTTTAGAGCGAAACTCTTCCGGTTCGTCTCCGTAATAATAGGAAGGCTTAGGTTCTTCCGTCTCCAGGAAGATTCGGTTCTTGCGGATCGGGTTTTCCATGTCGGTTCGTCTCGTACTGAAGTATCGAATCTAGAACCCCGTTGATGAACGGAACTGAATTCTCACTTTCGAACTCCTTGGTCAGTTCAACGGCTTCGTCGATCGTGACCCTGGGAGGAATTTCCTTGGAGTGCAATAACCCGTAGATGGACAAACGAAGAATACATTTGTTCACCGGGGATATCCGGGAAAAATCCCAGTTCCTCGAGTACTTCTTGATTAGAGTATCGATTGCGTCCGCGTTTTTCACAACCCCATTTATAATGGAAATGGCGAAATCCCTCTCTTCCGTTTCGATTTTTTTATCGTACCAACGGAACTTCAGGACTTCGGAAAGAGCCGGATTCACTAGCTCTAACTGATATAATGCCATGAGGGCGATTTCACGGGACTTCCTTCTGGAAGAAGAAGACATAGATTAGAGAAGAGTAAGCAAGTTCGCCATTTCAACGGCGGTCAAAGCGGATTCGTATCCCTTATTCCCAGCCTTGGTTCCGGCTCTTTCAATAGCTTGTTCGATCGTATCCGTGGTCAGGACCCCGAAGATCACGGGAACGGAATATTGCACTCCGATAGAACCGACTTTTGCGGACTCTCCCGCCACGAAATCAAAATGAGCGGTGGCTCCTCGGATGACTGCGCCTAAGCAAATGATAGAATTGAATTTTTTACTGGCTGCTGCCTTAGATACTACAACAGGAAGTTCGTAAGCTCCAGGAATACGGATTACGGTAATATCCTTATCTTCTACCCCGGTCGCATAAAGACCGTCTAGGGCTCCTTTCAAAAGGCTTTCTACTATGAATTCATTAAAACGAGAAACGACAATGCAATGCTTTTGTCCCTTTCCGTCCAGTTTGGCTTTCAACTCTTGAGGCATCTGTTTCCTTGTTGCTTCTAATATCGAGAAAACACAAGTTACCCTGAGTGGCAACCGGAAAAGAAGCGCACCGAACCAAATTCTGCGTATTCCTCCTGCTCTTAGCAGTAGGAACTACCTTCCCATCCTGCGAAACTCTACGCTCTTTCTGGAAACCCAAGGACGATTTCGTTAAGACCTTAAATCTTCCGGACTGGGTCCTGGAATCTTCTATCAAGCTCAGGATCTTCAGCGATTTTCCAAACATTGTAAACCCGGAAGACGCCATGCCCGAAGACGATATTGCAAGCTTCGCCAATCAATCCAGGGTCCTAGTCGCCGCTTCTCCCGCCGCGATGAGAGACATATATAAAATGGCAGGTTGCTTGGACGGAAGCGAACTCGTAGGCATCCGAGGAAATAAGCTTACGGACAGCCAAGAAGATATTTGGTACGGACTCTGTAAGAGCGGAGCCCAAGATACTATTGTCTTCAAAGTATTTGAGATGGGGAATGATGAACTCTATCGACTCTACGAAGACGAGCTCGTAAAGAATTGGGAAGAATCCAAGAAGAATATGAACACGAATCCGGACAAGGCAGTCCGACTCGCGACTCGGATCGTGGAGCATGAACCTTCTCATCCGGGAGCAAGAAGATTACTTGGAAGTCTTTATTTAAAAGCGGGATATTGTCCCGGAGCAGTTCGCAATTATAGGATCTATTTGAGGATCCTTCCCCGCACTCCGGAGAAGAGTAGAATAGATGATCTACTCCGAAAGAGCTGTAAAGAAAGCTTGGTCCCTAAAAAGCAAGAGCCTAAAGAATTCACAGAAGACCCTCCCACGATAGAAGAAAGCGGAAGTTGAAACTTCCCACCAAGTCACTGTAATTTCCGGGTTCTCCTTCTTCTTACAGATACCTCGGAATCAAATTTCCGAATTCCAACTCACAAATTGCTAAAAAATAACGAGAGAATCACAATTCCGCTTACCCGTACATTATTAGTCAAGCGAGCCAGTATTATCGCTTGACAATACTATTGTAAGGCAGGAATATTTAGATGATCTTATTCTTTAGATGCAAAGAAACGGAAAAGATCTGGTACCAACAGTTCTCTTACAAGTTCCCTCCGCAGATCCAGTCGATGGCGTATCGGAAACTGGTAATGTTGGACAGGTCCCATACATTCGAAGATTTGAGAATACCTCCTTCGAATCGTTTGGAAAAACTCTCCGGCGACAGAAAGGGTCAATACAGTATTCGGATCAACAATCAATGGCGGATCTGCTTCACTTGGGATGAGGGAATCGCTTCGTTTGTTGAAATTGTGGATTATCATTAGGAGGCAATATGAAAAAAATCCCGAACGTTCACCCAGGCGAGATCCTCAATGAAGAGTTTCTATTGCCAATGGAGATTACAGCGTATCGACTCGCCAAAGAGACGAATCTAAATCCAACTCGTATCAGCGAGATTATCCGCGGAAAAAGAGGGATCTCCGCAGACACTGCACTACGCTTCTCTAAGTTTTTCGGAAATTCCGTGGGATTCTGGATGGGGATCCAAGATGAGTATGAGGTTCGTATGGAAAGAGAAAGGATAGCCGGAGAATTGAAAAAGATCCGGAATTATAAGGAACTCGAAAAAGTCTAAAGGACTTCTTTCAGATATAGAGCGATCTATGTGAAGGAATGCCTTCTTTGCAGAACCTATTCTTTCACTCTAAGAACGAGAGTGATCCTGCCGTCCGCCTTCTCCACTACTTCAAAGCCTTCTTCCCGAAGAGTCTTTTTGATCCTATAGAATCCTAGGTTCACTACTTTGGGAGAATTGGTTTTCTTAGGACCAGTGGGGAAGTATTCGGCAGAGGCATCCATCCTTATTAGTTTCGGTCCTGGGACCCTTCGTCTTGACCTTGACAGAAAGAAATCCTTCTTAGAAATGAGAAAGTAAATGAGACGAATTCTTCCTCTCTTATTTTTTTGCGTTCTTTTAGGTTTAGGATTCCTTGGCTTTTATCTGCAAGAATGGTTCGAATCCCCTTGGGTGAGTTGGGTCTTTTCCAAGTTTTCCTTTTGGGTCTTCTTATCCGTTCTATTCCTTTCCTTTCTTGCAATGCTCCGCATCTTCCGAAGGGCAAAGAAGGCGATCCATTCCCAACACGAGGCGATCGAAAAGCATCTCAGCTCCGTATTGGACGAACTTGTACAAGACTCTCAGGCATTGAGCGAATTCCTAAGGATCGATCTCCCTCAGATGGAGGATAGGATCAAGATCTCTAAGGAGAAGGTCCCGAAAGAGATACATTCCGCATTTACCGCAAACTGGACCAAGATACGATTAGAAGCGGAAAGCGCACTCAGAGATCTGGAGACCCTACCCCTGGAACCGGAATTGGAAAACGGAGCCAAGATCAAGAAGAGCCAATCCGTATTAGAATATAAGGATCTTCTAAACCGTCATACCAAAGCAAAAATGATCATGGAAAGAGTTCGTTCCGACCTTTCCTTACTAAAAGAAAAATTATCGGAGAAAGGATGTTGAGACCCATATCCGCGATCTGTTCCATTCTAATTCTATTTAGCTGTGCTTCCGGCTCGCCCACGCATCTTTCCGTTTTGGAAAATGAGACTCCACTTCTTCCCTTGATTGCCCTTCTCCCTCCCGGCAAGACCCTGGAGACTCTTTCTACTTCTCGTTCCAAATCTAAGGTTAAGGGGATCCTGCTACATCATACGAAGGGCTTAAGTCCGGAAGAGTATATTAGTAAAAGTGCAAATTCAGGTTGGCTCGTTCACTACCTGGTAGATAAAAAAGGAAGACTCTACGGCTTAGAGAATGCGGGTTCCGTTCTCATAAAAGCGGCTCCCAAAATGGACAACCATGTCTTACATCTTGCTTGGGAAGGAGATAAGGAAGATATCCTAAAGCGTCCGATCCAAAGAAAGGCCTTGGTAAGCGCTATCCAAAAGATCTCCAAGGAATTCAATGTTCCTCTTTCGAATTCGGATGTTTCCTCTTTTTCGGGAATATTCACTCATACGCAAGGAAAGAAGAAATTCGGCGCCTTCCTGAATGGAAGCGATTGCGGAAATGAGAACGTTCTTAGATCCATATTAGAAGAGTCTAAAGGATCCTTCTTCTCCGAAATGGAATGGAAGGATAGATACGGGGATTGGGTGCTTCGTAAGGAAAGGCCTTTCGTCGGGCAAAATGGAGAGATCAAAGAACCTAGCTACGACAAGGGAAGAGGAGTTACTCCTACCCCTAAAACGGAGTTAGAGTCGGTAGAAAGAACCATGGACGGTCTTCTTCCGGAAGAAAAAAGGCTTAGATATAATTATAGAGGAATGATCTCCGCAGACTGCGTGGTATTGCATTTCACTGCGATCAACGACTATGATGGAACAATCCTAGTGCTGGAAAAGCGAAACCTTGCAGCCACCTTTCTCGCAGACAAGGACGGAAAGATCTATCAACTCTTGGACAGTCCATTGCATATGGCAGCGGCGGCCACCGGCACCAATCGGAATTGCTTTCAGATAGAGATCGTGGGCAAGGATACGGAAATGCTTCTGGCAAATCCGGCCCAAACTGCGGGAGTCGTAAAGCTCGTAAAAGAATTATCAGAAAAATATAATATTCCATTAAACAACAAAAAAGTGGAATCCCTGAAAGGGGTCTTCTCCCATACCCAAGCAAAGAAGAAATGGGGAGGCTCCATCTTCCTCGACGCGCAAGACTTCGATCCCGGTGAACCCTATATGAAGAAGGTACTAGAACTCGCAGGTGGGACCTTTAACGAAGAAAAGGATTGGTTTGAGAGAACGCAAGGGGATTGGGTCCTTCTATTCACCGAGTTCCAGCCTTAAGAGATCTGACGGGAAAGAGATTTGTTCTGCCTCAATTGACTAGGCGTCTTTCCGGTAACTTTTCGAAAGGCGTCGTTAAACGAAGACTTGGAATTGAATCCTACAAAATAGCAGATGGAGAGAATGTCCTGATCCGACTTCTCTTCCAATAGTTTCACCGCTTCCTCTATCCGAAACCGATTGATATAATTGTGAAATCCTGTTTGCAAATGCTCGTTCAAAAACTCGGTCAATTGATACGGCTTGATCCCAAGATCGTCGGAAAGAGAATGCAAAGTCAACTCCGGATCCCGGTACAACTTATCTTCCTTCATCAATTCTTCTATCCGTAACTCTAATAGATTCAGATCCAAACCTACCAGTAAGGATTTTTCATACTTCTTCTTGCGGACCTCTCTTGTCAAAGGCGCGAAGAAATCAGGATAGCGAGAAGGAGCCAAAAACAACATAGTCACGATCAATGCAACCAGCAGTCCACCGACCCGAAACAGAAGATCCGAAGCAAACATGAATCCGAATACCAATCCGGACATTGCAAATACTGTGACCGTAGCCAATATGAATATGAATCTGATCTGAGATCGGATTTCCGGTATGGAGATCACAGTCAAAAGCATCCTGTATCTAAATGCGAAGTACATTGCGGTCAATGCTGTGGTCAGAAAGAATCCAATGGATAAATAATGCTTATATCGAATTTCCCTAAATTCCCCTAAGTCGGCGATGATCGAATCCCAAGGCCTTCCGAAAAATAAAAGCTCCCCTACAAAGAACATTCCCGGGATCAGAAAATGCAAACGTATGTCCTTGTACAGTGTCTGGTTCGGGTAGACCAAGGCATGAGTGTACAATAGAGAAAGAGGGCCGATCGTAGAAAAAGAAGTCAAAAGAAGAAAGATAGCATGCGGATACTTGCGGTCCACTTCCAAAATAACGTTCGCGACCGTAAATAGTATGATACCCAACGAAAGGAACAAAAGTGCGCTAATCCTGTCTTCTCTTCGTTTTTTACGCGGAACCAACCTTTGTAGCACTAATAGAAAAGAAAGGCCGCTTCCGAAGTAGAGTATGGGAGTCACCACCTCGGGATTTAACATGGTCGGTATATTAAGAAAATAGATAAGCTTGTCAAGTGTTCTCAGTCGGAATGCTCTAAGCCAAAGAACGGTTTATTAAAAACTGATATGGAATCTTTTTATTTCGAACGCTTGCCTTGATCTCTTCTCCTTTGGTTTATCAGCCTTGGCCTCTTATATTTTGCTTATTTTATAAGTTTCGGTTTTTATACAACTGTTCGAATAATGAAACTCGAACGTTCGAATTCCGTGTCTCGGACGACCCTCCTCTTTTTTTGCTTTATCCTACTCTTCCAGAACTGTGATCCGTGAGTTTGCCTCTGCATCTCCGGACTAGGAGCGGAAAATGGAAATGCAAAGAATACGTACTGCAAAGAAATATTTGCAGTACGCCTTGGTCGGATTCGGGGTATTAGTCGCGGGATGTCCCGTGGGAGTATTCACCGAATTCCCTAACCAAGAAGAAGTGTGTAAATTTGATCCCATCCGGGAAGGAGCGCGCGCTATTTCCGCCTCTTCTTTCCCGCAACCGGTGCTTCAATCGATACTCATCAACGGTAGTCTGGCCTGGCAAACTACAACGAATGGCCAGACCTACCCCACGCCTACATTCAGCCCGGGGCAAACAATCACCTTAAGAGGAACCGGTTTTGGAGCCGGCCCGGATATCGATTACTCTAAGATCATGATCGGCAATACGAGGATCCTTGAAACCAATCTGAAAATGTACGAGCAGTTGTTGGACGTCACTAAGCAGGTGAACTTTGAGACTAGCAACGTTCACGATAGTTGGAATTCCTATATTCTTGCCTGGACCGACACTCAGGTCCAGTTCAAGGTTCCTGAACATACAACAAGCGGTCCTCTTGTAGTACAGATCCAAAAGAGGATCGGATATAACGATTCTCTTCTTCGCCCTGGACAACCGCATAACGTGATAAATGCGCAGACAAGTAGGATCACCGATGATGATTTTCCTCAGACATGCGATGTAGTTTCCTTACTTAGCGACGCAAAAGGAACGGATCCTGTTCAGATCAATGTGAACAACCCTGGATTCAGTGCACTTCTCGCTTTGGGAGAGCAAGTGTTCTGGTCTTATGATTTCAATATCGGGATCGCTCATTCCATTCGCAATTTGGATTGGACCAAGATCTTCGGATATCAGGCAAAAGATCCTGTGACCGGAAATATAGCGGACCCTCTTCTTTTGTTCGGAGCGTACCAAACAGTCGCCGGGGAAGTTCCATCTGCTGCAACGGATAACGTATATTTCGATCCGTATCCGCAACCCACTCCGATCCCGGGCTTCTTAGGAGCGGATCCTTTATTGAAAGGAAATACCAGAAGCACTGGTTGGGCAGGGTATCGTTACGCACAAGCATCCAATCCTTATACTGGCAGTGGAGAATGGATCGGATTCAACTGTGCTTCTTGCCATGGCTATAGACTGAGCTATGAGGCTTCTCCGGGAAACGTAGTTACGAAAGTAGTTCCCGGACTTCCAAATCCGAAATGGTCCATGAAATGGTCTGTATTGGGGAACTTTACAGGCATCCAAGCAAGTGAGCCTGGTCCTAGCTCGGATCCTTCTTCCAAAGATGTGGATAAGACCATGTTGATCTATGTGATGCCTCAAGGTGCGGGTGAGCACGCTCTTATCCGGGTAAAAGGAGAAGGTAGCGAGACAGACAACGACTATCAATTCTCTCCGATCGCCATCCCGAACGTGACCAATTATATGGGTGTTCGTAGATCCCTTTCTCACACAGAATCCTATGTGGGTTTCGAAGGTTCCTATATCCATTCGGAAGAACCGGACGGTGCGACCGGATCCATGCATACGAGAGAGTTACAAGCTCTTACGGCATACATGACCAAACTGGATCAGTACGACAAACCTCTCAGACAAGTAGGTATGTATCGCTGGTTGAAATACAAAGGCAAACTCATCCCACAAGCAGGAGCTGATTCCGGAGAAGGAGCATTCGTGCAAACCGGTTGGGAGAATGTTCCTGGTATCACTGCTGCAGTGGGCAGAGGAAAAGCAACCTTCCAAAGAGATTGCGGCTCTTGTCATAGCGATAAGGTAGGCCTTAACTCCAACGAGAGAATGTTCAAACTCAATGAAGTGGGAAGATTCTTTACTCCTACCATCTACCAAAGAAAGCAACAATCCATTCGTGCTACTTTCTTGAGAGATATGTATTGGGTACAGCACAGAGGATTGTTAAGCGACGGCCACGTTCGAAATCTGGAAGACTTAGTGAATCCGGATCGATGCACCGAAGGTTCAGCACTCTACAACCAATACTACACTCTGCATTCGCCTTATTCTCCTGCGTTAGGTGGTCCGGACTTCCCGGCTCCTTATCCTCCGCAGAACAGAAAAGCAGATGTGTTCCGTGCCTTCAAATCCCCAGCCACGGATGCCGGTATCAAGAGAAACAGGTTCATCGAAAGACATAAATACTTCGTAACCGTTCCTTGGGACACCGACTGGTACTATTGGGATTACCAAAAGATGAGAAGAGAATACGGCCCGACAGAGTTAGGAACTTCTGCTCCGATCGGAATGCCTGCCGCTCCTCACCCTTGGTGTACACAATCCGCAACGGATGTGGACGACTTAGTGGAGTATATACTCACTCTCTAAACTCTTCACAGTCCGGCAAGGAAGGCTTCCGCCTTCCGCGGATCTCGGTGCATAGGCCGCCCGCTAAAACCGAGGTTTGTTAACGAAAGTTTTTGCCGGACTCTTCTTTTCAGGATTTTTATTAAAAGATATGAACGAATATTCTCCGAAAGAGAATATTCGTTTTTTATTAAGTGGGGAATTACTCGAGCATGCTTCGGAGCATCCAAGCCGTCTTCTCGTGGATATCCAATCTTTGGGTAAGAAGATCGGTAGTCACCTCATCCCCTCCCGAATCTGCAGAAGGAAGGATCGCTCTCGCGGTTCTGATCACTGCTTCATGACCTTCCACCAGATTCTTTAGCATTTCTTCGGCCTTAGGGACTCCGTCTTCTTCTTTCAAGGAAGTCAAACTAGAGAATGCCTTGTAAGTTCCCGGCGCAGGATATCCAAGGGAACGGATCCTTTCTGCAATGAGATCCAGTGCATTCCAAAGCTCCGTGTACTGGGTCATGAACATCAAATGCAATGTATTGAAAAGAGGCCCAGTAACGTTCCAATGGTAGTTATGAGTTTTCAGATATAAAAAGTATGTATCCGCTAGAAGCTTTTGCAAACCCTGATTGATCGCTTCTCTGTCTTTTTCTGGAATTCCGATATTCGGCTTCATAAGAATCTCCTTATATTCCCGCAATTTAGAACCATTCTAAATACAGTATTTAGACCCTGACAATTCATTTACGGAAAAAACTTTTCCCTTTTCTCAGGATCTTCTCTACTCTTTTCCGGAGTAGGAAAGAAAATATAGAAATAAAAAAGCCGCTGGATAGCGGCTTTTCTCAAGTCTTTGCTTCTTTCTCTCGGATCTATTTCTTATATTCTTTGATCGCGGAGAACACTTCTTCGAACTCTGCGTCCGTCATGTATGGAAAGAGAGGGAAATTCAAAACGGAATCACAGATCCTTCCGGTCC
Source organism: Leptospira langatensis (assembly GCF_004770615.1). Taxonomy (NCBI): domain Bacteria; kingdom Pseudomonadati; phylum Spirochaetota; class Leptospiria; order Leptospirales; family Leptospiraceae; genus Leptospira; species Leptospira langatensis. Next base: position 377,874 of record NZ_RQER01000007.1, read on the forward strand.
TATGCTCCTTTCCGAATCTTCCTTTGATATAAGGCTTAGCACCCGGTTGATCGCTCATGGCTCCCGGATAGATGACCCCGAATCCGATTCCCTTACTTTTCAGGACTTCTTGGATCTTCGGTCTTTCTGCCGGATCAAAGAGAGTAACGTTGCAGTATCCATTCTCCGCGAAATCTTTCGGAGGTTGGATCACATTCACCCCTAGTCCAGGAAGCACTTGGTAGTATTTCTCTGCGGACTTTCTGCGGGACTCGATCCTTGCTTTTAAGTAAGGTAGATTCAAATTCAAGAATCCTGCCTGCAAGGTATCCATTCTAGAATTCCAACCCACATCTCCATAACCGTAGTGAGAAGTCCTTCCGTGGTTTCCAAGCATTCTGACCCGGTTGGCAAGCTCTTCGTCGTTTGTAAAGACCGCTCCTCCGTCCCCGGCACCACCTAATACTTTTGCCGGATAGAAGGAAGTGGTCGTGATCAATGCATCTTGATAAACAGGCTTTCCTTTGTATATGACTCCGAAGGATTGCGCTCCGTCTTCTAACAGAAAGACTCCCTTCTCTTTGCAAAGTTTACGATAGTCTTCTAACTTTGCGCTTCCCCATCCGTAAAGATGCACGATGATCGCAGCCTTCGGTTTCACTTCTTCTAAGGCTTTTTTGAATTCTTCAAAGTCCATTTGAAGATCGTCCGGATTGGTGTCTACAGTAGCAGGATCTGCTCCTACGTTTACTACGGATTCGAAAGTGGCCCAGAATGTGGAATCGGGAACGAGAACTGTGTCTCCCTTACCGACTCCTAAGGCTCTCAATGCGAGTTGTAATGCGTCTGTTCCATTGGCGCAAGCGATCGAATATTTCGTTCCAGCCGCTTCGGCCAGATTCTTTTCTAAAAGGCTTACTTCTTCTCCCCCGATAAAGGAAGCGTTCTTGCTAAGAGTCTTGACTTTGTCCTCCCAAGCTTCGAGTAATCCCGGTTCGAATCGTTTGATATCTATAAAAGGTACGCCCATATGGTCTCCTTCGAACAGGTTTAGAGACAGGGTCTAAAAAGCAAATTATTTTGGCCGACTTATGGGCCGCTGCTTACGCACCTAAAATACAGAAAATTCGTTTTAGTTTGGAGAGCCATCTCCCTGGTATCTGCAAGATTAGCATATGCTTGATTTTCCTGAACGCCTCCTCCTTGAGAAGAAGATGTCCAATATGCAGCGGAAGCAGTAGAGTTAAACACAGAGTATATTTTAGGATCGGAAGTATCCGTATAATCCGTAAGAAGATGTAACTCATCCAAATTTGGAAGTCTCCAATTGAAACCTCCTAATACGAAACTATCGCAGATAGCAACTGCGGTTTCCCAATCGATCGTGTTCGCTCCGGTTCCGCAGGCTCCAGCAGTATATGTTTCTCCATTATTGCATTTTTGAAAATAGATCTGACTTCCTTGTTCCAGAACGATCCCGTTCCCTTGGTCTACAAAGCTAGGCTCCGACATAGTCCTGCCGGAAACACAACGAACTGCGAATGAAGAAGCCTTATTGTAAGACATGGAACTTCCCAGATTGAAATCGATCGCATACGCTTGTACAGAGCTATCCGCATTTTGTGTGGAAGTCCAATATCCCGAAGCCCCGCTGTTCGGAAAATATGTGCTTTCTACTAAAGGAGTAGAAGATCCCAAGTATACGAGAGTGAGTAATTCTTTCATGGTGGGAAGTCTCCAAGTCGTGAAACCTGCATATCCCGGAGCGACATTCAAATTGCTACATACGTTAGACGCCCACGTCCAATCGCCTAAAGTGGGAGTCCCCGAGCAGGTCGGATCTGCTTGCCCTTCCGAACATGTCTTCCAATACAATCCTCGTATCATATCCACACTAGCCTGTTGGTTAGTGTATGTAGGATGAGGCACCGGCCCGTTATAACTTCTAAATCCAGGTATATTGGAAAATTCTCCGTCCTGTCCCGCGCAGGAAGTCCCGGTACCGGTATTATCCGTGCAAGTGGCTTTTCCGGTGTCCGGTATTGCACTAGGATCCCAGACGGAAATATAAAATGTATCGGTTGAATTCCCAAACGTATTTGTCGCGGTTACTCCGAATGAAGTTAAAACTGCCGTTGCGGTTGGAGTTCCAGAGATCTGGCCGTTACTTGTATTGAAAGATAATCCCGCAGGCAATGCCCCGGTCGATATCGAATATGTGACCGGCCCTGCTCCAGTTACGGTCGGATTAAAACTTCCCGGAAAGCCAAAATAGAAATCAACACTATTTAACAGATTTTTCTTATATAAGATCGTAGGAGGAGCCGTAGAAGGCTCCACAGCACATTCTGCAAGTTGTCCGAGCATGCATTTTAATATTTGGGTTTCATAATACTCATTAGTACTAGGATCCCCGGGATTATAACCGTTCGTCGCCTTACAGAAGCCAAGAAGAAGGCTTAGGCACAGAAATGAGGCTTTAAAACGAAACGAACGGGACCGCATGGCAAATTTTCAAGAGTATATAGAAACGCGCCAAGGAATTTATTTCTTTCGAAACGTTCTCTTCTTTGCCTTCGCAGAAGGCTTCTGTTTCTTCGGATCTTCCTTGCTGACAGCCTTCTCACTCTCCTTGGGAGAAGTTGACTTTTCGTTTTTTCCAGAATGAGTTTCCTTTTTTGAGAGAGCTTTTTCAAGGACCTTCGGTTCGAAGAGTATATTTGCCACTTCTTCGAATCTGGTGACCGGAAAGAATTCCATTCCCTTCTTCACATAGTCCGGGATCTCATCCAGTTGAGGCCTATTGTCGGAAGGGAAGATGATCTTATGCACACCCACTCTCTTGGCTGCCACGATCTTTTCTCGCAACCCGCCTATAGGCAAAACTTCTCCGGTAAGAGTCAATTCGCCTGTCATCCCGAATCCGAGCTTGATCCTTTTGTCTAATACCAAGGAAAGTATAGTAGTCGCCATGGTGATCCCGGCACTCGGTCCATCCTTAGGGGTGGCGCCGTCCGGAACATGCAGGTGGATCGTCTTCTCCGTAAACAATTCTTCGGAACCTAAGAAATTCTTAATATAGCTGAGAGCGATACTAGAGGATTCTTCCATGGATTTACCGATCATGCCGGTAAGAAGAATGCCTCCCTTACCTTTTACGAATACTGCCTCGATCAGGAGTGTTGCGCCACCGATAGAAGTCCAGGCCAGCCCCAAGGCTGTCCCAGGAACAGTAGGTTTAGTCATTCGATCGTCTGTGTATTTCGGGACACCCAGGAATTTCTCCACGTCGGTGGCTTGGATATGTTTCGGATAGGGCTCCCCTTTTACGATATGCAATGCCAGTTTACGAGCGAGCTTATCCGATTGTTTTTCAAGACCCCTCACTCCAGATTCCCTGGAATAATGATCGATCAGGGAGACCACAGCCTTCTTGTCCATCTGGATGCCGTAAGAATCGATCCCGTTTTTCTCCAGTACCTTCTTCCATAAATGTTTGGAGAAGATCTGGAACTTCTCGTCCGTAATATAACCGGAGAGCGTGATGACCTCCATTCGATCCAAAAGGATCCTACTAATAGAGTCTAACGTATTTGCCGTAGCAATAAAGAATACCGAAGAAAGATCGAAAGGAAGATCCAGATAATGATCTCGAAAGGATTTATTCTGCTCCGGGTCCAAGACTTCTAAAAGAGCGGCAGAAGGGTCTCCTTGCATCCCGATCCCTAGTTTATCTATTTCATCCAATAGAATGACCGGATCTTTTTCCTTGGTGATCCTAAGAGCGGTGATGATCTTTCCAGGCATGGAACCTATATACGTTCTTCTATGTCCTTTGATCTCCGCCTCGTCCCTCATTCCGCCTACAGAGAAGCGGAAGAATTTCCTGCCCATCGCTTCCGCAACCGACTTAGCAATGGAGGTCTTTCCCACTCCGGGAGGTCCAACCAAAAGAAGAATGGAGCCCTTCTCCGAAGGTTTCAACTTCTTGACCGCCAAGAATTCTAGGATCCTTTCCTTGACATCGTCCAATTTATAATGATCCCGATCCAAGGTCTTACGCGCCTTGTCCAGATCTATCTCCCGACTAGGAGCTGACTCCCAGGGAAGACTTTCCAAGATATCTAGATAATTTCGGATAACGTTATAATCTGCGGTATTCTGATCCGTGTAGAAGAACTTATCCATCTCCCGTTCCACTTCTTCGATCACTTCGGGATCGGCGGGAATGGACTTCAATCGCTCCATGAATTTTTCGTATTTCTTCTCGTACTTTCCGTCTTTTTGGCCAAGTTCGGATTGGATCGCCTTCAGCTGTTCTCTCAGGAAGAACTGTCTCTGCTGTTTGTCTATCTTGTCCTGGATATTTTCCTGGATCTCTCTTTGGAGACTGACCAGATCGATCTCCTTTTTCAGATAGAGTAGCACTTTTTCGATCCGATCCTTCAGATTGACGGATTCTATTACGGATTGATAATCTTCCTTCTCTATATTCAAAATACTGCATACAAAGTCCGCCATCTTACCTGGCTCGTTCACATTCAGCATGGTAAGTTTCATCTCTTCGGTAAAGAGAGGGTTGTTTTGTGCGAGTTCCCTCGTCATGATGAGAAGGGTCCTCATCATCGCCTTGATGGTGTTTTTGGGTGCTCCTGGCTCTTCTTCCGGATAGGTAACTTTTGCGACAAGCAATGGCTCGACTGATACAAAGGATTCTACTTTGAATCTACGGACCGTATTGATGAGTATATTCACCGCTCCGTCGGGAAGATTCACCTTCTTTAGGATCTTTGCCACCACTCCGTAGGAGTAGATATTCTCTTCCGTCTTCTTCTCATTCTCTTCATCTTTTAGAAGTACGAGTCCTATGAACGAATTCCCTTTGAGCACCTCTTCCACTGCCTTAGCGAATTTTCCTCCGGGAACGATGAGAGGAGTAATGATGCCTGGAAAAACGGGACGGGTCTTGATAGGGATCAAAAATAATTCTGGAGGAAGTATGGAATCGACCGGGATAATACCGTTCTCGATCTCGCCTAAACTATCAAATAATTCCACGTTTTCACCTTTGCTTTCGAATTAGAAGAGCCGATTCCAGTTTTTGATCTGAGCCGCGATATTCAAACCTTTCTTTTCGCTCTTTTACCCTGAAAAGGCCCGCTTTTCCCGCAAAAGTTACGCAATTTTGGCGTAGTTTTCTCGAAGAATTTTTCCGCTACTTTTCTTGAACTGACGTTCAAATGATTACGGATAGATCCATAACATCCGTTTCCCTTTATCAAGGGAAGAAAAGAGGATACCGATTGACTTTTAGCAGTCTTATATATAGCCTAATTCGAAATATATATATCTCGTTCTAACGAGAAAGAGTAGTGGGGAAGCCATGCGAACATTCGCCAAAAGTCCGTTCCTTATTTCCGTTCTTGCGCTTGCGTTAAGTGTTCTGGATTGCAAGACGGAATCCCAGGATACTACCAATCAAACGATAGGACTGGGGCTTGCAGTTGTATTGCAAAATCCCTACCAAAGGATCAATGCGAATCCGGATACGATCATCATCCCTAACTCGAACGCCACGTATCAATCTCCGGGAAGAAGCTACATCCCCGCTTGCTTCGGGAACTCCGGCAATACCAGTTTTCATTTCTATCGTAAATCGGTTGCTTCCAATAACAAGAAATTGCTCATCAATTTCATGGGAGGAGGAGCCTGTTGGAGTAACGATAATTGCTTCGGGAATAATACCACTACCTTCTTCAACTTCTTGGATACCGTTCCGGATCTCTTCGTAAAGGTGGCCTTTCAAGGCATTTTGGATGCGGATGTTTCCGCAAATCCATTAAGGAATTACGATGTTCTTTTTATTCCGTATTGTACTGGAGATCTTCATATTGGTTCGGCGGACCCGACAAATTACGATGATCCTTATGTAGACCCCGCCAGTGAACCTAGCGCTTATCATCATCGTGGACACGATAATACACTCGCCGTCTTAAAATATATCCAGCAAAACTACACTCAGGTTACCGACATTGTGGTCGCAGGGCAGAGTGCCGGCGGATACGGAGCGATTTTAAATTATCCTCATATACGACAAATGTTTAAGGATACGGCCACCTTCCCTGCCGTGGCAAATGTAAGCCTGTTGGCAGATGCTTCGAATGGAGCGGTAGTCGACAATTTCTTTCAGGATATAGTCAGGGACCAGTGGGGTAGCGCAGTAAATATGCCGACCTGGATCGTAGGGTCAAATTATCTGAGTGGGACTCCTACTATCCAAGACTTTATCAGCAAGACCGCTAACGCCTATACAAACGATAAAATAGGGCAATATGCCGCTCAATTCGATAGTACGCAAAGATGGTTCTATAACGTTATGGGCATTATTAAGAGTGGGACCCCCGCCTATACCGATTCTTCTTCCTTCTTTGGCCCTGGGGATGCGAGTGAAGTCAGCGATCTTCCGAACAGCCTTGCCGACAATACACCGTCCAATTGTAACTGGGCACTTCATTCTAAGAATGCAATGCAGACCGCTCAAACCGCGGCTACTAACGGAAATTATTATTACTATATCGCTCCCGGGGATGTTCATACAATTACCACAAGCAACGAGATGTTTAACCTCACCAGCCAGGGTAAAAGTTTTAATTCTTGGTTCGCCAATATTGTGACAAATACGGGCACTACTCCGGAGAATGTGGACTGTTCTCTCGGTTCCGGTTCCCATCCTTGCACGGATACGAATTATATCTCAAATCAGTACAATAACAGTTTGAAGAGATCTACTTCTCACCAATCTTTCAACAGTGGGAAAGATCTGGCGGAAACCTGCTTATAAACGAGCCTTCGCTTCCCTTGACATTTTAGAAACCTATCTTACAATATTCTTAAGCTTCTATCCATATCGAACAGGAGCTTAAGAAGGTTTCTTCATGTTTCGCTTTTTAATCGTTCTTATCTTCTTCTCCTCTATTCTCTGCACTAAATCCTCCAACCATTCCGATAACGAAGCAGCAATGAACGCAGCTATCCTAGGCCTCGTAGTCTCTCCGTATCATAGGATCACTCCTCATCCGGATACTTTCACCACTCAGGTGGATCATGGCTCGGGAACTCCTTACACGTATACGGCAAGTTTTACTCCGGAATGTTCTGGTACTCCGGGAAATACGAACTTCTATTTCTTCCGTAAGACTGTCAGAAATGCGAATACCAAACTTTTGATCAATTTCATGGGGGGAGGCGCTTGTTGGGACGACGCAAACTGTTTCGGGGACAATACCACAACTTATTTCAATCAGTTGAACACCATTCCGGATTTCGCGATCAATCTCATCTTCAAAGGCATCATGGACCAATCCGTTGGTGCGAATCCGTTCCGAAATTATGATATTATTTTCATCCCCTATTGCACCGGGGATCTGCATATAGGAAGCAAGGTCACTACGTATGCAAGAGGCACCATCCAGCACCACGGATATGATAATGTGATTTCCGTTCTGAAATTCATCCAAAGTGCATACAGCAATCTGGAGGAGGTATTTGTGATCGGACAAAGCGCGGGAGGGTACGGAACCATTCTGAACTTCCCTATCATCCGAGAAACCGTGACGTCCATCAGTTCTGGAGTGCAAGTCCGGATGCTTTCGGACGCGTCTAACGCAGTCGTTCCTACTTCTTCTTATACTCCGGGTCCCGCGTTCTTTCCTGTTCTAGAGAATTCTTGGGGGGTAGAAAACGGCATCGGGAACGCAAGCGGGCATTTTACTTTTTCCAATCTTCCCCAATGGGTGTCGGGAATAGGTAGCACATATACCACATCTGCGGGCGCCTCCTTGAACGATTACTTTAAGAAGGTAGCGGACGAATATCCAAACGACAGACTAGCTCAGTATGCCGCAGTCTTCGATGGGAACCAAAGATTTTTTTATAATGTGATGGGACAGATCAATAAGATCAATGCGTCCCAGTTGGCTTATACCACCGCAACTGTAGCCGATCCGTACCAGTCAGGAAAATCCTACTCTTCTATTTTCGGGGACAGCGACGGAAGCTCTATGCCGGACGGGAATGGCTCTTCCTCCAATGATTATACTACTTGCGATTGGTCCAAACAGGCAATCTCCAAGATGAAAGATGCAGCTACCAAATCGAATTATAGATATTACCTAGGCCCCGGAGATGTTCATACAATTAGCACAAGCAATGATATGTATTCCTTGGTCAGTGGGACCGTAAACTTCGGGACCTGGCTAAGCGATTTTGCGATCGGATCCATGCCGACAAGCGTTCAGTGCAACGACTCGGCTGCTTCTTGTGTGAACACGAATTTGATCACGAGCACGATCAATACCACTTTGGGTGAAGCGACTTCAGACACTTCTTATGCAATCTCACCGAAACAAAATCTCTTTACTACTTGCGGAGGAGTCGCGGGACTCGGCCTCTAAAAGAATCTCAGAAGGATTGGATCCCTTCTTTGAAATTCACACCTAACTCTTTTAAGGTTTTCTCATATAGATCCTTGGTATCCTTGTCGAAGCATATGAGGGCAAGTTTTCTGGGGAATTGGTCCTTATGATCCAAAACCGTTTGGATCGCAATCGGGGTCGCAAGCTCTTTCGGATAGGCGAAGATCCCGGTGCTGATACTTGGGACGGCGATCGACTCAAAAGCCCTTTCTTGAGCCAACTGAAGTATATTTCTATAGCAGCTTTCCAATAAGGACGCTTCTCCGAACTCTCCTCCCTTCCATACCGGCCCTACCGCATGGATCACATATTTTGCGGGAAGCTGCCCTCCCGATGTCAACGTACATTGGCCCGTAGGTAGTCCGTTCGGATACCGTTTCAATTTTAGGATCCTGCATTCTTCGGCGATCTTGGGTCCACCTACCCTATGAATGGCGCCGTCGACTCCGCCTCCCCCCATTAAGGAAGAATTGGCCGCATTGACCACAGCATCCGCCTGGATGGATGTTATATCGCCTTTCCAAACATATATTTCCATCGCCTATATAAAAGAAGGTAAAATCGGGATCTTGCAAGAAGATTTTTATATCTCATTTTTCGAATTCGTTTAATAATATAAACAAAACCATATCCGTAAAGAGGCGAAATCCGCTTAAGAGCTATCAATCGGGAATTCAAATCGATTCCTTCTTATTATAATAATCGTTATCCGATAAAAGAAAGCGAAGGGATCTAAGTGTGATCTTGTTCGATCAAAAGAAAAGCCCTCGATCTCATCGGGAAACCCGGATCCATCGAGGGCCGAAATAACGAAAAGAATTGCTTATAAAAAGGTTATTGAGATCAAATTCCTTTTAACAAGAGCTCAAGGGTCTTGGAGAGAACAGCACGAATATCGTCCTTTGCATCCTCATCCGGGAGAACCCGATTATTCCAGATCTTCAGTCCGAAGCGGATAAAGAAATTGTCCAAGAACTCGGTCTCTATTTGCGTTTTCATCAGCGTCTTGGAGGCATCTCTATCCCATCTTAAGACCACGCTGGTGCCTTTTCCGTTATTCGCTTTCACGACTGTCTCGGTGAATTCATAGATAATGGACTGCAGGTTTCCCGGTACGAAAATATTGATCGCCCAAGAAGGAGCGAAATAGGCGAATGCGCCGCTCACATCGAATTCCTTGATCTTCGTTACCTTTAGGCTCAACACTCCGGAGTTTGCTGTATTGGAAAATCTTCCCAATAATTGTATATCATCGTTTTCTAATACAAGTCCGTACAAATTCGCTTCTACACTAGCCTTAGCGATAAAAGGAAAATCCGTCAGACTAGTCAAAAGAAACCCGTCCTGAGGATAGAAATTCCCTTTAGTATCGTAAGGGATCACCTTTCCGTTATGAGTGTAGAATTTGAATCGGATCTCTCTGGACTTGGACTCGATCGCGAATTCTCCGAGGCTTCTACCTTGTAGGTTCATGAGCCTCACTTTTATGAATCCCAAGTATTTAATATCATCCAGATAATCGCCAAAATCCGGATAATCCCGCATTAGAGTTTGCTCAATATTCCCCTCGAAAGCAAATGCCGTGAGTCCTGGGATCTTTCCGTCATGTTGCACTTTTAAGAGGGAATCCATTCCAAAATAATACTGCATGAATTTAGCAAGAGCAGGATAAGATTCCGTAAAATCGTTAATTGCCTTTCTCGCTTCCGGATCTTTTATCTTTTTGAAGTAGGAAGTATCGGGAGAAGCGATAGCCTTGAGATTATTCGAATCCAGATAATGAAGACCAGAATCCATCGCATTCAATCCATGCTTATGAGTGAACGGGCCCAGATTAGTAGATACATCCAAATTTCCAGAATAGGAGTTCCCACCGTATGTCGGATTCGGATTATGCTTGAGAGCAAACTCGGCGGAGAAGTCCCCGAAATTCGGAGTGGATACTTCTTTCATTCTCACCGTTTCCAGGCTCACCTTGTATCCGTCTGGAAAATACTTTCCTCTGTACGTCACATAATGCTGACCATTACTATCCTTGGTCATGTATTCGGAATTAAAAAGGTTCTTTAATTCGAATCTCTCTAAAGAGCGGTCCAGATACTTATGAAAACCTTCCGCTCTACCATCGTATTTATTCTTAATGATTGCCGATCTCAAAAACTGAAAGAACTGTCTGGAGATATTCCTTCCATCCGGACCAATTGTGTCAGGAATATGTTTGAGCGATAACGCTGCGGATAAGGATCCGCTCAACGCCAAAAGTAAAATTAGAAAACGAACTAGCAGTTTCCCGGATTTTTTTTCTCTTTCTATTCTTTGATTCATAAGGCTAGTACTGCCTCTTCCTTTTTGTAACGTTTGTATGATATAAATTCTTTCGCTTGTTCACCGAGAATAGTCTCAAATAGACTTCTGTCAAGCCTATAGCGATCGCTACAATGTCTCTTGTCTAAGCGTAAAAATTCGCTTCGAGGAACTCATCGAAAAATTCCAAAAGAATTCGATTTCTCTGGATTTATAGCCCAAATCGTATAAAATCTCGCGCGGAGTTATTATATGATTTGGTATTCACGATTAAATTTAAAGACGAAACTTGCGATCCTCTTTGCTTCTGTCCTCCTCCCTTTCCTAGCGTTAGTGGCCTTATCCATCATCAATTCATCTTCTAGGATCCAGGATATCGAAACAATCCGTAACGATAGACTCATTCCTCTCAAACAACTCAAAACGATTTCCGATCATTATGCGATCTCCATCGTAGATTGCGTTCACAAAGTGAGAAGTGGCGCCTTCACGTATGAAGAAGGGATCGCGAATCTGGACAAAGCAACTTCCGATATCGACAGGGAATGGAAAGCATATCTTGCAACGACCTTAGTAGAAGAAGAGACAGTACTGATCGAAGAGCTAAAACCTCTCTTCCAAGAAGCAGACACTGCAGTAGAACAAGCTCGAGCCTTAATGAAGGAACAAGATAGGCAAGGTTTGGGAGAATTCGCGGATAAGATCATGTATCCGAAGATAGATCCTGTAGCTGGCAAGATAGAAAAACTGATCTCTGTCCAGCTGATGATCGGAGAACGGATCTACCAAAGAGCGGAAACTGAATATGCTTTTAGCCTAACCGTATTTCTTACGATTTCGACAATTACATTGGTCTACATACTTTATGCTTCCATAAAGTTCTCCGTGACTCTCGTAAAAGGTCTGAACCTGGTCCGGATCTCCATCCGGGATGCGGACTTCTCTCATGCTATACTGGTAGAAGAAGACCAACACAATCAGGATGAGCTGTATCTTCTTTCCATCGTTTTTAGGAATTTCCAGCATAAGGTAAAGGATATGCTTTCTTCCATTCTTACCTTTTCAGAATCCATTCTGGCCTCTGCGGAGCAACTCTCCAAATCCAGCGATTATCTTTCCGAGAATGCACAAACAGAATCCGCGTCCGTCGAAGAGATCTCCGCTTCTGTCGAAGAGATCAGCGCCGGAATGGAGCAAGTTACAAATAACGCAGAAGCCCAGTATAAACTGATCCTATCCTTTTCCGGAGAAATGAAAGAGTTAGACAGCCTCATCACTAGAGTGGGCGAATCCGTTGGAGATTCTTTAGGAAGGATCTCGGATATGTATACCAAGACGGAAGCAGGTAAGAAGACTATGGGAAGTCTTTCCGAAAGCATGATCAAGATCGAATCCAGTTCCGGAGAGATGAGATCCATCACTGCGATCATCCAAGAGATCTCGGAAAAAGTAAACCTTCTCGCATTGAACGCTGCGATCGAAGCGGCTAGAGCGGGAGAACACGGAAGAGGATTTGCAGTCGTCGCACAGGAGATCACAAGACTCGCGGAACAAACGGACCAAAGCACCAAGACGATCGAAGAACTGATCCGAACTAGTAACCAGGAAATACAATCCGGAAAAGGATTCGTGGACAGTTGCGTGAAAGTCTATGCGGAGATCTTAGAAGGATTAGCCTTTATTAAGAGCGCCTCGGACAGCATTGTTTCCACAATGAGAGTACAGCAAGAGAAGAAGGAACTCATCCGTGTAGCGGTGGATCAGGTGGATTCGAAATCGGAAGAGATCCGTTCTTCCGTAAGAGAGCAGAAGGTTGCGATCCTGGAAACGGCAAACGCGGTCACAAATATTTCCGTTACGGTGCAGAACAGCGCCGCCAACTCGGAAGAGATCGCAGGAAGCGCATCCGGACTTCTCCAAATTGCAAAAAATCTAGGAGAGGCGATGAACTTCCTGAAAGGTTAGTTACTCGTTAGGCTCTTCCGGTTTCTCTTCGGTCTTGATGAGATAGAAAGTCGGATATTGTAAGAAGATATCCGAAGTCAAACTGAAGAATAATACGAATAAGATCACGATCTGTCCGAAGAAAGAGGTTACCATTTCTTCGGAACCGGAAATGAGGAACATTACCAGCGTAGGAACGAACATGATCACGTACGGGGTCCATGCCGCCACTACGTAATCGGAACGTTTGATGCTGGAAAGAAGAGCCTTTAGTCCTTGTAGTATATTCAATTTTGCGAATAGAACAGGAACGATCAGATAGAATACCAAACCCATGAGGAAAGGAGTGATCAAATATAGCCTGGTCAATTCTTCCGGCATGGGCTTGCTCGGATCCTTAGCGTATTTCTCGAAGGCTGCCTTCGTTTCCGGACCGATAAACGGAGTGATCAGGAAATTCAAAAGCAAGAACAGAACGAGCACGAATACTACCAAGAGCAGAAAGAAGACCAAAAACTGAGGGAGTGCCACAGGTTTTTTCGGATCCATACCGGATCGGATCACATACCCGTTTGCCACATACGTCCCGAGTAAAGCCAGCACAAGAGGCACAAATAGTAAGGCGACCGCGCCTCCGGCCTGCATAGAAGGCACTGCTGCGAGCACTAAAATCAATAGAACAGATCGAATCGCAAGTATGGCACGGACCTGTCCTTTGCCGAGTAAGTATCTTAGGTATTCTTTAAACATAAAGACTCTTCCGATAGGATTTTGGAACTGGGATCCAAAGCAAGCAAAAGTTCCGGAAGAAAGGCCCGAGTTCCCCTTCCGTCAAAGCCTATTCTTCCTGGAGCGTTACTCCGCCGATCTCTTTCACAAAGGAGAAGAGTAAGTACAAATGGATCAGTTCTGTGATAAAGAGCAAAAAGAACTGAGAATTCAAACTAATGATCGCAAATTTATAATAGGAATCCCCATCTTCGATATCCGGAAATCCGCAATACGCAACCGGAAAAATATGTCCGAAGGCAGTGAGTAAAATCAATGCCAAGGTACCTAATCTATAATTCTGGTTGAGAGCCGCAAAACGATAGTCGGACCAACTCGGGAGCACCTTCACTCTCGCAAAAGAAATGGAAGAATATAAGATCATTGCGGGGATCGCAAACACCGTCCCCGCAAGAAGCGCATATTTCATCTGGATTCCCGGACTTTGGACCATTTCTTTAGAAGTCTGAAGGATTGCTCCTACGGCTAAGAAGGCAATCCCCAGGATAAGCACCAGTAAAAGTGCTACCAGGAAGATCCTAAGTAAAAATAGAAAGAAGTCCTTCCCACCAACACGATTCTTATCGTCTAATTTTTCCCGAAAGAAATAGAGAGAAAGGAATAACAAGGGAACTTGCAGAATTCCTAATAGATTCACATATCCGGGAACGGAATACAGATAGTTGTGATTTAGGAATTCCTCGAATTTCTTCATCGCATAGGAATATACCAAAGATAGGATGAAGATCCGCATCACCCAGACAGCTAAAAACGATCTGCAACGGATCAGATAATCCTTAAATTCTAAGATCAGGGTCAATGCAACATTCTCCTTGAAGCTGAGACTTTACGATCTTTCAAGGAGAGATCACGAAACGGATCGGATTGCCTTTTCGATCCTCCAGATCGTGAAGGCTCTCATTGATATCCTCTAGTTTTCTCACGTCTGTGATGGAACGAGACAGATTCAATTTTCCCTGCACGTACAGATCGATCAGTTCCGGGATGGCCCTTCGATCCGAGCCGTAAGATCCGGCGATCGTTATTTGTTTCTCTATAATTACGAATGGAATGGCAAATTTCAAAGGCTCTCTTCCGATCCCGACCATGACCATTCTTCCTCCGGGATTCATTGCTCTAAGAGACTCCTCAATATTACTCACTCTTCCAGAAAAATCAGCGAGTAGATCGATCCCTTTCGAGATCTCTTTCAAGGCCTTTCCTGGATTCTTGACCTCTCTTAAGTTCACAACTTCGTCCGCTCCGTAGGCAATAGCGTTGTCCAAGGCTCCCTTATCGACATCGAGCGCGATTACCTTTCCTTTGGTGAGAGCTCTCGCGATCACTACTCCGTGGATCCCAAGACCGCCACAACCAAAGACAGCTACATTATCTCCGTCCTGGATATTTCCTCTGAACTTAATCGCATTGTACGGCGTCGAGACTGCATCCGCAAGGATCGCTCCCTGCTCGAAGGGAATAACATCCGGCAGAGGATATAAATAACGCTCCTCAACTATATTATATTCTGCGAAATTACCTTCTCTATCGAAACCGAAGACACCGATGTCTTTGCAAAGATTCTCTCTTCCGCTCAGACAATGCGCGCATTTCCCGCAACTGGTTCCTGCAGCGATCACCACTCGGTCTCCCTTCTTGAACCGGGTCACCTTCTCACCGATCTCTTCGATCACGCCGGACGCCTCATGGCCCGGGATCTTAGGATAATGTTTGCACTTCAAAGTCCCATGCAGGATCAAATGCACATCGGAGCCGCAGATCCCGCAGGCCTTGATCCTTACTTTTGCTTCATGCGGTCCAACCTTAGGAACAGGAATATCTTGGATCTGAAGACTTCTTTTACCGGATTCTAATATGGCAGCTTTCATTTTTCCCCTACTTGAGACCTGAATAGAAATATCCAAAGCAAAGAAACGGTCAAGGATTTGAGAGAGAAAGATCTCCAAATAAAATACGCTGTTCGGTATGGACCTCTCTCTTTTTTCCTCCTTGTTCCGAGTAGGTCCCGTTTTTCCATGGTTACTAGCTGTAGGATCAAATGACTTCCGAAGAAATATATAGAGAGATCAAGGCCAGTCAAAACGGACAGGACTGGCATCATAAGAATTGTTTCGGTTGCGGCCCCGATAATCCCAGAGGACTGCATGCAAGTTTCCCGTTTCATGAACCGACGGGAGAAGTTCGCTTCGATTGGAAGATCGAAAAAGCCTTCGAAGGAGCCCCCGGTTACGCGCATGGGGGTGCACTTGCGACTCTCTTGGATGAAGCGCAAGGAGTTCTCTGTTTTCATTTAGGCCATTTTGTGATGACCGACCAATTGTACATGAGATATTATAAGGCCTGCCCTTTGGGAGAAGAGCTCGAAGTGCGTTGCTGGGTCACCATGGTCCGTCGCCGAAGATTGTACACGAAGGGCACAGTACATTTAAAAAGAACGGGTGAATTACTCTTAAGCTCCAAGGCACGTTGGTATGATATGCCGGACCGGGTCTTCGCGAGAATGTTCCAAGGCACCGCTTTTCCTGTAGATACCATCCTCAAGGTTCTGGAAGAAAATCAGAAAAGAGGAAAGGAAATCAGAAAACGTCTCAAACGGGAAAAGGCCAAATCCGTCTAACTGATAATCAAAGGAGATTACATTGATCGAGCTTTACACAGCAGGCACACCGAACGGAAAGAAAATTTCCATAATGCTGGAAGAATTAGAAATTCCTTATACAGTCCACCCTATCGATTTCGGAAAAACCGAACAAAAAGCAGAATGGTATCTTAAGATCAATCCGAACGGAAGGATCCCTGCAATCATCGACAAGGACAATGGGGATTTTCGGGTTTTCGAGTCTGGCGCAATCATGATCTATCTTGCCGAAAAAACGGGGAAACTCCTATCCAAGGATCCGAAGGAAAGATCCATCGCTATCCAATGGTTGATGTTCCAAATGGCGGGAGTCGGCCCTATGCAAGGACAAGCAAATCACTTTATTAAGTATGCGCCGGAGAAGATCCCTTACGCGATAAAACGTTATGTCGACGAGACAAAAAGATTGTATTCCGTCCTGGACAAACGCTTGCAGGAATCCGAATATTTGGCGGGGAAGGAATTGTCCATTGCGGATATCGCAACCTGGACCTGGGTCAAGGCTCGTAGTTTTATCGAGCTTACCATTGACGAATTCCCCCATCTCAAAGCATGGGAAGAGAAATTAGGG
This sequence comes from Leptospira langatensis, assembly GCF_004770615.1. Lineage (NCBI taxonomy): Bacteria > Pseudomonadati > Spirochaetota > Leptospiria > Leptospirales > Leptospiraceae > Leptospira > Leptospira langatensis. Next base: position 394,573 of record NZ_RQER01000007.1, read on the forward strand.
AACAGACCCGCCTTCATCAAGGGTTCGGAAATTCCTAAGAAAAATTGATTACAGATCCGTTCGTCTGCGGCGGGTTTTATCCATCGAAATAAGAAAGGGATCTTTGATCCCTTTCTCTTGTTTGGTCCTGTTAGATCAAACTCGTTTCGGCTAAGGGGAGATATACTCTAAAAGTTGTTTTCCCTGGCTTAGAATCGAATTCTATTCTTCCATTATGCATCTCTACGATCTTTCTGCAAATATCCAAGCCTAGGCCGCTGCCTTCTCCCTTTTCCTTTGTAGTGAAGAACGGCTCGAAGATCTTGTCCTGGATCTCCTCGGGAATGCCAGGGCCATTGTCCGTAACGGATACTACGATAAAATCCCCCTCCGTATAGGATCCCAATTCCAAAACACCTTGGTAAGCGATTGCCTGGAACGCGTTATTGATCAGATTGGCCCAGACCTGGGTCAACTGGTCCGCTTGTCCTCTAACTACGGATCGATCCGAGAATTTGCGAACGATCTCCACTCCGTATTTTAGTTTATTATAATAAAGTGTGAGCACTGTATCCATCTGTTCGCGGATATCGATAATGCTCAAAACAGTTTGGTCTTGGTAGACATACGTCTTAAGGGCTCGGATCACTCGGGAAGCCTTGATTGCAGCTTCTCGGATCACATTGCTATGCCTGATAATCCCGGAAAGACTAGACGCATTGGAAACAACTGTGGAGAATTTTTCCTTAGGGACCTCTTTCACAAGTTCAGGAAGATCTTCCGGTCGAATTCCCAACTCGGCCAGATTTTCAGAAACGAATTCCAAGGAAGGATAACCCAATCGATGCAAGGCTTCTCGGATCAATTTCCGATTCTTTCTCTCTTCTGCTGAATCGTAGAACTCGGGGAAAATACTTCCTTTGGAAAAGATCATTTTCCAGGATTCTCTTTCACTCGGGCTCATTTCCGCAAAATCACAGAGAAGCTTTTCCCAATCTTGTCGGAAGAGACTCTGTATCCCTTCATTCGAAGAGATGATCGCACCCAAGGGAGTATTTACCTCGTGAGCGATCCCTGCGATCAATTGTCCTAACACCGCCATCTTCTCGGATTGAATGAGCTGCGCTTGAGTTGATTTCAATTCATCTAAAGTCACGATGAGATTCCGGTTCGTATTCTCGAGATAGGTATTTGTCGCCTTTAATTCTTCTGTTCTTAAGACAACTTTCTGTTCGAGATCCTCGTTCAGTTTCTTGATCTGCTCTTCCGCCTTCTTTCTCTCTGAGATATCTCTCACAATTGCCTGAAGAAGTTTACGGCCGTTCAGGGTGACCGAGGTCAAGGTTACTTCCGCATCGAAGGTCGAACGATCCTTTTTGCAATGAAGCCAATCGAAAGTCTGAGGTCTTCCATCTAACGCAGCCATGATCTTCTGCTTTGCTTTTTCAGAAGAAGCTGATCCGTCAGGTTGATATTCCGGAGAAAAATCCACAGGAGAGGCTCCTACAATATCCTCACGATCGCAGCCGAACATCTCCTCCGTCTTCGGATTACATTCTAGAAAGATCCGATCGTCCATGAGAAAGATTGCCTCTCCCGCAGAATGGAAAAGAGTTTTGAATTTAACCTCGTTTTCCTTAAGCGCAGCTTCTACCGCTAATTTCTCGGAAAGAGAGTTGGCAAGTCTCGCCTCGGTCTCCATCCTTTCCGTCAGATTCTCGAAAATCAAAGCGATACCGACTAACTTTCCTTTCTCCATTAGAGGATTCACTCGAAAGCGGACTTGCAATATGATATTACTGATCGTGGTACGATAAGGGCCCTCGTAATCCGAAGCCTCCCCTTTCAATCCCTTCCCCAGCAATTCGGATACTGTCTTGTCCTTAAGATCCTGATAGGAAAGGCCTATGATCCTTTCCTTAGTTGCCTTTAAAAAATGCAAAGAGGATTCATTCGCCTCTACAATCGTACCATTCTGATCAAAGATCATGAGTCCGATCGGAGATTGCTCAAACAAAGCTCGATATACGTTTTTGTTATCAATCTGGCTCATATTTTTATTCTGAAAGCGAATCGAATAAGAATCTCTCACAACTCTCCGTTGCGCGTTCCTTGAGATCAATCGAATATTTCGCTTATTAAAGGTAGCTTAGTTTAGACAGATTTCGCTTCAGGAAAAGCGGGTAGAAGAACATAGAACGTTGTCCCGGAGTCGGTAGTGGTAAAATGGATCTTTCCCCTATGCTCTTCAACTACGTTCTTGCAGATATCTAAACCTAGTCCTGTCCCTTCTCCGGGGGATTTAGTCGTGAAGAACGGATCGAAGACCCTATCTTTGATCTCGTCCGAGATCCCGCTTCCGGTATCCTGTATGGAAATCTCCCAATAGTCGTCATCTTGCAGCGTTGCATCTATAAAGATCCGTCCGGAATAATTCATGGAATGAAAGGCATTCGTGATCAGATTCGTCCATACTAAGTACAATCTTTCGGAATCTCCCTGTATCCTTGCCTCATCCGGGATCTGAATATCTACTAACACCTTATTCTTTATTTTAGAATAATATAAAGTTATGATATTTTCTATTTGTTCTTTCGGAGAGACCGACTCGACTTGAGGTCTCCAATCCCCTTCTCCTGCGGCATAACTCTTCAATGCCTGGATCACTCTGGAAGCCTTGACGGAGGCATCCAAGATCAACTGGCTAGAACGGGATATACTGGATAACGCAGATGCGTTGTTCACTATCTGCCAGCCTCTTTCTCCTACCGGTAATTTCTGGAGAATTTCCTTCACTTGCTCCGGAGAATTTCCCATATCGGTAAGAATATCCGCCATTATATGAGCGTTTAAGAAACCCGCGTCCGCAAGGACGGATTCGGAGAGTTTCCGTTTTTTTCTTTCTTCTTTAGAATCGAAATCCGTATAAGCAACCCCTCCTCTCTTAAAAAGAGTGGCCCAAACTTCTTTCTCTTCCTTAGTAAAGCCTGCGTATTCCTTGATCAAATCCTCCCATGGTTCGTTTAGAATGGAACGGATCCCTTCTGTCGAGGATCGTATCGCTCCCAAAGGAGTATTCAATTCATGAGCGATCCCCGCGATCAACCTTCCGAGTACCGCCATCTTTTCGGATTGGACTAGATTCTCTTGGGCCTTCTTTAATTCGCTCATCGCGGATCTGAGTTTTTCGTTGGTATCCACCAAATATTGGTTAGCTGATCGAAGCTCTTCCGTTCTTTCGGAAACTGTGATCTCCAAGGCTTCGTTCGCATTTCGGATCACCTTTTCCGCAATCGCTAGATCGGAGACGAGTAAACTCTGTCTTAGGCTCGCAATTACCACCATTACTCCTGCACAAAACCAGATCACGAGCCGAATGATCTCCGGAAGACCCGGAAGAGTAAGAGATAGAACGATAGCAGCCGAACAAACGATCACTTCCAAAAGCGGAAGTATTCTCAAGAGTCCGCTTTCCGTTCCTGTATTCTTCCTCAATGCGGAGAGATCGGGCTCCCAGGTCAGAGCACTGTATGCTAATAGCAAGATACTCGCAGAGAAGCCGGCGTTCGTAAGAGTCCCGTCTGCGGGGACCTGTATTAGAAAAATGGAATTCCATTGCAACCAACTGATCCCAGTTCCAGCAAGTCCAGCTACCAAGCAAAGATAAGAGAGACTGATCTTAATTCTAAGAGATGGTTGCATGAGCACTGCGACACTTGCCGCAGAAAGCATGAAGACCGGATAGACGGCAAGAGCAAGTAATTGCAACCAAGGCCTATCTTCTTTTTTGGAGAGATATAATACGAGAGTTACCGCAAGCACCGCGATACTTAATCCGATCGCATCCATGACCGCTACCTTCATTCTGTTCGAAGGAACTCGATCTTTTAGGACTCGGGCGAAGCCTAATACGAAACAAGGTCCGAGCCATGGATAGAATACATCGCTAGGAGCGGGAAAGCTATAGAATTGGGTAAGAACCTGTATGTCCCAAACCACTTGCCCGACAAAATAGGAAAGTAATCCAAGGAAAAACCAAAACCTATATCTCCTAACTTCTCCTTCTGAAGATCTATATCCGAACCAAGAAACGATGGCGGCAAAGCCAATAGAGGTAGTCCAATGTATATTGTCGAAGATCCGCAGTAATTTGGCTTCATTTGTGAAATAAATAAATGCAAAGAGTATGAGTACGAATACGAACCCGGAATAGAGAAAGAAGAATCCTAAATTTCTATCCTTTGAGGAACGGATTGTTAAAGCGGAAACCGAGGAATTCATGCGAATTTGCGGGGCTAAATACTAATATTCTAAAAGATCAAAGTCCACACTTTTTTCCAAAGTATAAGAACAATACGTGAGACCGTAATGGATTTAGGTATTTATCAGAACATGTTTAATCTTGTTTAATAAAGGGTCCTGTTCTTCTTATCAGGGATATGAGGAAGGAAGTTCACGCTAATAGGCACATAAGCTCCCCTCACCCAGCGGAATACACTGAGAGAAGTATTCCAGATCCAAGGCATCCAGGTTAGCATGTCCTGGTCCTGCTTTAACATTCTGTTCAAAGTCAGAGAGATGGGGGTCCCAGAGGTAAAAATAAAGACCCTCTCCGCTGAAGAAGGCTGAAAGTATTTTGTAGAAGCAAGTTGGACCCTGGATTCGAAATGAGCATAGGTCTCGATCCCTTCAGGAGTATAGGAACCTTCTCTCCAGAAATTTAATATTTCTTCGGTCAGTTTATAGAATAAGGCGGCGGAGCGTATTCCCCCCTTCAATCGGACCTGAGAGAATAAGGCCAACGATTTTGCAAAGTCCGGACGAATTCCCGCAAGATAACCCGCATAGGTCTTCCATAATTGGGAATGAAATTCGTTCCAATTCGAGTCTTGCTGAAAGAAATTCGGATCGATCTCCGGTACCCTTGCCGAGTCCACAGAACGAGCGCCTTCCAAGAAGGATTCCGCCGTTTCCTTGTGGCGTCTCATGGTCCCGACTATGATCTTGTCCGGAAAATCCTCATTGGAAGCCATGTATTTACCTAGGAGAAAAGCCTGTTCTTTTCCCCTAGGAGTGAGTAGATCGTAATCCTCTCCCTGGGAGTTTGCCTGACCGTGGCGGATCAGATATATTACGGACATTGTATATTATGATTCCGTTGTGAAGCGAGGATTTACGATCTCCACTTTCTCGATTACGGATTCTTTTACATGTTTCCAGTAATCGGCATCTTCCAAGGATTTTTTTTCCTTTCGGATAATGTCCCTAAGCTCCTTGTTCCAAGCAGAAGCCAACGCTTTCTTCTCGTTCCAAGTCTTAGGGAAGTCTTGTTTCTTTTTCAAGAGAGAAGCCGCACGAACCAATTCCTTGTCCAGCAACTCCTCTCCGGATCGGATCTCTCTTGAGATCACTCCCAGCATGTTCCAACTTACTAATGTTTTATACGCCAAGAGGTCCTTTTCCTTGAACTCTGGTAGGACTTCCTTCATTAGAAAATCCTGGATCGCTTCCAATAATTCCGTAGCGCTCGGTTTATCCTGCATATAAGTTCCCTTATTTAACGGACTCTTCTATGAGTCTCATGGCTTCGTATTCCATCTCGCAGGCTCTTCTTCCGATAGATGCGAGCTCGATTCCCTTATCCTTTCCGGAAAGATGTCTTTCTGCCTGTCCGATACAACCTATGGCCCAGCGAAGATTTCCCATCACTTCCCAATAGGTTACTTTCTTAGGATCCAATTTTACCTTGGCTGCTTTTTCATAAGCCTCGTAAAATTCGGAGCGATCCGCAAAGCCTCCCGCTTCCTTATTCAATTTTCCGAATCTCCAATCCCTCATGCAAAGCCAGGTAAGGTCTTCGTGTCTGTCTCCCCAATGGGCGAATTCCCAATCCACGATCCCTTGCAGTCCTTCCGAATTCACCATGAAGTTGCCTGTTCTAAAGTCCCCATGGATCAGAACGGATGCGTCACTCGGCTTTGCATTCTTCTCCAACCAATTCAGGATAAGCTCCATAGCAGGATAGGCTCCGTCCATAGAATCCAACTGCAATCGTAGAGCATGAACGGAACCTTCTGCCACTGTCTTACCGGGAAAGGATTGTCCCAGATCCAATACTCGTTTTAGATCCTCGTCCTTGCATTGAGCCGGAGTAACGGAATGGATGGCGGCTAAATTTTCCGCAAGTTCTTGGGTGAGTTGCTTTCTGACCTTATTCAAGCTTGGATCCTTGACCACGAATCTTCCCGTAGCCTTGCCTTGGATCCTCTTCATAAAGTAGAATGGATTTCCAGTGACGGAGGCATCCGATTCCAACCAAAATGGTTCCGGGGTCTTGACCCCGGCCTCGAATGCCATTCTGCAAACCTTGAACTCGTTGATACGGGACAAGGAAGCGAGTAAGGATGCGCCCTTATCCGTGCGATAGACTGTTTGATAGATCCCTTGCTCAGGACCTCCGTCTACCTGGATGTCTGCGGAGAAGTTCTCCTGACAGGCACCTCCGGAAAGAGAGACCATATGATTGATCTCCACTTTTCCTTTTAGTCTATTTCCTAAATACGTTTCGAGTCTTTCTTTCAATTCGGAATCTTTCACGATCAAAAGCTCTCCTTGCCCGACATGAGATTCCGTCCGATCACCATTTTGTGAGTTTCCGTAGGACCGTCCGCAATCCTTGCTGCCCTCGCATCTCTATAAAATAATTCTAATTTAAGATAACGGCTAAAGCCGTGAGAACCGCAGATCTGAATAGCTCTATCGATACATTTGTTCAATGTCTCGCTTACCTGCCATTTCGCTAAGGAAACCGCCTGTCTTGCGTCTCCCCCCTTGCTCAATATCTCTGCGGCTTTTAAGGTAAGAAGAAATCCCGATTCTATCTCTAACGCAGACTCAGCAAACATCCATTGAATGCCTTGGTGCTCGGAAAGTTTTCCTCCGAACAATTCCCGTTTGAGCGCGTATTCTCTTGCGATCTCCATGGATCTTCTAGCGAGACCGATCCATCTCATGCAATGGGTAAGTCGAGCCGGCCCCAATCTTTCTTGGGACAAACGAAATCCTTCTCCGATCTTTCCAAGAACTTGAGATTCTGGAACTTTCACATTTTCGAATGTAAGCTCGCAATGTCCTCCCGGTCCATGAGATCCAAGCATTCCTATCTCTTGCACCATTGTGTATCCGGGAGCATCCGTCGGCACCAGGAACATAGAAGTCCTTCGGAAACTGTCGTTCACCTTTGCCATTACGATCAAGAAGGCTGCACCGTTCGCACCGGTGCAGTACCATTTGTGACCGTTGAGGATGTAATGATCTCCTTCCTTTACCGCGTTAGTCGAAAGAGTTGTAGGATCCGAACCAGCGCCCGGAGGAGGTTCCGTCATTGCAAAACCGGAGCGGATCTTTCCTTCTACTAATGGATGATAATACTTCTTCTTTTGCTCTTCGTTTGCAGCTAAATGAAGAAGGTGCATATTTCCTTCGTCGGGAGCGTCGCAGTTGCAAAGATAGGGAGCGATCGGAGAGCGGCCTAACTCGCTAAACACGAGAGCGGTGCCTACAAGATCTAGTCCTAATCCTCCTTCCGATTTAGGAAGGTGAGCCGTCCAGAGCCCTCTCTTCTTGGCTTCTTCTCGAAGCTTTTGTACGAGTGGCTCGGGCATTCTGGCATGGTCGTAATCGTAATGATCCTCTGCGGGAATGGCTACTTCTTCTACGAAGGCTCTTGCCTTCTCTCTGATCCCTTCAATTTCCTTTGGAATGGATAAATCCATAGTATATTCAATTTTCCTTATTGTTTCTTTTCTAGGAATTCTTCGGGAAGTTTGAATTTCCCGATCCTATCGTTATGAAGACTTCCCAAATAGATATAATCTCCCTTTCGTTTTACGGAGGTGATCTCTTTGAGATGTTTGCCTTTCGGTTCTTGGAAACTCGCTTCCACAACTCCGTCTTCGTTCAAGACGACTGCAAAACCGTAAGGCTCCGGCTTAGGCCAGAGGAATTTGGGAAGCTTTGCTACGAGAGATTTTGTCCAAGGACGAGGATGGAGTATCTTATCCACCATTACGTTGCGAACGGTGAATAACGCTAGATAGAAGTGGCCCTTTCCATCCGAGGAAATATTATCCGGGAACCCAGGCAGATTCTCCACCCATATCTCGCTTGTCCCGGCTTTCGGTCCCTTCAACCAATATCTATGAATTCTATATTTGTATGTTTCGTTTACTACTAGAAAGTCCTCGTTCTCGGAAAGAGCGACTCCATTCGCGAAGAATAGATCCTTCATGAGAGTGGTAGTTTTCTTAGTACGAGGGTCGTATTTTAGAAGGCGGCCGTGAGGCACAGCTTCCATTAAGTCGTACAAATATTCCCCGGCCCCATACTTATAGCTCGCATCGGAAAAGTAAATGGTCCCATCCTTGGTTACATCCAGATCGTCCGTGAATTTAAAAGGAAGGCCTTCAGATTCTGTAGAAAGAACTTCTACTTTGCCGTCCTTCTCTATCTTAAGAAGTCCCTTGATCGCATCCGCAACGATCAATGTTCCGTTCGGAAGTAGTTTCATGCCGAGAGGTCTTCCTCCCGTAAACGCATGAGCCTTGATCTCTTCTTCTTTAGAGATAAAATACACCTTACCATCTTCACTTGCTGAGTAAATATTCTCATGATCGTCCGGTTCGGTGTCTTCCGGACCATGGATCTTCCCCTGTGCAATCAGGGTCGCAGACTCTAAAGTGTTATTCTTCTGAAAAGCGCCTATCAAACCAGCATCGACCGGTGGTTGATATAAAGCAGGTTGGATCGGAGAAGGTTTGAGAACAAAACCTATTAGTAGAATGATCAGGAATGCTGCAAATAGCAGGAGGATTTTCTTCGTGTTCACGATTCCCTCCTTGGGGGAAAACGATTGAAGACGCTATTCTGAAAGGGCCTCGAGTCAACGTAAAATTCCGATCCGGGCCGTTTGAGACCCAATAATTGATTGCTGCTCCCAACAATCAGCCGATAAGGTATAAGGGGACTCGGATCGAGTCCGTTTTAATATGAAGATATCCGAAGATATGGTGCAGAAGCACGGTATTCGTTTTAAGGAATCCGACATTATTTTTGATGAAAACGAACCCGCCGATCAGATGTATCTGATCCTAACAGGTAAGGTGGGAATTCATAAAAAGGTCAAAGAAGCCTTTAAACTTTTGATAGAATTAAAAGAAGGGGACATGTTCGGCGAGATGGCCTTGGTGGATCGCAAGCCTAGAAGTGCGAGAGCCATTGCAAAGACCGACGTGCTTCTCTTCGCGATTACCGAAAGCGTATTCTATAGCCTCATACAAACCAATCCTTCTTTTTCCTTGAAAATGGTGAAGATGCTTTCTTCGAGACTGAGAGAGACCAACCAAACCATTGCGAGTCTTTTAAAAGGGGACAGAAAGAACCTTGTTACTTCCGCTCTGATCACATTCAGTCAGACTAGAGGAGAGCAAGAGAACGGAATGTATAAGGTGCACTTGGCCGCCTTTACAAAATGGGCGATCTTACGAGTGGGCTTAGAGCATCAGGATCTGGCTACCGCGATCAATCTATTAATAAAAGATAAATTAGTAGAGCAAGCAAAGGACGATCCCCACCATATTTACATTCGAGACACATTTTTCAAATACACATTGGATCATTGATTCTTGTCCTCTACTGACATAAAACCGGCAAAACCGGGAAGACAAGATTACCTGGATAATCTACGCTCTTTCGCGCTTTTATTAGGCTTGGCCTTTCATGTTGCGATCGTATATGCAGCGATCATTATATATCCCCTGAGAAACGAAGATCGTTCGATTGCGTTCGATATCTTCGGAGAATGGGTGCATATCTTCCGAATGCCTCTCTTCTTCGTGCTTTCCGGATATTTCACAGAGAGAACCTTTCTTTCCAAAACACTTTCGGAATTCCTGAGATTGAGAGGGCTTAGGATCATTCTTCCTCTCATCCCTGGTATCATTCTATTTGCGCCGATGCAATACTATGTAAACGCGTTGCAAGAAGGATATACTGGGAATTACTTCCGATTCCTGTGGGAGGAATTCTTACTTAAGAACCCGGCGCCTTCTCATCTTTGGTTCATACTCTACTTAGCGCTCTACACCGGTGTCTACTTAGTCACTCGACCGATCTTTTTACGGATCCGGACCTGGATCCTGCCTCTTTCCAGATACGGAGGAGAGAAGGCGAACGAACATCCTACGCGCAAATGGGAATTCCTTATGATCGTAGGTATCTGGAGTACGATCTGGACCTGTTGTATTAATTACTTTTTCCTAAAGGACGAGAAGTATTTTAATATAGAGCCGGTGCAATTCTTCTACGACCTGAGCTTCTTTGTTTCCGGGACCTTTTTATTAGGAAGAGAAAGCGTTCTATTGAAAGGCAAAATGGATAAGATCGATCTTTCCGTTTTAGGGCTCTTGGCAGTCGCGTTCTTCTTCGTATTCTTTAAGATCAGCGAGATTGACCCATATTGGTCTTATTTCGGTTACGCAGGTATCGGCATCCGAATACTTCATATTTTTCTAAAATGCCTGGGCGGATGGATCTGGATCTCATTCTTTATCCGACTATTCCAGATGTTCTTTCATGAATCCAACTCTCTTTCCAAGTATCTGAGAGAGTCCAGTCTACCGGTATATTTGATCCACCATCCGATCTCTCTTGGAATAGGTTTCTTGGTGGTAGAGAGCGGATTCGCAATATGGACGAAATTCTTCCTACATCTGTTCTTAGTGTATGCTGTCACCTTCGGAGTGTATCATTTCATTATCCGAGGCTCTAATTTCTGGCTGACCCTTCTCGGGAACAGAGGCCTGAGTTGGACCGGGAAGGGAAAGGGAACGAAGTAAGCAAATCCTCTCCCCCAGCCTAAAAATCCCTTGCCAGACGGTCTTCGTTAAAAATCATGTCTTTTACCGGGCCTGTAGCTCAGTTGGTTAGAGCACACGCTTGATAAGCGTGGGGTCATAAGTTCGAGTCTTATCAGGCCCAGGTTTAGCGCTCCGTCAGAACGGAGTTTTGTAGGACCTCCTACAGAAACTCGGATCGCTTAAAATATTCCGTTCGAACCCTTCAATGGGGCGTTAGCTCAGCTGGGAGAGCATCTGATTTGCATTCAGAAGGTCATCGGTTCGATCCCGATACGCTCCAATTGGTTTTCTTTTCCAGAATCCCGTATTTTCCTACCTTCTTTTCGATCAAATTTTGAAAGCCTGGTTCATTGTTTGGACTGAAAACCTATACCTCGGATGAGGTTTCTCTCCCGTAAAAAGCTGGATCTCCTTTTCTTCCCGACGAGAATTCGGTCCATGAAACTTCTTCTTTCCAGATCGTTCTTTCTAATCTACTTACTGATCTCGTTTTTCACGATCGGCTGCGACGATATCCGTCGTCTTCTCGTTGCAAATGTGGGCGATGCCGCCAAATACCAAGCCGAAGGAAAAGAATCGGGCCTAAGCGCGACCTATGTGCAGAAGGACGAGAAAAGAAAAAGGATCCCGATCAATCTGACTACCATCGGCACAGGCTTCACCCAGCCTACCGATCTCCTTATGATCCCGGGTCCGGACATTTTCTTAGTCGCAGAAAAGACAGGCACACTCAAGTGGTTGGACCCGAAGGATGGCAGCTCTGGTATATTATTAAAAGTGAATGGAGTTCTAACGGACGCGGAGCAAGGTCTCTTGGGAGTCGTCCTTCATCCCCAGTTTCCCGAGATCCCGAAACTATATCTGAATTACGTAACCAAGAGATCGGGCCAAGATACAAGCGTGGTTACGGAATGGATCATGGACCTTCCTAAAGATCCTAAAAAGGCAAAGCTGAGTGGAGAAAGGATCCTCATGGAAGTCAAGCAACCTTATGGGAATCATAATGCCGGCCAACTCGCATTTGGAAAAGACGATAAACTCTATATCGCCTGGGGAGACGGAGGTTGGATGGGAGACCCGAAAGGGAACGGACAAAATCCTTCTACCTTTCTAGGTTCCGTTTTGAGGATCGATGTGAACTCCAAGGATCCTGGCAAAGAATATTCCGTTCCAAAAGACAATCCATTCTTAGGGAATAAGAACATCCAACCGGAGACATTCGCATACGGTTTCCGAAATCCCTGGAGATATTCTTTCGATCCTTCCGGAAGGTTGATTATCGCGGATGTTGGCCAAGATCTATTCGAAGAAATTGATATTGTAGAAACAGGCAAGAATTACGGCTGGAACAAAATGGAAGCGATGCACTGCTTTGAGCCGAAAGAGAACTGCGATAAAAAGAATTTAGTCGAACCGATCTACGAATACGATAGAGAGGACGGCATGTCCATCACGGGTGGTTATGTGGTCACAAACGATCGCATCTCCGATCTGCAGGGAAAATACGTATTTGGTGACTTCGTGACGGGAAGGATCTGGGCCTTTGAGATCCCCAAAGACGGTAGCAAAGTGAAAGATGTCTATACCCTAGGCAAATGGCCCATTCTCATCTCTACCTTCGGAAAGGATGCGAGAGGTTCCGTTTATATCGCAGACTTCGGAACAGGCCAGATCTTGCGGATCGATCCTGCCAAGTAAGAAGCAAATTATAAATTCTTAAAACATAGGAACGATCTTCGAAGAAGATTTTTGCGAACTTCTTTCGAGATCGTTTCGAACGGCTGAGATCGTTCAAAATCTGGAGTTCGACAATTTCCAAAGATTGATCTTTTCCTGGTTCTCTTCCACAAACTTCAGAGATTTAGATGGATCTTCTTCTGAAAAGGAGAAGATCTTAATATTCTCGCAATTGAGGACTTCTTTCGGTTGTCCGAAAGTTTCTATCACCTTCTTCTCATCCAATCCGTCGAGGATCGCAAATCTATACTGCTCTTTTCTTTCGAACCAGCTCAGATTATTCTGCCAATAGAAAAGCATCAGATCGTACAAATAATCGTCCGGCTCCAATTTTTGCTGAGAGAAGATACGCATCGGTCTTACATACCAGAAACTGGCGAGTCCCCTCTTCCAATTCCTTTCCCGAGCATACTTGTCCAAACAGTCCAACTTGGGAGAAGAATAAACCAGTCCGATCCCTTGGGAGATCGAAAACAAAGATAGTGAGCCGATCAATACAAGAAGAAGGATCCCTAAAGCAACCCTTCTATTCGGATGATCCGCTAGCTTTCGCAGAACTAAAAAGCTCAGTCCGAGAGAAGAAAGTAAAATACTTCCGAAATAACGACCGATCTCCTGGATCCCTTCTCTTCCCGTAAACCCTAAGGAAAATCCGTAGCACAAGAACAAAACCGGGACCAGTATTCCTAAGGATAAAAATAGAAATTCTAACTCTCTCGACTTTGTATTCTCGACTTCTCTTTCTTTCTCACGTGATTTTCTTACTTTATCTTCTTCTCTTACTTCTTTAAGAGACTCTCTTTCTTTTTCGTCCTCTCTTCCTACACCGGACTTTCTTGCATTTATCTCTTCTTCTTTTTTACGAAGTACATACAAAGCCGTCCCGCACAAAAGCAAGACCACCAGATAGATCCAGTTCTCTCTCGTAAACACCAGGAAAGAATGGAATAAATTATAAATTTCTAATTTTGCAGTTTTAGATCCGTTTCCGACGTTTGCGGAAACCAGGGTCCCTGGAAAAAATACGAATGGATTCTTCCTAAGGGCCTGGTAGGCAATTCTTGCAAATACGATCCCAAGAAAGATCGGAAAATAGAAATAAGCGATCCTCTTTGCCTTCAGTAGATTCCTTTCTCGGAGCAATTGAAAGAGATGCAAGGAAAGGAGTGGGACCAAGTAGTACGGCAGAAAGATCAGATCGCTAAGCGCAAATACAAACACGAAAAAGGCCAGCACACAGAAACTTTTTGCATTCTTCTTTTCTTCCCATTGATAATAGAAAGCCCAAGCCCAAGAGAGAGAGGTAAGATTCCCTCCATGAAACCCCGGAAGGAATACGAACAGGTCTTTTTTAAAAAAGAATAATATACTTCCCGCAAAATATCCGAACGCAAGCAGGACAGCAGATCTTTGGATCCCGAATTCTTCTTTATATACTGTCTTGAGTAAATAAAGGATCCCGAATAGGACCAGGCTCCATTGCAAGAATGCGTACGTAAGATGAGTGGCCTCCCAGGCTCCTTTTCCCAAAAACAAGTAAATGGTTCTCAGTCCAAAATACTGGACTAAATCCGGGAAAAAATACAAGGCAGGGGTCCAGATCCAACCCTTCAGAGTGATTAAAAAGTTTGCGGTCGATTTTAGAAAAAGTTCCTGGTAAATTACGGAAAAGAAAAGAGAATCTGCGTTATAGAAAACGTTCGATAGGGACGGATCCAAGGCGACCCTTCCTAAAGATAGGATCAGCCCAAGGGCCCCCAACACAGGAAGTAAAAGGAAGAAAATCCGATTTTGCAAAAAAGATCCGCCCAAAGAAAATACCTGAATGTGAATTTTACTTTTTTGTCACTTTAGGCAAGCCGATTTCGAAATCCCAAATGAGCACACGAGTTTGAACCTACCGATCGTATCTTCCTATTTTAAATGGCTTCGCAATGAAGCGCCTGAAAACGATAAGGAAACCTATCCTGAGCTGGATCCAAGTTCTCAAACTTCCATGCCCGGTTTGTTCATTGCCGGGGATCTCACGGGTCTTCCACTTCTGAAATATGCGGTCCAAAGCGGAACAGAGGTAGTCGCAAATCTTCCGAAAACTTCTCCGCTTAAATCCAAGACGGATCTGGATCTTGTGATCATAGGCGCAGGTCCTTCCGGAGTCGCCGCCGGGATACAGGCCAAAAAGCAAGGATTGAAATTTATCATCCTGGAAGCAAATCGTCCCTTTCATACTATTACGAGTTATCCGAAAGGGAAGCCTATCTTTGCGGAACCGGAAGACTTGCATCCAAACTCTCCCCTGCACATCCAAAACGGGACCAAGGAAGAACTTCTTTTCTCTCTGCAATCTATATTAAAAAAAGAGAATCTTCCGATCCGAGAAGGTGAGAAGGTCGAGTCCGTGCTTCCGATAGTACAAGACAACTCTTCATTTGCCAAGACCGGATCCGGAAGTCTCTTTAAGACCAGAACGGAATCCGGAAAGGAATTCATTTCCACCTATGTGATCCTTTCCATCGGAAAATCGGGAGATAGCAGAAGGCTCGGGATCAAGGGAGAAGATTCCGAAAACGTATACCATCGATTGATCGATCCCGCCGACTTCAAAGACCAAAAGACATTGGTGATCGGTGGAGGGGATAGCGCTATTGAAGCGGCACTTTCTCTTTCGGGGATCGCCTCTTCCGTAACCCTTGCCTACCGAGAGAAGGAACTAGTCCGTCCTAAAGAAGAGAATAAAGTCCTATTCCAAAAAGCAGTAACAGAAAATAAGATCCGATTTCTTTCCAATACGCAGACAGAAGAATTCCAACAGAAAAAAGTAAAATGGAAACAAGCCGGCTCGACTCACACGGAAGAGATAGATTCCTCCCTGGTTTTGATCGGCTCCGAGCCTCCTCTTTCCTTTTTAAAAAGGATTGGGATCCGGATCCAAAATCGATTCCAGCTTACGGATATCCTCGGCTTTATTTCTCTCTTTTCTTTTTCCGTGTTTCTGTATTTCGGAAAGAGCGCTTTCTATTATTATAATTGGTATTTTACCGCTTCCACGATCGGCCTGGTGGTTTTCGGTCTTTCTACTCTGGCCTTATTTGCCAAGAGGATTCCTTCGATCCGGTTCCAATGGAAATGGAAAACATTCCGAAATCTTTATTTAACCCTCGCCGCCTTGTATTTCATTACGGTGTACGCAAGCGCAAAGTACTTAGGCTTTCTTCTGTTCGATAAGTATCCTAGTTTTCATTATACGATCCTATACTCCACAACCATTCTGTTCTTTGGGATCAGAAGGATGAAAGTTCGTCCTACACCCTATATCAAACGACAGACCATTACATTGATCCTGATCCAGATCTTTCCCTTATTCTTGCTACCGGAGATCATTTTACCTTTCTTAGGAGGCCATGGCCTTCTGGGAGCTAAGGACGGATTTCTTCTCACTCAGGTATTTCCGGATGGAGCCTATTGGAAGGCGTACGGTTTCGTTCTGGCCTGGCCTTTGAATATGGGAGTTCTGTATGACGGCGGGATCACCGCCTTCTGGGTCATTTACGGATTTCTAATGAGCTTTGCTCTCATCCCATATCTCGTATACAGATTCGGGAAAGGTGCCTATTGCGGTTGGATCTGTTCCTGCGGAGGTCTCGCTGAAACTCTGGGAGACGAGTACAGGACCAGAATGCCTCACGGAAAGTTGGCTTATAAACTGGAACATTCGGGGCAATGGATCTTATTAGCGGCTGTTCTGCTTACAATCGCAAAATTACTAGGGAGCCATCTGCCTCTTCTTGGGATCCTGGAATTCGGAGCGGACTCGGTAAAACTATATTACGATTTAATTGTGGACCTAGGACTAGGAGGAGTGGTCGGAGTAGGGGCCTATTTCATGTTCTCCGGTAGGATCTGGTGTAGGATGTTCTGTCCTCTCTCCGCACTCATGCATATCTATGCAAAGTTCAGTAGATTCAGGATCTTCTCTGAAAAGAAAAGATGTATCTCTTGCAATATTTGCACTTCCGTTTGCCACCAAGGGATCGATGTGATGAATTATGCGAACAGAGGAAGAGCAATGGATAGCGTACAATGTGTTCGCTGCTCCGCCTGTGTAGTGAGCTGCCCCACCCAAGTGCTTAGCTTTGGCGAGCTTAAGAATGGCAAACCTGTATTAGATAAACTAAAAGCAACTCTTTGAGGGAACTATTTGATGATCCCGCTGGCCTTCAGCTCTTGGTCGGTCAAACCGGTCACTCTTCTTACTATGATCAGTTCGATCCCTTTTTGGATCATCTTTCTTGCGACTTCCAATCTCGCTTCTGACTTTAAGGCTTCGGCTACCGACACATTCGCTCCAAACGACAGCTCCCGATATGGATGGAAGCTTCGCTTATGCTGGATTAGACGATCGATTTTCTTTTGTAAATAAATTTATTCAAAAGAGAAGGCCTTGTAACAATCGCTCTAACGATCCCGATTTTTTCCTTGTCAATTTCTTGTATTTGCTCCAAACTTCCATCCCTATGAGTTCTTTTCTAACGCATGTGCAGGACAGGCTGAAGGTTTGCGGTCCATTAACGTATAAAAATATGTTCGGCGGATACGGAGTATATTCCGGTTCCCAAATCTTTGCCATGGTCATCAAGGACCATCTCTACTTTCGAGTGGGGCCCAGTAACCAGGCCGAATACGAAGCCTCAGGCATGGCTCCCTTCTCTTATTCCGGTAAGGATGGCAAGATCGTTCGTGTTTCCTATTGGGAAGTTCCGGAAGAAATATTAGAAGATGATGAAGATCTGATCTTTTGGTTCCGAAAGTCTCTCGCAGAAGCGAATAAAGCTGCTTCTTTAAAGAAGAAGACTCCGTCCAAGAAAAAGGTCTCGAGATCCATCGCTCAGGTTGCAAAACGACTTTCTCCTAAGAAAAAAGCGGTTAAGAAGAAAACCTCTAAGCTTGTTTCTAAAAAGAAAA
The DNA here is from genome assembly GCF_004770615.1 of Leptospira langatensis. NCBI lineage: Bacteria > Pseudomonadati > Spirochaetota > Leptospiria > Leptospirales > Leptospiraceae > Leptospira > Leptospira langatensis. Next base: position 412,167 of record NZ_RQER01000007.1, read on the forward strand.
CAAGCAAAAAGCCTAACGCTAAGAAAGCTGCAAAGAAGAAGGTCGCTTCTAAAAAGAAAAGATCCCGCTGATCTATACGCGGAAGGGACGCGAAGGGTGAGACTCAGTCCCGGTTGCAAGACCGGGACCGAAGCGAACGCGAAGCCCGTAGCGGCCCGGTCGCGCGTAAGTGCGATCCGCCCAGATTTTTCATTTTACTTTAAATCTAAAAATCTTTTCGTGGAAGTATGAAGTCGCGATGGTCCTGGTTACTCGTCTGCTACGCTTTGGTTTCGATACTAGTTCTTGCATGGAACTGCGGACCAACGTGTGAAATAAACGATTCAGCCGCATCTTCGCAAGCAGGTCCTTGTCACCAAGAACCGACCTCGGACGATTCTCAGGCCTGCGATTGGGACACTGGCTCCTTATCGATCAAAGGCGATGGATCCGCAGTCTTTCAGTTAGTCGCTCCTTCTGTTTCCTATTGGTTTGTTTTCACCTCTTTGGATCTATTCTCAGGCTTGGAGAGTAAGTCCTTTCAAGCGATCCTACTTTCTTCCCATTTCTCTGCTGTATCCCATCTTTCTTTCATTCGCATTCTAGTATAATTCTCTCATATTATAAATTTCTTTTTTATAATGTGAGGTTTCTCGTGCGTTCTCTCTCTTTTGCAATTTTATTATTATTCGGTTGGGTGACGATCCTAACGTATCCTACATTTTCGGAGACTCTTCCCAATCGGGATCTGGATCTGCGTTCCATCATGGATCTTGCGGAAAAGAATTCTCCCCTTCTTACCGCATTGCATTCGGATCTGGAGTCTCTCTTCTACAAAAGAAGGCAGGAAGGGAAAACACAAAACCCATCCGTCTTGATGGATTATGGTAGGAGGACTGCCGCGTCGGAAGCCGGTCCCGAATACGCTCTGCAAATAGAACAGCCCATCTATTTTCCGGGCAGAAAGGAATTGAAACAACTTTTGGTGGATAACGATTCCAAGATCAAAGAGATCCAGCAGATCGAGGCATTTAATTCTATCCGTTTGAGCTCTTTAAAATTCGCGTATAAGTATTTGGTCGCGGCGGAGAAGAGAAATCATGTGAAGGAACGTTTGCGTAGATTGTCCCTGATAGAGAATTATATCAGGGCAAGGCCGTTCTTCACTCCTCAGGCAAAAACGGATCTGTTCATTATAGAGACCAAGATCCTCGCTCTCAGAAAACATTTTAACGATCTGGAGCTGGGAGCCGCCAAGGACTTCGAATCCATGAATTTGTATCTAAGATTGGATTCAATCCCTACTTTACGAATTCCTTATTTTAGGGACGGAGTAAAATTCCAATTCGACGAGATCCAAAAGAAAGCGGTCTCTCAAAATCCTTCCGTTCTTGCGGCAAGAGGAGAATTGGAGAAGGCGAGAACGGAGCTTCGCTTGGCGAATTTGGAAAAGTATCCGGACTATACTGTCATGAGCCAGGTCGGAGAAGACCGTTCCGGGGTCGCCAACCGTTTCTACGATTTCGGTCTGAAATTCAGGATCCCTGTTTGGGACCAGTTCCAGAACAAGGTGGCCGCGGCGGAGACCAACTTGAAGTCAAAACAAGATCGACTTACATATCAAGAAACTCTAATCAATACTTCCTTTAAGCAATCCTATCTGGATTACGAACAATCTAAAATGAATTTGAAATTATACGGACTGAACCAGTTGGATCGGATCGATAAGGATCTGAATTTCGCCGACCTTGAATTCAAGAAAGGAAGGATCCAACTCGTCAGCTATCTGGAATTAGAGAACCAATTGCACGAGACCCACCACGCCATTTTGGACGCACAAATGAGCCATGTGGAAACCTTATTGAGCCTGCTTTATATCATTAACGAAAAAGACATCTTAGGAGTTTTAGGAAATGCTAGCCAGACTTTTGAATATCAGCCTAAATAATCCGTTCTTATCCGTAGGAGTAGTTTCCTTCTTATTCCTTTTCTCTTTCTATTCGATGAAAGAGGTCCCTATAGACGCGGTACCCGATATTACGAATGCGCAGGTCATAGTTACCACGGACACTGGCTCCTTGGATCCGGAACAAGTGGAGAAGGTGGTGACCTTTCCTTTGGAAACGGAGCTTATGGGACTTCCTCATTTGATCGACGTTCGCTCCGTATCTAAATTCGGTTTATCTAATATTTCTCTTATCTTCAAGGAAGGAACGGATATCTATCAGGCTCGAGCCATGGTCTTAGAGAGGATTTCCAGCGCGAAGGATAAACTCCCGAAAGGACTTTCTCCCTCTATTGTTCCGAATACCACAGGGCTCGGTGAGATCTTTTTCTATTCCGTCGAGGCAAAGCCCGACTCCAAATTGTCCCGTCTTCCGGAAGCGGACAGGCTTCTGTATCTTCGGACCGTCCAAGATTATACGGTCCGTCCTCAACTAAAGGCCTTGGTCCCCGGGATCGTAGAAGTGGATTCCAACGGAGGATATGAGAAAGAGATCCATATAGATCTGAATCCTACCAAAATGAAAAAATGGGGGATTTCCATAGACCAACTCGTAAAGGAACTATCCACCGTCGGAGAAAGTTTCGGCGGAGGCTTCATCGAGAATAACGGGAAGATCTCCATCGTACGAGCGTACGGCTTAAAGAAGAATCTAAACGAACTCTCTACAATCGCAGTCAGACGTTCCTTGGTGGGAGTTCCGATCCGGGTATCGGACATCGCTCAAGTGAACGAACACGGAAGCCTACGTTTAGGCGGAGCGAGCTCCAACGGAAAAGAGATCGTGCTCGGTACAGCTCTCATGTTGAGAGGAGAGAATAGCTTCCGGGTCAATGAGGACTTAAACCAAGCAGTAAAAAAACTAAGCCTCCCCGAAGACGTAACCGTTCGAGTCCTATTAGAAAGATCCTTTCTGATAGAATCCACCATCCAAACAGTCGTAAAGAATCTGGCAGAAGGAGCGGTCCTAGTGATCCTGACCCTTTTTCTAATCCTGCTGAATCTTCGTGCGTCACTCATCGTTGCATTGATCATTCCCGGCTCCATGCTTCTTGCTTCCATATGCATGAGAATGTTCGGGATCTCCGCCAACTTAATGAGCCTAGGCGCCATCGATTTCGGGTTACTAGTGGATGCTTCTATCGTGATCACGGAGAACGTCTTAACTAAATTCGAGTCCGGAAAATTTAAGAATAACCAGGAGAAGAGACAAGCAATCTTGGATTCCTCTGTGGAAGTATTGAAGCCTGTGTCCTTCGGGATACTGATCATCATGCTGGTTTATGTGCCAATCTTAACTCTGGATGGGATCCCTGGTAGAATGTTCCGTCCTATGGCGGAGACGGTCCTTCTCGCGCTCGGGTTCAGCTTACTCCTCGCGGTCTTCTTCCTTCCCCCTTTATTGTATTTCTTTCTTTCTCCGGAAAGCGTAGCCTCCCACAAGAAGAATAAGGATAATAAGATCGTAATATGGTATTCCAAATACCTTCCTAAGCTTTTGGAACAACCCGGCAAGATCGTTTTGTATTCTCTTCTATTCTTCGCGGTCTCGCTTCTTATCTATTTTAGAATGGGAACGGTTTTCCTACCGAAGCTGATGGAAGGGGACCTCATGCTCGTGGTAGTGAGAGAAGGAAATACAGGAATAGAGGAAAGCCTAAAGGAACAAAAGGAACTGGAACTTCTTCTGAAACAAATGCCGGAGGTGGACAGCGTATTCTCTCGGATCGGGACGAGCTCAGTGGCGAACGATCCTATGGGGCCTTTCAATGCGGATACATTCGTCATTCTCAAAAAGGATTCCCTTTCCGGTCTGATGAAAAATAAGGAAACCTGGGACGATTTCTTGAATAAGATCCTAAAACAGGTCCACGAAAGATTTCCTGAATCGGAACTCACCTTAAGCCAACCCTTAGAAGCCAGATTCAACGAATTATTGGAAGGAAGTCGGGCCGATATCAGCGTTCGGATCCTAGGAAAGGACCTGAATGTTCTATTAGAATTACAGGAAAAACTAAAGGATACATTGGGCAAGATACCGGGAGCCGCGGAAGTGGAATTGGATCCGATCATGGCCTTACGGAATTCCAGTGTGATCGATATCACTCCGGATTCAACTAAATTAAAATATTATAATATATCCTTCCCTTCCTTCAATTCGGTAGTGGAAAGTTCCATGAGCGGATTCGAGTTGGGAGGATTCTACGAAGAGGAAGTGCGCTTCCCGATTATAATACGCCTTGCCGAGGAATTCAGGAATCGCGAGTCGGAATTGGGAGATATTAATGTAGGGACCGAGGACGGAGGAACCATTCCCATTAAACTCTTAGGTTCCATCCAAAAGAAAGAAAAGGTAATGACCATCTCCCGGAACAAATCCAGAAGATTTGTCGCAGTCTCCGTAAACCTAAGAGGGCGCGACTTGGAAGGATTTTATAAGGAAGCGCAAGAGAAGGTCTCCACCCTAGAGATCCCGCAAGGCTATTCCATCTTTTGGGGAGGGCAGATCGAGAACCTATCCAAGGCAAAAGAAAAACTCTCCGTCATCGTGCCGGCCACCTTGGTCATGATCTTTACGATCCTATACTTGGGCCTGCGATCCGTGAAACAGGCGCTTCTGGTTTTCTTCTGTGTTCCATTCGCGCTAACCGGAGGGATATGGTTCTTATTCTTGCGGGGAATGGACCTTAGCGTTTCCGCATTCGTGGGCTGCATTGCACTCTCGGGGATCGCGGTCCTGAACGGACTCGTGAAATTAGCCACCATAGATAGGATCCGAGAAGAAGGAAAACTCTCCGTCCGGGATGCAGTATTACAGGGAGCGACGAGTCGGATCCGACCGGTCATCATGACGGCACTGGTTGCTTCCCTAGGATTCTTGCCGATGGCGTTCGGGAGCGGCTTAGGATCGGAGGTGCAAAAGCCTTTAGCCACAGTGGTGATCGGAGGGATCTTCTCTTCTACCATCCTGACCCTTGTCCTTTTGCCTGTATTCTATTACTGGCTAGAAAAAGAATAGAACCGTTCAAAAACGGATAGAGAGACCGGGGCCGAAGAAATTTATATCTTCGGCCCGAATTTTCCAAAATTTTACGGAAATTTATTGCCCAATAGTTTGTTGTATAAGCGGAGTAATTGTATGGCAACCCGTATATCCGTTCTCATTCCGATCTTCCTATTCCAAATCGCATGTCTGCAATCCCATCCGATCGAGTTAGATGCGTCCAAAACCCTTTCCGGGGTTGCACTTGACTTCAGCTCCTCCGAGGCCATAGCGGCTGCCGCTGCTGCAGTGCCTACGGCAACGGAAACCCAAAGTGATACCTGGACATGCTCTTTTTCCACCAATTGCATGGAAGTTTATAAACTGAGTTTTACTCAAACTGATACTTTATCGATCGCAGTGTCCTCAGTAACCGGAGGTTCCGTTCTAAGATTGGCCTTCTATTCCGGGACCGCATTGAATGGAACAAACCTATTGAACGGTTCCACAAATGAAAGGACCTGTCCTGCCCCTCCAACTGCAGGAAACCAAGACCAGCCGGATAGTACCTCCTTGGCTATTCCGAGCACAGGTATTTATACTCTTACCGTAGGAAGGGACTGGGGTGCGAGTTTGAGCGGTACAGGAACTTTTTCACTGAATCTTTCCACCACTCAGTCCAGCATGACCGGATTTACTAAGACCGCTACCGATATAGCCACCCAAGCCACCGGAATGAGCTGCCCTTAAGTCCCCCGGTAGATCGGTTGGTGTGACCGATCTACTCTTTCTCCTTTTCTTCAACTCGTAATATTCGTGAATCGAATAATTACTGCCAAATGATTTTAAACGGCATCGCATGGTTAAATTAAATCGGAAATCTTAAACCTTGTGTATCCTTTCTAGGTCGGACAAGATAAAGAGAAGAGCCGGATGAAAGCGACCAAAGAGAATACTTCCCCTCCAAGTTCTTCCGAACCTTTCGATCTGGATGCAAAGATCCTCGAACAAGGAAAGGAACTTTTTCGTTTAAGCGATACATTCGAGTCCGGACCTTTTAGTTCCTATAATCTGTTTTCCAAAAGTCTTTTATTCATGGAGAATAGACCGAACCTAAAATTACAATCCTTTCGATTCGCAGATCTATTCCCAAGCCTCAATTCTCTTTCTTTGATCGCAAGATATATCCGCTTATACTTCGTAGAGACTCCCACCGAATTACCAAAATGGATCGTGGGACTACTCTCAATTTCCTTATCCAATCCAATTAGCGGAAGCTTAATAGCGTTCTTCGCGAGAGTGGGGATCAAATTCGTAGCCAGATTCTTTATATTAGGAAGGACCTTCGATTCCGAAAGAGGAAAGATCCTCTCCAGATATAAGAGCGGGATCTGCGCCACCATTGATATCTTAGGAGAGGCGGTGCTCTCCGAAAAAGAAGCCGAAAGATATAGCAAAGAATATTTGTTATTATTAGAAGAGATCTCCAAGGACAAGGAATTGTCCAAGATCAGGGAGCAAGTATTCACGAACGAACCGGTGGGCAATGTTTCCGTAAAATGCTCCTCTCTGTATTCCCAATTGGATCCGCTCGCTCACGATTCTTCCGTTCAAAATCTAAAAGAAAAACTCAGGCCAATCCTTAGCTCCGCTGTTTCCAAGAATATATTCATCAATCTGGATATGGAACAGTATGAAACGAAAGAGATCATCTTGGACACGGCTCTTCAAATCTTTTCCGAACCGGAATTTGCGGAGTATCCCCATTTCGGACTGGTAATCCAGGCTTACTTGAGATCCTCTCAAGCGGATCTGGCCAGGATCATAGAATATTCCAAAAAACGAAAATACCCTCTTACGATCCGACTCGTTAAGGGAGCATATTGGGAATACGAAATGATCCAAGCCGCCCAGAAAGGCTGGCAAGCACCGGTATTCCTCAAGAAATCGGACACGGACCGAAACTATGAGGAATGCATTTCCCTTCTTCTCAGATCCTATCCGAACATCCGACCTGCATTCGCTTCTCATAATATACGAAGTCTCTCCTGCGCCTTCGTTCACGCAGAGGGATCTTCCGTGCCCAAGGACTTCTTCGAAGTGCAGATGTTGTACGGGATGGGAGATTCTTATAAAAAAGCGATCCGGCATCTTGGGATCGCCGTGAGAGAATATTCGCCGATCGGGGAAGTAATCCCAGGGATGGCCTATCTAGTTCGTAGACTCTTGGAGAATTCCACAAACGAAGGCTTTTTAAAGAATATCAACGCTAATAAGAAGGACAGAGAACATCTTCTTTATTTGGAGAATAGATCGTAAATATGAATACGGATCAAAATCACAACGGCTTTCATAATGAACCACTGAGGGATTTCTCCAAACAGGAAGAAAGGATCTCTCTTGAAAAAGAGTTCGCATCTCTCAAAAAGGAACTTCCGATCCAGGTACATCCTATTATCTCAGGAAAGAAGAAGGAAACATCCGCTGCCATCCCTTGGTTCAACCCGGCCAACAAATCGGAAAAGGTAGCGGACCTATATTATGCTTCCATAAAGGATGCGGAAGAAGCGGCACAGGCTGCTCATCAGTATTCCGAAACTTGGAAAAGAGAGAATCCGAATACAAGGATCCAAGTTCTAAGGAAGGCCGCAGAGATCTTGCGTGCTCAAAAAGCAAGATTGACCGCTCTTATTTCCCTGGAAGTCGGAAAAGGAGTAAAGGACATAGATGCGGAGATCGCAGAAGCGATCGACTTTTGCGAATTCTATGCGCAAGAAGCGGAGTTGCTCTTTCATCCCCGCCAAAGAAACCTTCCCGGAGAGGAGAATACATACTCTTACATCCCGAGAGGAACGAGTCTGGTAGTCGCTCCCTGGAATTTCCCTTTGGCGATCTTATGCGGAATGACCGTGGCCCCTTTAGTAACGGGAAATACGGTCCTCATGAAACCTGCAGAACAATCCTCCGCAATTGCATTCGAACTATATAATATACTTCTGCAAGCAGGCGCCCCTTCTTCCGCTCTTCATTTCCTTCCAGGAAGAGGAGAAGAGATCGGAGCCTATTTAGTAAGACATCCTCTTGTCCACACGATCAACTTCACCGGCTCGAGAGCGGTCGGGCTCGGAATGATCCGAGAAGCCGCGAGCCAAGACACAAAATTCGTAAAGAAAGTGATCGCAGAGATGGGGGGAAAGAACGCAATCATCGTGGATGAAGACGCGGATCTGGACGAAGCAGTACTCGGTTCCGTGCATTCCGCATTCGGATTCCAAGGACAAAAATGCAGCGCATTGTCCAGACTGATCCTTCTCGAATCCAATTATGAGACATTCAAGAAGAGATTTATAGAAGCTTTGCAATCCTTGAAATGCGGCTCTCCCCAAGATCCTTCCGTAAAGATAGGACCTGTGATCGACTCAGAATCCAAAGAAAGATTGGATAAACTCGCACAAGAATTCTCTCCAAAGATCGCAAGTCGCAGGACCGTCTCGGAGGAAGTAAAACAGAACGGAAATTTCGTAGACGCAATTATCTTCGAGAGCGAGGATCCGAACTCACCTTTGGGACAAACGGAATTTTTCGGACCCTATGTAACCCTATTCAAGGCCAAAACCTTCGAGAATGCAATTGAAATAGCAAATAACGTAGATTATGCGCTGACTGGGGGCTTATTTTCCCGAAATCCGAAGCATATACAATATGCCAAAGAAAAATTTGAAGTAGGAAATCTATACATCAACAGAGGGATCACAGGAGCGATCGTGGACAGACAACCATTCGGGGGATACAAACTTTCCGGAGTGGGCGCCAAGGCAGGAGGTCCGGATTATCTCAGACAGTTCTTAGAGCCGATCAGCATCACCGAGAACACGATGAGAAGGGGATTTATTCCGGAGACATAGGAATGCCGGATCGAAAGCGATTTTGAAAAAGGATCATTTGATTCGGACACTTGTTCCATTCTCAAACCATATATGTTCCCGCTATATTTGGATGAAAAAGATTTCTTAAATAATATCGGACCTTAAGTAGAATTGAGAAGCCGTAAGTCTAAGTCTATTAGAATGAAATACCAATTCTCCGGCGCAATTTTACACCTATTATCTCTTGCTTTTAGTTGCACCAGTTACGAGGAGATGAGCTTAGAAAGCGATAAGGCGATCGAGAGACTACGCCAATCCGAAACATTCTACCAAGAAATACATGAATCGGGAAATAAAACGACTCAACCGATCCACTGGGTCAGCACAGGGTGCAAGGATCCGAAAAAAAATAAGATACTAGTCTTCATTCACGGCTCCCCTGGAAATTGGGTGAACTATCTGCGATACTTGCAAGATCCTCGACTATTAGAAAAATATTGTATGTTTAGCGTGGATCGTCCGGGGTTCGGAAAATCGGAAGGAGCAGCTGCGGATGTAGATCGACAGGCGCAAAGGATATCGGATTCCTTAAGCGAAGTGATCCGCAAGCGAGGGAAATCAGATCGCCTCGTATTGTTAGGGCATTCTTACGGAGGACCGGTAGCCGCAAGGATGGCGTCCTTAGAAGGAAATACGTTCAGTCATCTAGCGTTACTAGCAGCGGCCTTGGATCCGGAAAGCGAAGAAGTCCACTGGTATAACACATTGGCGGCGACAAAGATTGGCTCCTGGCTCTTGCCGCAAGAATGGCAACATAGCAACGCGGAAATGCTCCCTCTCAAAGGACAATTACAAGCCTTGGTCCCCGTCTGGAAGAATATTAAGGCCAAGACAATCCTGATCCAAGGAGAAGAAGACGGCCTCGTGGATCCGAGTAATGCTTCTTTCGTAGAGAAACAATTTCCGGAACAAGCCCGAGTAAAGATCTATCTTCTGCCAAAAGAAGGACATTTCCTGCCATGGAAGAACTACGATCTAATTCATAAAATCCTAATGGAGATAGCGGACGAAAAATAAAAGAAACATTCCCCAAGCTAGGAAAATTATCCCAGCAAACTTTCGGATGGGCAGAAATCCTTCTAGGAGCTTTTCCGCTAATATCAAGGCAGTAAGCCCGATCATCCATAGAATGCTCATCAATCCGCCAACGAACATCAAAGCCATTAATAAGAAACAGCAGACGACGCAATCCACTCCCAATTTCCAACCCATTCTAAATGCACCAATGAAACCGTTTTGCCAAGAAGTTAGAAAAAATCCCAAAGGGGACCTGCAAGCCGTTAGGCATTTTTCTTTCCAACCGCTGAATTGAAAAACTCCGGCGATCAATAGTAAGATCCCGCTAGCCATCGTTCCTCGAAATGCCAAGCCTTCGGAAAGAAATTCCGTTCGGATCAACAAAAATTGGATCCCAGTGCCGAAAATGGAATAAATTGTCCAAGCACTTAAGTATCCCGAGACGAGCGAGAACCCTGCTAAATAAGAGCGCTTATTTTTAGTTTCTCGATTTACTTCCCCTTCCTTTATCTTTACGAAGACCGAAACAGATTGCAGGAAAGAAGGAAGCATCATCGCAACCATCATCAGAATCCACATAGTAACGTTAGTCGCAACCCATGGCCAAAAGTTCATATCTTTGGAATGGCAAGAAGGACCCCCGAACCAACTCATCCAAGACATATCGTACATTGCCGCCCAAGAGAAACAGATCACGATAAAGACCATCCCGAATAAGATGCTCTTCTCTCTATTCCACCTACCTTTTAGGTCTTTGCCAATACTTTGCATTTTTCAACCTTTCCAGTGAAAAGGTCCCAGGAATCCGTTCTTTCCGGGATTGCTCCATTGAAAACGATAGTCTTTTACTTCGGCATGGACCGTCTTTCCCGGAGCGATCCTTTGGGAAAGATGAGCGACGTTATCGATCCATACCGTCCTCCCTCTATGGCCCCGAAAAGCTTCCAATCGAACGGAAGCCAAATCCGGAATCTCCAAACTCCTAGACTTATCACCTTTAGATTCATATCGAATAGGAACTCGCTTGGTTCCTAAGAATTCTGTGGTAAGAGATCTAATATTTGCAGGAGGGCCTCCCATCTCTCCAGAAAAAATCAGATGGAGAGAATCAAACTGCTCCTCGCTTGCCCTTTCATCTACATATAACCCTAGACTATAAGATCCATCGGCCATCTTACCCGGGACCCAAATGAGCATCGCCACATTCAGATCATTCAACTGGATCCCTTTAAAATTCCCTTCAGAGATATGATAAGCCACCAATGTTTGGCAATCACCATACGTAGGTTCCGCCTGATAAACACTGAGAAGACAAGGGCAAAGAGCCTCGCAGCTGCAGTGCTCGAAATAATCCCCTTCTAAATTCCAGTTCTCTCCTTTGCTCATCTGGAAAATCCTTTTCCTTTCTCCAAGGATCTGTTCTCACTATGAAGAAGCTGGCTTCCGGATTTCTCTCGAAAATAATCTTCTAATCTTAAAACTCCGTATTGAGGTCCGACTATATCGAGAGTGTGAACGGTGTTCCCGAATTGCATAAATTGAAAGATCCGTCGGTTAAACGGGCGAAGTAAATAGATCAGTATGCGATTCAGGAAAATCGGTATGTGGATCGGTTTCTTATTTCTTCCAGCAACTTTCAAGGCCAGCTCGGTAATCTGGTCCCTTGTCAGAATGTCCGGACCTCCAATATTGATCTCTTCCTCGTTACTCTCCAAAGCCTCTACAACAGCCTTAGCCACATCTTTTTCGTGGATAGGATTGATCTTTGCCTTTCCATTCCCGATCACGATCCCCATCCCCTTCTTCGCGAACTCCAAAAATTCCAAAAGAATGGAGAAGAAGGCTGTCGGTCTTACTATCGTATAGTCGATTCCCGAATTTCGGATCGCTTCCGAAAAGCGATCATGACTTCTAATATATTCAGCTTTTTGAATTCCTTTCGCGCGAAGAAACGAAGTATATATGAATTTGGAAACACCCGTGTTAAGTGCCGCTCTTAGCACATTCAAATTTCCACCCAGGTTAATTTCTTCGAAAGTCCCCTTGTTCTTAAAATCCTTAAGATCCAAACTGGCGCCTGCACAGGAGATCACCGCATCAATTCCGGAAAAGGCCGATCCCATACTCTTAGGATCCAAAATATCCCCGATCTTATAATCATCGAATTCGTCTTCGAGGATCTGCAATTTTGAAACAGACCTAGCGAGGACCCGAATCCAATATCCCTTCCTCTTTAATTCGGAAACTACAAGTCTCCCAAGATTTCCGGTCGCACCGACCACTAGTATTCGTTTCATACCATTCTTCCTCAAAAATAGACTCTGGAGTCTACTTTTGAACTACCCCAATGCATTTGATCTGTCAACAAAAAGTAGACTCCAGAGTCTATTTTTTTACGCTTTTCTTTTACCAGCTCCACAGGAATCCTAGTCTGAAAGGAAAGAACAATGAAAGCTCGAGAAAAGATCCTCCACGCAGCCGACAAACTTTTCTATGAACGGGGATTTGCCAATACCGGGGTAGCCGATCTTTTGGAAGAATCCGGAGTGCATAAGGCAAGCTTCTATAAATACTTCCGGGAAAAAGGAGAAGTCGGTCTAGAATATATCCGAAAGAGAAGAGAACTGAATGCTCTGCAATTCAAGGGACTGGTCTCTCGATATGCCGAATTCGAAAAGGTGGTAGATGCCTGGGGTTTAGCACTCAAGAGAGAAGCAAAGAAAAACAGACTATGGGGCTGTCCATTTGCGGTTTTTGCAAACCAGATCCGCTCTTCTCAACTCTTCTCGGATAAAGAACAACTAACGAACGCAGAAGAAGAGATCGAGGAAACGGTCCAAGACTGGGAAGAGATCTTTGCATCCTATCTCAGGACAAATCCGATCCGGAGGAAATCGCCGTTATCCGAAAAACAAATTCGATCTTTCGCGAAAAAGATCCTGATCCTTTATGAAGGTTCGATCCAATTATTTTTTATGACCGGAAAGGAAGAATATCTGGACGAGTTCCGTTCCGGTCTTTTATTCTTAGGCGAATTATATAAGACGATTCCCTAATAAAGGTATGGGCGTTCCCCGCGCCGAAAATAATAGAACAAAACTCTGTTAGAGCACTCGCGGGTCGGGCTACTTCAGGTTCGGACCTACGTCCTCATCCCTCGCCGATCCAAAGCAGTCCGTTCATTTTCCATTCTCCGGCTCGGGACGCTTCGCGCCTTGCGTATCCCTAACGCAAAGCGAATATCATATCCTATAAATGTCGGATCTCTGCGGGAGGGTTTCGCCAGTTATTGTTTAAACCGTCAGAATACCAAACAGGAGCATCTATCAATTCGCTTGGTTCTACTCCATCCAAGGAAGAAACAGCTACGCTAACATAAGCGCCTCCTATCTCTTCGACATAGCCGTGAGAGACAGTTCTCACGCCACAATTCTTACAGAACTGATGAGCGTTACTAAATGTCCCAAACTTATAAGAACTCAAACTGTCTTCTCCGCTCAAAAGACGAAACGCGGAAGGTTTGATGATAGCCGACCAATTTCGAACCTTCCTGCAAAATGAACAATTACATCTTCCAGTGCCGCGGCTTAGATCAATATCTGCCTCGAACTGTACCGCTCCACAATGACAACTTCCTTTATATGTTTTCAGGCTCATATTTGTTTTCCTCTTTTGAAAGCGAGAGCCAACAAGAGCACTTTAGAAGGCATCGCCCCTGACTCTCCGCTTTTTGATATCCAAGATCCTTAGATCATAGATCCAGTATGGCATAGTAAATATGCCAATATTTGTCATATTTTACAGCCTTTAGAATTTTTTTACCGCTTAAGACTAAAGGCTCTTCCATCAGATAAATGATCTCTACGACTTTTTTCAAGAAGCGGTCAAACAATCCCGTTAATAGAATGCGTATAAATACGCACCTTCTCCCCATTGTTTAGGTATTTATACCAATAGAAATCCCCGGAAAATTTAGATATTATTGCTTAATATTAAATTTTTAGGATTCCTTCATGATCTTTCTAACGCAAAAACAAAGAGTCATATATTCTGTTTTCGTTATATTATTTTTACTTTCTTGTTCGAATGGAAGCGGCGGCAATAGTTCTTCTGCAGTGTTAGCTCTATTAGGCGGATCTTCCGTGTCACCCGCGGAATGGACTTGGATGAGTGGTCGAGCTTTCGATACAATAGGAGGAGGATACGGCTTAGGAGTATACGGAACCAAGGGAGTTGCCGACCCGGCAAATTTTCCTGGAGGGCGCCAAGATGCGATGCAGTGGATAGATTCCTCGGACCAGTTATGGTTATTCGGTGGAACCGGTAGAGATCCAAGTACAGCTTTTGGACAATTGAACGATCTTTGGAAATTCGATGGGAGCAATTGGACTTGGATAGCCGGATCCAATACGGTCAGTGCAGCCGGAACGTATGGAACAAAAGGAGTTGCCGCTTCAGGAAATACTCCGGGAGCAAGGGTAAGTGGAACTACTTGGGTAGATTCGTCTGGAAATCTATGGCTTTTCGGAGGAAGTAGCGATGCGAACGGAAGCAACTGCTTTAACGATCTCTGGAAATTTGATGGGGTGAATTGGACTTGGATGGGAGGACAAAATACCATGAATGCAAACGGAGTCTACGGTACGATGGGTGTAGCCAATCCCAGTAATTATCCAGGAGCGAGGCAAGGAGCGTCCGGATGGATCGACTCCACCGGTAATGTATGGATATTCGGAGCAGGGCCAGGAATGCCGGAAACAGGTTCCGTTACTTCGAATTTAAACGACCTTTGGAAATTTGATGGGACAAACTGGACATGGGTAGCCGGATCTAAAACTTTCAGTGTTCCGGGTGACGGTAATTGGGGAACGAAAGGTGTCGCTGCCGCAAGCAATCTACCTTCTTCACGAGGGAAGTCTGTGTATTGGATCGACTCTTCCAACAATCTTTGGTTATTAGGAGGAACTAGCTATGATGGTAATCTAAATGATGTTTGGAAGTTCGACGGCACAAATTGGACTTGGATGGAAGGTTCCGATACTCCTGATGTAGCTGGAGTTTATGGTAAGAAGAATATCGCTAGTTCCAATAATGTAATCGGAGCTCGGAGCAACGCAATTGGAGGAAGACTACCGAACGGGCTAGTCTGGGTTTTCGGAGGATCCGGAGACGATTCCAATGCCGCCTTAGGACAGTTAAATGATCTTTGGATTTTTGATGGAAAAAAATGGACCTGGAAAGGAGGCACGGATCTTGTCACCCAAGCAGGCGTCTTCGGACTAAAAGGGACGACGGGAACTAATTATTATCCAGGAGGGCGTTTTGGCTCAAGTGGAATAGCAGACTCCAAAGGAAATATCTGGATCTTTGGAGGACAAGGCATTGATGCAAACGGTAATAACGAATTCCAAAATGATCTATGGAAAGTTCGCCCCTAGATCGGAGGTTCTGCCTACTCTTCATTCGATCTCCGAATGAAGAGTCCCGAAAACCCGATCCCAGATCGAAGTATAGAAACCGAAATTATGCTCCTCATCCTGATGGTGTCTTGCATGAAACGTACTGGTAGTGAACACGCCGAAGAAAGTAGAACGAAGCCATTTTTCAGACAAAGGTTCGACCCCTAAATGTCCGACCATACCGAATGCAACGTTCAAGCCCAGATAGACGCTCATTCCCAACCAAGAAAAATCATAAAGACATAGCACCAACAACCAAAGGAACCCGAAACCAAGAGCCTCCAAAGGATTGAGAACGAATAGAGTCAAGGGACGAGGTTTATCGTAACGATGGTGGGTGCTATGGGCGAACGGATAAATAAACCGTATATGAGCGATCCGATGCAAGATATACATTCCCATATCCATAACCAGAAGAAGGATCAGAATATCGAGGACCGCGAAAACTCCCGTATCGCTACGGAATCGAATAGAACCCGTTCTCCAAA
This sequence comes from Leptospira langatensis, assembly GCF_004770615.1. Taxonomy (NCBI): domain Bacteria; kingdom Pseudomonadati; phylum Spirochaetota; class Leptospiria; order Leptospirales; family Leptospiraceae; genus Leptospira; species Leptospira langatensis. Next base: position 428,024 of record NZ_RQER01000007.1, read on the forward strand.
GCCAAAGCCCAAATAACGTAACGATCGTATTCAGAAGTACGGTAGAAACGGCAAAAAGGACCTCTTTAGGCTCGATTGGCGGAGGGATCGGAGAGATGCGTCGATCCGCATAACGTTCCGAAAATAGAATACCAATATATATAGAAGAAGCAAAGATAAGAAGATTTTCGATCAAGAATAGGAGTGCAGCCCACGAATAGGGAATTTCTTGGAGAAATAGGACTGCTTCGTTTCCAAAATCACTCATAGACATTTAAATCCAGAAAATCTGCCTCGCATCAAATAGTCGATAATGTTAAACTACGGTGCATTCAGGAAATGAAAAGTGAAACAGATTGTCGGGCTACTCCGGACTCCGCTACGCTTCGGACTCCTCGCCTTCGGCTCCGGGGTCCGCTACGCGTCCTGCGTATCCCTAACGCAGATAGTAAAAATCAAACCTTCGAAGTCTTCCATCCACCTTTTCTAAATAACCAAAGTGTGAATAATCCCACAGAAGTTTCTGTGATCATACTCGCCCAAAATACTCCAGAGTATCCGTAGGAAAGAACCTTCGCTAGAACGTAAGCAAATGGGATTTGGAACATCCAGAAAAATACCAGATTGATCAATGTAGGAGTGGTTGTATCCCCTGCTCCGTTAAAGGCCTGAACACTGACCATCCACCAAGCATATACAAAATAGGAATACGATACTATCCCCAACCATTCGGAACCGATAGAGATCACTTTGGCGTTATCAGTAAAGATCGACACAAGGGATTCTCTGAAAATAAAATAGCAGATGGAAACCCCGACGAGAAAGATCATATTCCATACTCCAACAATCCAAACAGACTGTTCAGCACGATCCGGTCTTTTTGCTCCTAAATTTTGACCAACCAGAGTTGCTACCGCATTCGACATTCCCCAAGAAGGCATCAGAGTAAACATCATGATACGAAGAGCGATCGTTGCTCCAGCTACAGCCTCACTTCCAAATTCGGAAATAATCCTCACAAGAAAGATCCAAGAAGTCATTCCGATAATAGTTTGCCCAATTCCACCTATGGAAGTGCGAACTATATCCGAAATGATTTCCCAATGTATACTGATCTGGGAACGAAGTACTCGAATATGTTTCCCGCCATTTAAAAGCAGATAGATCTGGAAAAGAACCCCAACCCCTCTTCCGATATTTGTAGCAATGGCGGCACCTTCGATACCCATCGCTGGAACTGGACCAAAGCCGAAGATAAAGATCGGATCTAGGATCATATTAAGACCATTAGAAATCCATAAAACTCTCATTGCGATCGCCGCGTCTCCCGCACCTCTAAAAACCGCATTAAGCCCAAACAAAAGCATAATTACGATATTTCCGCCGAAGATCCATTGAGTGTAACGAGATCCATGCTCTATAACCCACGGATCTCCACCCATGAGAATCAGAAGATCTTTCGCAAACCAAACTCCGAAGATAGCAAAGGGTAACGAAACAAGTATGGAAAGAAAAACGGATTGGACTGCGGCAATTCCGGCTTGCTCCTTATCCCCTTCCCCAATCCTTCGAGCAATGATCGCGGTCACGGCAGTGGACATACCGATCGCGAGAGAATAAAGAAGAAACAAATAGGTTTCCGTAAGCCCGACTGCAGCAACCGCAGAAGGACCCAAAGCTCCCACAAAATAAATGTCTACGACTGCAAACGCAGACTCCATGACCAATTCCAAAACCATCGGAACAGAAAGTAAGAAAACAGCCTTACCGAGCGAAATTCGAGTATAGTCCGCTTCCGTTCCGGTAAGCGCCTTTCTTAATTCCTTCCAAAGAGAAGTTCGTTCCAATCCTAACTTAGGATCTTTTTGTATAGCTTCCATCCGCACACCTTTTGCTATCAAGTTCTGATCAATCTACAAAGAAAAGCAAGGCACTTTGCGAGATAAAATGTTCAATCCGACCTGCGTCCGATGGGTCCCTATCTGGTTCTCTTAAACAAAACATAGGGCGTTCCCACACATTCTCCATATTTCTACAGAAACTTTTTCTAATTTGGTGTGGTCGGGCTACTACGGACTCCGCTTCGCTTCGGCCCACTCGCCTTTGGCTGCGTGGTCCGCTACGCGTCCTACGTATCCCTAACGCGGGGGTTATCTTTTAAATAACTCATAGGAAGCGAAAAACACTTACTATAACCGGTAAAATTTGTCCGGGATTAGCGTAAGATTAGAAGGGAATCAAAAATTGGAGAAAAGGAATGTCATTTTTTCACCACCTTATCGGTAGACAAATAGTCAAATATTTGTTATATTGTCTACCATGGCTAATACTTACTCTGCTAAAGAAATTTTCTCAGAAAGATTGCGCTCAGCTCGGATTGCCGCAGGCCTATCTATGGATGAACTAGTCGTGAAACTGGATCGCGCCATTTCCAAACCAGCCATAGGAAAATACGAAAAAGGAATAATGTTTCCGGATTCCGAAAATTTAATTAAAATTGCCCAGGCGTTAGGAGTAAGTCCGAATAATTTACTTCGTCCGTTCCGTACTGAAATTTCTGAAGTAGATTTTCGTAAAAAATCTACTTTAAAGAAAAAGAAGGAAAATACCCTAAAAGTAAAATTGCAAGGCCATTTAGAAAATTACATCGAATTAGAAGAAATATTAGGATCTAAGACTTCTTACACCAAAACTATCACCAAAAATTCCCGCATTCCGGAAGCTATAGCATATGAGATACGTTCTTCCTGGAATCTCGGAATGGGGCCAATAGCAAATGTATTCGAGACTCTAGAAGACAATGGGATCAAAATAATAGAAATTAAGGAAGATGAATCATTCGACGGACTCTCCGGCTGGGCAGAAGAGAGAATTCCGTTCATTGTCGTAAACTCTGCAATGGACTCTTTTCGAAAAAGATTTACTGCCTTGCATGAGTTAGGCCACATTATACTTTCATTCCCCAAATTTACCGAACCAAAAAAAATAGAAAAAGCCTGCAACATGTTCGCAGGAGCGATGCTCCTGCCTAAGGAAAGTTTAATAAAGGAAGCAGGTAAAATAAGGAATAATTTCAGCATATCTGAACTTTCCTCTATTAAATCTGAGTATGGAATATCAATCGGAGCGATCTTATTTCGACTAAAATCAGCAAACATTATTGACGAAGCACGATTTATTCATTTTTGGAAAGTTATGAATTCGGATCCAAAACTAAAAAAGGAGGAAGGTTTAGGACAATGGGGCGGAGAGGAGACTTCTCATAGATTCCGCAGGTTATTAGATCATGCATTGGCCGAAAATTTAATCTCCATCTCCAAGGCGGCGGAAATCTCGGGTGAATCTTTACAGGAGGTTCGAAAAAGAATTCGAATACTATGAGAAAGATCGCCGTTCAAGACACTTGTATACTAATAGATCTGACCGATCTCGAAATTTTAAAGGACGTTCTGAAACTTCCTTATGAATTTGTATGTACAGATCTAGTCTTACTAGAGTTGCGATCAGACCAGCAAAAAATTATTCAAGACCACCGCATTTCAATTATCCCTTTTACCGAAAGCGAACTGATTTCTCTCTTCGAAGAATTAAGAAATTCTCCTGGATTAACAGCCCCTGATCTATCTTGTCTTTTGCTTACAAAAAAGGAATGCGGAATCCTTCTGACTAGCGATGGAGCACTTCGCAAAAAGCAAAAAATTTAGACGTGGAAGCTCATGGTACTCTCTGGCTCCTCGACCAACTTATCGAACGGAAAATATGGAAGCATCGAGAGGCTCATAGTAAGCTTAGGCAATTAATGGACTTAAACCGCAGGCTTCCAAGTGAAGAATGCGAAACTCGACTCAAAAAATGGAAAAAATAATAATTCAAGGAGAATTAGAAAATGGCTGATAATAGAACACATATTCAAGCGGGATTGATTACAGGAGCAATTCTTTCCATACTAAAGGATTGGAATAGAAATGATTTAAATATGGATCAAAAATTTGGAAGGGCTATATTGTCTGCCAGCATCGGCGCAATTGGGGGTAAGCTTCCTGATATTTTTGAACCTGCTGATCATCCGAATCACAGACAGGGTGCACATAGTGTTGCATTTATGGGCTTTAGTTATGCCACTCTTCAGGAATTTAAGGAAAAGTATCCGGAATGGGAACTCATTATTGACCCACTCCTCGCTGGATATGCGAGTCATTTGGTCCTGGATTCAAAAACGCCGATGGGTATACCGTGGTTCTGACTTTGACGATTATTTGACATAAATTGGCGGTAAAAGAAAATCGAACCTCCGAAACTTTAAAAGAATACACAAATAAACACTGAGGAACCCAACAAAAGCCTGTTGCTGGAACCATTCACTTGTATTCCTTAAATAGAGACAAAAACTTCGTTTAACTAAGTATGGAATTTCCAGCAATCATTGATAACAATACTGAAGAAACACAATTGGCGAACGTGTTTAATCAATTTCTTTTACCCTATGCCAACCAGATTGATGCTGCAGTCGGTTATTTTTATTATAGTGGATTTGACTTGATCGCCCCTGGGTTATTAAAGAATCCCTTATTTCAAAATATAGATTCCGTGCCGAATGATTCTATTCGAATCATCATGAGTCCAAGGACAGATCGTCGCACTGCTTTCCTCTTAAATACTGGAATTCAACTAAGTATCCAAGATCAAGTAAAGGATATAATAAGCCAAATTGAGTTCGATATTGCAGGAAAAGATATTACACATATTTCCTTTTTTCTAGAACTTCTAAAAAGGAAGATTTTAAATGTTAGACTATATACTGAAGATTTCTTTCATGCAAAAGCATATTTAGCGAAATTAAAACTTTCTAATGGTACCCATTTTCACTCAATAGTAGGATCTTCTAATTTTAGCGAATCTGGATTCACCGACAACCGAGAATTAAATCTCACTAATTCTGACAAATTACATTACGATCACCTGCTCAATTGGTTTCAAAAAATATGGAATTCCTCTACTGTTGAGCTTAATGAATCGCTAATTCAAATTGTTGATTCAGAACGAAACTCAAGGGCCAAAGGACTACCAACTTCAATCGGATTATCTCCTTTTGAAGCATACTTATTTTTAATACGCCACTACTTAGGAGAATTAACAAAGGAAAGATTAGAGAAAACCGAATTATTAGCGGAGTTTCAACAGGTTGGCGCAGAAAATGTCTTAGGAAAGTTAGAAATACTTGGAGGAGCAATCGTTTCAGATTCTGTTGGTCTTGGCAAAACTTTTACTGCGGCCGAAGTAATTCGTCGTTATAGAGAAAAAGGGGCTAGAGTATTAATCGTTGCACCACCTACATTAATTCCACAGTGGAAAGAAACTTTAGAAATTTTTTTCAATATTCCAGAATCGCAACACATACAGTTTCTTTCTCAAGGCAAACTAGGTCAGGAGAATGGAGATAAAATTCAATCATTAAAGGGAGGAAAAGAATTTAATTTAATAATCATTGATGAAGCTCACCGAGCAAGAAATAGAGAAACCTTTTTATATCAAAATATCAGGGCCCTACAACCCCAAGACATTTCACAGCAAGCAGCTGTCCTGTTACTTACAGCTACACCTTTCAATAACTCAATTCGAGATTTGCAAAATCTTATCAATCTCTGTACAACAGATGCCAAATTATATGCTGCGGGATTTAGCCCTAATGCCTTTGACAAATTTCATGAGAAAATTAAATCACTTAAATCCGGAAAGAATATCTCTGCACTTGAAACAGATTTCGATTTCCAGAAATCGATTACAGAAATTCGAGATCTATTAAATGGAATCATGCTACTCAGGATGAGGTCTTCAATCAAAAGAAACTATAGAAATATTACAATAGCCGGAAAACCTTTAGAGTTTCAAGAACCTGAAGTTCGAAAACTAAATTACTCTTATACAAATAAACAGCACGAACTGTTTCAAGAATTAAGCGGCTTTTTAGAAAAGTTACATCTCCCACATATTATTTTGTCTAATCCAGAATCAGGCAGAACCCTTTCTTACTTATATTTACTACTCCTTTACAAACGAATCGAATCCAGTCTTTATGCCTTCTATTGTTCTCTACTAAATATAATTGAAAAGGAAAATGAACTCTTAAAAGCATTAGACTCCGGGGATTCCATCGAAGTATTGCTTCAAAAATACAACCGATATCGTCTCCAAACAGAAATAATAGATCCAGAGGAAACATCAAATTTATTTGATGGGGGATCGATCCCCGAAGGAGAAGAATCGGAAGAGGATTCTAAGATAAAATTTACAGCGGATGATGTCCGATCTTGGATTTCAAATGACATATACGAGATCAGGAATTTTATAAAGCGTCATTTAGAGCCGCTTCAAACCAACGTAGATCAACCTATTAGCCTAATAGATCCTAAAATTGAAACTTATATTAATACTCTCAGGTCCACTCGATTTCGAAAATGCATAACATTTTCCGAATACAAAGATACTGCCCAGTATATCGAATATCATCTCAAAATGTCTCCTTCAAATTTTCAACAATTCAGAAGTACAATGGTTACTTCAGGTGATCCTGAGCTTAAATCAAAATTAGAAAGGTTTGCACCGCGTGGGCAAAGGGCTAATGTCGCGCCAGGCGAAGAGTTCGACATTCTAATTGCAACGGACGTTCTATCCGAAGGTGTAAATTTACAGGATGCCGATCTATTATTAAATTTTGATTTACCGTGGAACCCAATGCGAATCGTTCAAAGGGTAGGTCGAGTCAATCGAATAGGGTCGGAAAATCGAATTAGTGTCCTAAACATGACACCAAACGACGAAGTGCTAAATGGTTTTCTTAAACTACTCGAAATCTTAAATTCAAAGGTGCAGCAGGTAGCCATACTTCTAGGGAAAGAAATGGCCATACTCTCCAGCGAAGACGAACATATTGATATTCGAGAAATTGGCGAAGAAATTAAGAACGTCCGTGACGCAGATTCAATGGATCGCTTAGAAGAACTTTCCCAAAAAACAAGTATATTTACGGGGATAGAAGGAGAAACTGAAGAGGATCATTTTCGTTCCTTTTTACAATTTTCCGCATCGAAAAATCATATTCGCCCCGAAGATTTTGATACTCTCGTTACTCCAAATTTACAAAGAACGTATTATACAATACTAACAGAGAATCCCAAAAATACTTATTCTCTTTTTGAAATACATGGAAGAAGAGGCGAACATAAGGATCTATTATCGAGGCACTGGATTCGAATCTCTGAGAATGGGGATGCGAAAGAAGAATTTCCATACCCATTTATAGAATCTCCCATTTCTCCAACAGCGCCAATGGCTAGCTCCAAAACACTCTCCCTGATTGAATTAGAAATCAGAGCAGAACAAAAATTTAATCTAATTTTAGAAGAACGTAAGGATCGTTTCAAACCGGGTGCTGCCGGTAAAAGCTTAAGACAAATTAAATCAAAAATTCAATCAGATTTACTCACCGTAATCGATTCTCTCTTAAAAAAGAAGGGAGCACAAAATTTATCCTTCGATGAGAAGGAAAACTCTTTTATATCCGAAATGGATAATCTGAAAGGGAATGGAATTGAAATTGTCCAAGAAATCCGTGACATTTTCGGGCGCCATCCATTCTCATCCAACCAACTCACTTACCTTAGAAATCAATTAAAGAAATATGGAATTAACCTAGACCGGGGGATTAGTTTTGTTCAATATAAAGATTTTGCTCATACGCTTGTGGACTTTTATAATAAGCATATCATTTCGGAACCTTCGCTTCGCGGAACTATTTACAAAAAGGAAGAGATTATCGGACGAAAAATCCTAACAATCTTTACGTAGTATTAATGGCAAGAGCTGATCGAATTAAAGAAATCATTTTAAACTCAAAATCTTTAGAAGATGTCGCTACACTTTTCCAAGAACTAAAATTTTCCATTAGCCAAGAAACTCAATCATTGATCGTTGAAATTGATGAGAATAGCTATATCGAAGTTTTTGTCTATACGGATAATTCTGAACTTATTAAACGAGCAGGGCAGCATGTCTATCAAAGAGTAGGAATACTCGGAATTTCTAAAAATTTTGAGGAATGGACATTTCTACGAAAAGGATTCGAAGATAAAATTCGTATCCAAAAATATAAATTCAAAAGAACAGACATTCGAGAAAATCGAAACCCAATTGCAATCCAAAGATTATGTGATTTAAAGCCTGGAAACATTTCTGGATTCGAAGATTTGTTTGAAAGGAAGGATATTTCAAATAAATTCTATAAGGAATTCAAAAAGCAAAAGATAGAACTAATTAATTCCATATCGGGCATCTCAGACCAATGGGATCGTAAACTTTATGCACAAATCCTATTAGATCGCCTAATATTCCTTTTCTTTCTACAATCCAGAAATCTTCTGAATGAAAACCCTAGATACTTTGCAGAAAAATATAGAGACTACTGCAAAAGGAAAAACGAATTTTACGAAACTTTTTTGAAAGAATTATTCTTTAATGCACTCTGTAGAAAGGAAAGAGAAAAACATACTCTCACCATCGTTGGTAACACGATCCCCTATCTAAATGGAGGGTTATTTTTAAAACACGAGATTGAAGAAAAATACCTGAAAATTCAAGTATCCAATGAGTCATTCGCAGCCATTTTTCAATTTTTCGAATCCTGGAACTGGAATGTAAACGAAAGATCCGATTCAGACGAAGATTCCATCGATCCTTATATCCTGGGATATATTTTCGAAAATACTCTGGGAGATAATAAATCCGGCGGAGTTTATTATACTCCCTCCTCCCTGTCCGAGTTTCTTACCGATGAAACGATTGAAGAACATATTTTCAAAAAAGCGAATGGAATCAGTGCTTCCGGTTTCTATAAAAATACGGAAGAATTTATAAATAATTCAACTGAATCTGAGCTAATCATTTTCTTCGAAACCATTCTCTCACCGATTAAAATTTGTGATCCAGCTTGCGGATCTGGACAATTCCTTGTCCAGTCTCTGCATTCACTCTCTTATTATCATAAATTACTTTCAAATCGCATTTTAAAATCAAATTTACAAGAAATTCGAGCCAGAATTGAAAAACCAAAAGGATATTCACTAGAAAGGAATCCAATTTACGGTATAAGAAGATTTGTTGCATCGAACAATCTATACGGAGTAGATATTCTTCCAGAAGCAGCAGAAATCACAAAATTGCGATTATTTTTAGCAATGGTAGAAGGGATCGAAATTTCTTCTGATCAATTGGAGCCATTACCCAATATTGATTTTCATATTCGCAGCGGAGATTCACTCACTGGATTCCTATTTCTACCGGAAGATTTTTTTGACGGTCTGCCGTCTCAAAGTTCGAAAGCAAAAAACAGAAAAGAATCCCCTTCAATTGGTGTTCTAGACTTCGGGGATGCCCCTAGTAAGATGGCAAGAAAAGAAAAGTTAATTTTCCTTTATACAAACGAAAATGACCCTGACAAAGCCCTCCAACTTCGTTCCGAAATTCGAGAAATAGATTTAGAATTGCAGCAGGTCTTAAACCAAAGATTGGAACACTTACTTTCGGAATGGAAAGTAAAACCGAAAAAGAAAATTGATTTTATCGATGAGAAAAAGGATCTAAAAGCGATCGAACTTATAAATCAATTCGTGTTAAGAACAGAAGACTTAAAACCATTCCATTACGGGATGGAGTTTTCTACGGTCATCCATCCATCTTACCCGAAGGAAGCAGGCTTTGATATTATTCTAATGAATCCTCCTTGGGAAGTTTGGAAGCCAAATTCACAGGAATTTTTCGAAAGTTATATTCCTCAATTTAGAGATCTAGATAAAAACGAGGCAAGACTCGCAGTAGCGACTCTATTTAAGAAGAACGCAAAAATCAAAGACGAATGGCTCCAACATTGTTTAAATCTTACAGCTACAGGAGATTTATTCCGTAATTCAGACTTTTTTCCAAATCGAGGATCAGGTGACATCAATCTTTATAAACTTTTTTTAGAAAGAGCATGGCATCTATTAAAAGAAGAAGGCTCATTAGGGATCGTAATACCTTCTGGACTGTATTCTGATTTAGGATGTAAAGATCTACGTAAAATGCTTTTTACAGAAGGCAAAATCAATTTTCTTTACGGATTCGAAAACTCGAAAGCACTCTTTGAAAACGTTCACCGAAGTTTTAAGTTCATCCTCCTATCAGCTACGAAAGAAACAAACGGTCCCGGAAAATCAGTCCCCTCTGCCTTTATGTTACATTCGGAGCAGGACCTTCGTTCCGTCCACCAAACCAAGAAGGATATGCAAACTATAAAAGTAGAGAAATCAAACATAAGCTCTTTGGATAAACGATTTTTAGATCTACCTATCAACTTAATACAGAAATTAAGTCCAGATTCTTTAAGCCTAATGGAATTCAAATCAGACACAGACATTAGCATAGTAAAGAAAATGGCAAAGTTTCCTAGATTAGGGGAAGAACTCGAAGGCAAGTGGAACGTAAAACTTTCCTCAGAGTTTCACATGACAAACCATGCTCACCTTTTTATGACCAAGGAGCAGTTGTTAAAGCTGGGTGCAAAATACGATTCTGAAATGATGATTTGGAAAAAAGGAAAGGAAGAATGGTGGCCTTTATATGAAGGTAGAATGATAAGCCAATACGATCATCGTGCGGCTGGATATATAAGTGGATCCCAGCGATCTGCAATTTGGGACTATTGTGATTTTCCGAAAAATAGAGAGGTAAGGCCACACTACTGGATTATACCGCAATGGAAAAATGGGAAAGGTTATAAAATCTATATTTGCGTAGTTACAGCCTCTTCCAATAAAAGAACAGGCCTTGCAACGCTCGTCAACAGAAAAGAGTCGTCAGGAAATTCATTGGCCGTCATTGATACCGAAAATGCAGAAGCGAACCTTTACTTAACGGCAATTATTAATAGTTTCACATTAGATTACTATGTAAGATTGCGAATACCGGGAAATAATTACAACCAAGCAGTTATATTTGATTTGCCTACACCTCGGTTTTCAACAAGAGGTCTGGAGACCAGCACAAAATATGAATCTAAATTAATTGAGTTAACCGCTAGTTTAGTTGGAACAACCAACGCTTTCAACCAGCTCCTCCAAGAAATCTTTGGACCTAAAGCTAATTTTGCAACTCATGGAGTTACTGATCCAAGGAAAAGACAAAAAATCAAAAACCAAATTGATGCGATTGTCGCAAAAATTTACGATCTGACTGAGGAAGAGTTTCAGCATATTCTCTCGACCTTTCCCTTGGTGGAAAATGAGATCAAGGAAGGTGTCATGGAGGAGTGGAGAAAGCTAAATTGAATGGGGACAAACTATTTGCAACCTTACAGTCCTATAAACCAATCCTTTTCAACTACCACGTCTTCGACCATTCTCTCTTTAACAAATACGCCCAAACGAAGCTCCTTTAATTTGGTAACTAATTCTTGACCATCAATTAAATCTAAAGGGATTGCTCCATCCCTTAGGGCTTCCCTTTTTGCTTCGGAAGTAAATCGACCTGTCGTAATGATTAAACCTTTATCAGCACGACCAGACATAGCCCCCCGAAAGTCTCGAACCACGGAAGGCCCGACAACGTCTTTGTATCTCTTACACTGAAAATAGACATGAAAAGAAAGCAATCCCCCTAGACGGACTACCCCGCGACCATCAATACCACCATCTCCTGAACGACCAGTAATCTCTACATTAACGAATCCAGATTCTCTCAATATCCTTTGGCAAAGTCTTTCAAATGCGTCAGATTTCATTTGTTTTAGCAAATTCAGCAATTCGTCTTGCCATGAAATATTTTCTTCCGGCTCTAGTTCATCAATCTCACTATTAGATTCGAAATCTTCTTTAATACGAAACTTTTCTTTAACCTTTTGCACCACGGTTAGGCGATCGACTTGTTTAGTTTCCCTTCCTTCCTGCGTAAGAGCCCATATACCTCTTGCAGTATTTTCAAGTAATCCGTAGTTCTTTAGGTAATTTCGTGCCCATGCAAGTCGGTAATTAAAACGAGATCTAGATTGATTTTTCATAAGCTCGTTCAAATCTGCATCCGACAAGTTAAGAAGTTTTGCGACCTCTTCCTCCAATTCATCTATGGAAGCGGATCCGCCTAAATTATGAAACGCCTGTAACGCCGGATTTAATAAATTATCGTAAGTAGGGATAGACACGTTAGTAGCCGATTATTTAACTTTTTCCGACCAAACCTTCTAAATCCCAATCCTTTTTCCTCCGTAAAAACAAAAAAGCCAGGTGTGTAACCTGGCTTTTGAATTTTTGCGTTCTATTTGCACTTAATAACTGGAATG
>NZ_RQER01000008.1 GCF_004770615.1 Leptospira langatensis
GATGCGCAGGATGGTAAGCAAGTGGTTTGATGACTATCTGAGTTGCTTTGAGGCATCGGTAAAACTATTACGACCTACCAATGGGGGAGAATCGGGTCGCCAAGAAACTGACAAGGGATCCCTCCACATTGTGAAATAACTAAGACGTCGAGGAATTAGGATGAGAGAAACTTCAAACGAAATAGCTAAGAAACTTACATTAGAAGAGATAATTAGTATTAGGGACCAAACACTCACTGCCTTCAACAATGCCGTTGATGAGATCTTAAAAGCGCAAAAATTGCAGGAACGACTGCGCATCTATCCGTTCTCGGCGGAGATAGCTCGGGTCGGTGTAGATGATCGAAACGCCAAGGAACAAATTCGTAAGGAGCATGATCGTCACGTATGGCGGTATGTTGCGGAAAACTGCGGTTTATTTTCCTTAATGGATCGCAAGGCAAAAGAAAGCTTTGATAAAGAGCTGCAAAACGATGTCCCACCGGTTTCGGCAGAGAACCTTGCTTCCACTTTCGCACGATTAGAAGAGGAAAAAGAAAACATCTTTGAAAGGGGTGTAGTGAATGTCTTTCGCGAACTGAGCGGGAATTTTGTTTCGAATGATAGGTTTCGCATTGGCAAGAAGATCATTCTAAATGGGGGTTTTTACTGGGGAGCTGGAGACAAGATCATGGACATAGAACGGATTTTCTATGTCTTGGACCGTAAGAAACCCCCGGAATACCATCAGTCGGCAAGAAGACACATGGAAGCGGCTCGGTACCGCAACGTAAGAGAATTTTCCGACGACTATTTCAAGATCATCTCCTATAAGAATGGAAATCACCATATCTCGTTTAAACGCGAGGACTTGGTTGAGCGAGTAAACGGAATTATTGCCCGCGCATGCGGGCCGGTTGTCGGTGAACGTACCAAGAGCAAGCGATGGAAGCAAGCTGTATGATTCCCGGCAGACGATATCTATCTGACAAGGAACATTTCTTCGAGATTCGTGAGGAAACGATTCCAGTTGAAGGAAAGATTAAGAAAGAAGCTGTAGCGAGACTGTATTCCGGTGAAAACTCCAATTGTCTATCCTGGATGGTCGTGGGAGAGCGAAGCTTCCATTCTATCTTTCTTGCCTTTGAAGAAGACCTTTTCGAACTAACGGGAGGCAAGCGTGTCCTTTATTGTACGTTTTGAAAACGGAGGCAAACCGTTCTGGCTTGCACCTTGGGGAGGAGATCCGGGCCATACGGTTCTTTGCTCCAATGCAAAGGTATTTCAAACCCATTTAGGGTCACGGCGTGCTTTGAATAAAGTTGAGCGCGCTTATCCAGAGAAATGTAAGAACGGGACCATAGATAACAAAGGAAACTAAGCTCATGCTAAAGGTTTTTAAATCACAATGTAAAAACTGCTTATTCTCGAAGAATCGGATAGTAAGTCCAGAAAGAGCACGAGCAATTTTGGAGGAAACTATAGCGAAACAAAGTGAGTTTATCTGTCACAAAGCTACTATGAAAGGGGATGCAATCGTATGCCACACCTTTCATCGGAAATATGGCCATCGCTCTCAGTTAATCCGGATTGCCGAACGCTTAAAGGTGATTCGCTTTGTTCTCCATGAGGATCTAGAAAGATTACCGTCCTTTACAGAAATGGAGAATTGAAATGCCAGTTTCAGAACGTTTAAAACTCCAGCGCTACCATACTATTGGTATCTTGAGTGCTATTGAATATTGCCAAAGAACTTATTTGGATGAAGCGGCAACGGATTTGCGTAACAATTTATTGGGTGAATTCGACAACGGGGAATTGCAAGAGCTCTGTTTAGCAGAGGGCATCGATATCGACTTTTCGATGCGGAAGTGAGCAAAACATCTGGCAAAATTTGCATGGGAACAATTTTAGCACAGTCTATGGTGATGCGTGAGGAAAGGGAAGGAATGGACGATCAGATAGCGGAAATAAAAAAGCTTCATCCCTGGATGAACGGGGACCAGGCGGAATGCTTTAAACTTTATATCGATGGCATTGGTGGATTGCATCATTTTTTCGGGAAAGTTCTTCCATGCGGGAAGGGCGTGGAAGTGAAGGATACTACCAATTGGCTGGCGACGTATGACGCATCACTCTTGACCTTTCTGGTCGTTTCCGCTCACGATAGAGCTATCAGAATGGAAATCATGCCGAATAATAACAAAATGCTAAAGTTTCATTTTCACAAACGGAAACATGCAGAGAGGAACGATTTAATTTGGCAAAGACACCCAACGATCGAGGAAGCGATTGCGGTGGTTAGAACAAATAGCCGATGATACACAACGAACTACTCGGAGCAGAGGCAGAAGATTTTTCAAAGGGGAATCAGGCAACGGAACTTGCTTTCTTAGCAGGAGCAAAAAGGGGAGCAGAATTAGCCCGAGTCGAGGATCTTAAGACGTTGGAAAAGGAACTCCGTACATGGAGAACTCGCAGCGGATGCGACGGAAATACCGAACGATTGCGGAACGGGGCGGTGCTTGCACTTAAGGGATTGAAGAAGCGCATGAAGAATTTGCTTCGGGGGAAGCATTCGTGAGTAAGTTCACACGACAGGAGATAAAGAACTCTAAGCGAGCTGCCTTAAAGGAAATCCTGCGGTTTCTAAGAGCCAGTGATATCGAATCCCCATTTAAAGGACGAGATGGAGGTTACTACTCAAGAGAAAAATTCATAGTTTCATGGATAGATAATTGGAAATCTATCCCTTCCGAGTTTAGCCTAGATCTTTGCGATTCGTTTTATCAAAGTTACTCTGGATTTGTGTGCACGCTATCGCATCGAAGTATAGTCCACGAAAAACAAATAGGCGGGTATAGAAGCATCCACCGGGGATTGATAGAAGCGGCCGTAAAAATCATCGGAAAGGATAAAAAGGGACAGCTCTCCTTCTTCAGGAAATACGTTGTTCCTTATAACGAAGCGCTTAATAAAAGGAAGGAAGGAAAAGCAAATGAGCTACAGTGACAAAGCTCCTTTTCAAAGTGGCTCTGACGATTGGGCAACACCCGATTCCCTTTTTGAGGAGCTCCATAAAGAGTTCGCTTTCAATCTTGACCCTTGTGCAACAGCAACGAATGCGAAATGCACTCATTTCTACTCGAAAGAGGAGGACGGACTACTGCAAGAATGGTCAGGTAGAGTTTTGATGAATCCTCCCTACGGGCGAGAAATTGGGCGGTGGGTTGAAAAAGCTTACAGGCAAGCCCAGCAGTCTTGCGAGGTGGTAGTTTGTCTTTTACCTTCTCGGACCGATACAAAATGGTTCCATGATTACGTCTTAGGGAACGCGGAAATACGCTTCATTAAAGGTCGTCTTAAATTTGGTTCTGCGACTGAAAACGCCCCATTCCCTTGTCTATTAGCAATCTTCCGTAAGAAAAAGTCACTCGAACAGATCATCGACGATCTCAAGCAACAGTTAACGGCCTAACTCATGATTAAAGATATATCCGCAGATTTTAAATATAATCCTAAAGATGCGTACTATGCAAAAAAACTTTTGAAATACGAAGGCAAGCCAGAAGCCATCCTATATTTGGATTCCATTGCAGGCAATCTTTCGGATTATGCGTATTGGTTTTGCCTTTCTACACAATGGGTTTCTTACACTGGATGGTCCGAATTGGAGACTTGGAAAAGGCTTTTTGATTCGACCAGGCCGTCAAAGCAAACCTCGCTAATGAAACCATCCGAACTTTGTGTGTTAGCTCGATTCGCGAATGAAATCAGCATATATAGAGCTCATAGACCCGGTGAGACAGACTGGATAGCATATACAATCAATCCAGAAGTAGCTTTGCGATTCTGTCAGGAACGAGGAGCCGACGAATACGCTGAATACATTGTCAGAAAGGAAGATATTACGGCCCTTTTTCTTCGTAGGAAAGAATTCGAAATCATCGTGACTGACCGGAGCAAGGCAAATTTTGTTAGGAACCATAGGATCGATTTATGAACGTAAGTGGAAGAAACCTTCCCAAAACTTCTTTTGTTCTAACTGAGATCTGTGGACTTACTCGAGAATTGCGCCAGGCGAAAATCGGATTTATTCCTAAGCCGTGCTATATAATCGGACGCAAGATTCTTTGGGAGACTGATTTTGAACCTGTTGCGACGAACCAATCTTTAACGCCCTTGTTGATAGAGGCCGTTTTCCCTCTCTTGGCAATGCGTGGCTATACGATCATCCCGCTGCGATCTGGACAAGTAGGTCTTTCGATCGTTGATGCTGGGAACGGATCTGCTTCGATAAAGGCATTTAAAACTTTAAACGAACTTCTCATCGACGGGTGGGAATTGGCAGGAAAGGAGTCGAAGCATGAAGCCTGAAAAATTAGTAGGACTTTTATCCTTTATGAGTATCTCGAGCGTCAATAAATACTTCGACCCAGGATTGAATAGGCATAATGACCCCCGAAATCAGGATCCTCAGAGCGAGGAAGACCGCGCATACTTCTTACAACGGGCCGAGGAGAAGCGAAATAGGAAAATGAACCGTCGATTGGCACAGAAGGGGAATTAGATGCAGAAGACAAACATTGAATGGACGGATCATACTTGGAATCCCGTTACTGGATGTACTAAGGTATCGGCCGGGTGTAAGAATTGTTATGCCGAGACAATTTCAAAACGGAGGTTCGGAGAATGGAAAGAGCGTCCGTTTTCCGAAATCAAGTTAAAACCACATAAATTGGGCGAACCATTCAAAATCAAGGAACCCTCAAAATTTTTTGTGAACTCAATGTCTGACCTTTTCCACGAGGACATACCCTGGGAGTTCATTGATAAGGTTTTTGCAGTAATCGCATTAAATCCACAGCACACCTTTCAAATACTTACCAAACGTCCTGATACCATGTTTCATTTCTTTCAAAGCAGGATGATCGTTAAACCCGGACATGAGCTTGAAGAATTACAAGACATTGATTTACTTTGGCCGCTGCCAAATGTTTGGTTAGGGGTTACCGTAGAAAATCAGAAAACGGCAAACGAAAGAATCCCGATTCTACTTCAATGTCCAGCCCGGGTTCACTTTTTATCATGCGAACCGCTTTTAGAGGAGGTCGATATTTTCATCAATCGGATAGAGAACTACTATGACCATGGCGGAGATCTTCCGGATGAAGACCACAGAGAAGGCTACTTTCATTCGGTTGATTGCCCCGGAAATTGCGACTACGGGTGTGGTGGGTTCCCAATAAAAGGGAAAATAGACTGGGTGATTGCAGGGGGAGAATCCGGGCCGAATCACCGCCCTGTCGATGTCGATTGGATCCGGTCACTTAGAGATCAGTGCGCGGAATTTAACGTTGCCTTCTTTTTTAAACAATGGGGCGGGGTAAGACCAAAAGAAGGAGGGAATATCCTGGATGGTAGTACCTATTTGGAGTTTCCACAAGCCAAAGGAGAGAACAATGGGGATAAGCACCAATCATAAAGCACAATTTTCAATAAACGGACATCCAGTCCACTTTCGTAAGGATTTGCAGCCTTTCGTTCAACAGCCCGATAGCGAAGGAAGAGGCCCAGTTGCATTATCGATTCCGTGTTACCAAGACTTCCAATATTGGGCTGCGCTCGACGGATTGCCCGTTCCGTAACAATAGTTTGTAACGATTCTCGGAGGTAAATGATGAAAGACGACGATGGCATTGAGCGATCAAGAAACTGGAAGCAACTTCGCGAGCTCCGGATCCAAGCCATTCATCACCAAAGGCAAAGGAATCGCGAGGAGGTCCTTAGTAAGCTAATCGAAATCACCTATGCACAAGCATACAAGCTAAAGTTTCTTAAGGAAAATCACCCTGAGATTTACCAGGAATTGGATGATAAATAACTCTTCCTATCGCAACGCGAAATTTTCCGCGCAGGAAAACTAAAGGGAATACATTTACGAGATCACGACCATGACTCGAGGGAGAAAAGTATGCAGAAAGTCATCGCGATGGTGATCGTAATCGTTGCCATCCTGAGCATTGGGTATGTGGATCCGGAGAACGAGAAATCAAGGCAGCTTCTCGAAATGGAAGGCTTTTCTCAAATTCAAATTACCGGATTCCGCTTCCTTGGGTGCGCCGAGGAAGACGATCTGGCAATTGGGTTTAAGGCGATCAAAAACGGTTTCACCGTAACTGGAACGATTTGCTCAAGCTTTTTTGGTAAAGGTCACACTATTCGTTACGACTAAGCCATCACCTAGATTCTCTGAGCCACGGTTCGGGGAATATTGGAGATGAGTTATTCTTGCTCGCCTCAATGTCGGATTGGCGGAATTGGTTGACGCTGAAAGTTGAAAGGCAAAGCCCGCGTTAGCGATGACGGAGGATGGGCGTACTGGAGAGTTCGAATCCTCCATCCGGCTTCAAGAGTTTTTCTTTGGAGAGGGTTTATGACCAAAATAGTATTTCAATTTCCAACAACGCGGCATGAAATAGATGAAGCCCCTGGAAATTTTCATTCTATTCCTAGAGTTCACGACTACGTAAGCTTCGGACCGTCCGAAAGTTGCGGATTTGTGGAAAGTATTACTTGGGGGTTCCGGGAAGGGTTTTATCCTCAAATTTTTATTAAACTCGTGAAGGAATCTCCTATTTTGCAATTCATCGCGGAAGAGCAAACAGGACGAATTGATATCGATGAAATTCTTGAAAGATTGAATCTTGAAAAAGATTTGCATGAGCCCGGCAATGAGAGTTGGGTCGCCTTTCAAAGATGTATTGAAATTATAGAGGATAGCTCAAAAGAGGTTTAGGTATGGCAATGAAAGAAAAATCTTTAGTTCTTTCAAGAGATCTGAGTCTTCCGGCTGACGCTGTAACACAGACTATCTCGATTCTGGCGAAACGTGGGGCTGGAAAGACTCATACCGCTTCGATTCTGGCGGAAGAATTTATCAAAGCAGGAATCCCATTCGTTGTGCTGGATCCAACTGGTGCTTGGTGGGGACTTCGTTCCGGAAAAGATGGCAAAGCGAACGGAGGATATCCTGTTTACATTATTGGAGGTGAGCACGGAATTCCATTGGAATACACTGCCGGGAAAGTTATTGCCGAACAAGTTGCCCTGCATCCTTCGTTTTACGTGATCGATTTATCGCATTTTGGTTCGAACAAGGAGCAAAATCATTTCGTTACGGATTTTGCCGAAGCGCTCTACCGAATAAAGGCTAAGAATAGAAGTCCGCTCCATTTATTCTTGGACGAAGCGGATGCAATGGCTCCGCAACAACCCCTTCCCGGTGAACAGAGAATGCTTGGGGCCTTCCAAGCTATTGTTCGTCGCGGAAGGATCCACGGAATTGGAATAACTCTAA
Organism: Leptospira langatensis; assembly: GCF_004770615.1. Classification (NCBI taxonomy): domain Bacteria; kingdom Pseudomonadati; phylum Spirochaetota; class Leptospiria; order Leptospirales; family Leptospiraceae; genus Leptospira; species Leptospira langatensis. The sequence continues at coordinate 7,340 of NZ_RQER01000008.1, forward strand.
TAAGTCAACGGGCCGCCTCTATCAACAAGGGTGTTTTAACACAAACCGAATGTTTGGTTGTACTTCAAACGACTTCACCGCAGGACCAAAAAGCAATCGAAGAGTGGATTAAGAGAAATGGAACCGACGAAGAAAGAAGGACCGTTATGCAAAGCCTGGCCTCTCTTGAAAAGGGGGTCGCTTGGGTCTGGTCGCCCGCATGGCTGGAAACCTTAAAGAAGGTTAAGATTCGCGATAGACTAACTTACAATTCGTCCGCCACTCCAAAAATGGAAGCAGGAGGTAAATTCATTGGTCCGGATTTAAAACCGGTCGATTTGGAGAAGCTGGGGGCTCAAATTAAAGCCACCATTCAGAAAGCTGAAGATAATAATCCGATTAAATTGCAGAAACGCATTCGCGAGTTAGAGCTCGCTTTGACATCCCGGAATTCTGTAAACCCAGAGAGGGAAAGAGAACTTCACCGTTTACAAAATTCCAATGAAAAGATTTTAGAAGAGAATCGAGCCTTACGAGCATACCAGCAAGAACTATTGACAACCCTCGAAACTGCATCTGGAATACTTGCAAAGATCCCCATATATAAGAGAAAGGAAACTGAAGCCTCCGCATTCCTCAAAATTGATCTCCATAGCTCTAAGTTGACCGAAACACAACCGATTCCCCCAATGGAAAGACCAAGGCCAGCAATCGAAGAAAACAGGAGCGAGAGGACGCTTGCCAAAGGTGAAAAAAGTTTATTATCGGCCCTTGTGCAATGGTTCCCAAACGGAATGACGGAAGGGCAAATGCGGACGCATGCCGGCCTGCGGAAGAGTGGAACATTTTCTCAATACAAGCGGAAGTTGAAAGTCCTACAGCTTTTAGAAGAACGAGGGGGCTTAATATATGCCACGCAAAAAGGGATTGATGAATTAGGTGTAGTACTGCCGAGCCCCAAAAACACCGAGGAAGTTCTCGCGATTTGGAATCCTAAGCTTAGCGATGGCGCTAGAAGAATGTTAAATTGTTTGGTTCAGCTCCGTGGGGAATCGATCTCCGACGAAGAGCTTCAACTTCGAGCCGGTTTAAAGAAATCTGGAACGTATAGCCAATACAAAAATCAATTGCGTACCGCAAACCTTGCCACGGTGAATGGAAAATTAATCTCCGCAAACCGTGAAACGCTCCTTCTATAGGCGGGAATTTACGTTATGCAGATCTATACTTCCTACCACCACAAAACGGACATTCTACTCGAGAACGGGATAGTGGTGTTCAACATATCAAGATTTGCGCCGAGATGGATCGCCAAAGGCAAACAGCTCCATTTCCTATCTTTAGCTCCAACAGAAGAGATGGTAAAGGCAGGTTATGAATGGGAACAGTTTGAAGACCAAATACTAAAACCTCTAAATCCTGCTGAGGTAGTAGCTCGACTTCGGATCATGGCAAATCTCCTATCAGGTAGCAGAGCCACAGCTATAGCTCTATGTTGCTACGAGAAAGATCCGGATAAGTGTCACCGAAGAAGGGTAGCCTGGTGGTTAACGAATGCAGGATATCCTACGTTCGAATATTACGAACAATCATCAGAAGGACCGGTTCTCTTTCCCCTTTCTTCCTCCTAAGGATTACCGTAAATGAAAATTCATGGGAACACTCTTAGAACACGAATATCCATGGATCATGGCAAAGAATCGCAAGCAGAAGGAAGCGGAAGACGCTGTTAAAGCGTTACTAGAGGAAAATGGTTATCAACCCACTTACCAAGAGGTCGCCGACCGCTTAAAGTTATCTAAAACGGCAGTCTATAACCGGCTTCGTGGTTCGTCCGTCAAGATGAGAACGTTTAAATGAAAACGCTCAATACTAAGATCAATCATTTACGATTGCTTGTAAAATCCTTTCAGATATTAAATTTCCCTGCTACTTCCCAGCTTTCACCAGAGGAATTTTTGCGCACAGCTCTCAATCACGAGCCACCCATCTGCTGTTTGGAGTCTGACCTAACGTTTTCACCGGAACGTGGGCCAAACCCCAACAGCGAGAATTTAACAATCATTGTCGCATTTCCGAATTGGCGAACTGATTCGCGGGCGATCTTGCATGTCGATCTGGAAAAGGCCATCGATGCAATGATAGACCTTATTGAAGATGAAGGTCTTCCACCACTCGATGAAATCATCTTGGAAGAAAGCAGACCGGAGATAACAAGAGAGGGGAGCAATGGCGAAAACAACTTATCCAATTCATAAAACACCATCCGAGTATGCTGGGAAGACAGTTACTGTCAAAGGGTTCCCTGGGATAGAATTTAAAGTCGAGGATTGGTGGGACCGGGTTCAGTTGAAATCTTGGCGCGAATCCACCGAACTTAAGGAAGTTTTGAATTACGCAGTTCGTACCCCTTTTGGCAACACGGATGACGAAGTTCTATTAGGAACTGTCAGCAATAGTAAAGTCTTGTTTCACGCCTCGGAGATCGACGAAGTGCTCCCGCTTGCGGAACAAAAAAGGAAGTCTTGTCCGGCTTGCGGTAACATTCACGAAGAGGAATATTCTTTCTTTCTTTCGGGCCAAACTGTGGAAAACGCATGCCGTTCCTGTTGGGAGAAGCATTGCAACAACGAATGGCATGAACCGGAAGGAGCAACGGGATAAGCAGATCTTAGAAATTATTTTTGCAGGAGGAAATTACCATGGCTTCGAAAACGCCTAAGGCAGATTCGAAAACCGGAACAAAAAAACCGGCCGCAAAGAAATCAACCAAGAAGAAGTAAGAGCGGGACAGTGTCCCCCGTACCGGACGGAATTCCGGTCAACTGTGAATATGGTGTTAGCGGAAAGCATGGCGGTCTTCCAAACCGCGGGGGTGAGTTCGAATCTCGCTATTCACAAGTTCCTTTTTTCATGGGAACACCTTATTTGCCGAGTAAACTTAAGTTTAAAAGCGGCGGTAGTTCAGCGGTTAGAACACGGGTCTCATAAGCCCGGGGTCGTGGGTTCGATTCCCACCCCCGCTAGAAGGTTGAATTATAAGGACTTACTTCTATGGAAAACGGAGTGACCAGTCGCTATGAATAACAATGCACCAATTAACATCGAAAACTTAGAGGTTAGACCAGCTCTTTGCCTCGACTTTGACGGTACAGTCCGGCGGAGCAAGCGAGGGCTGGATTTCCATGAAGGAACGGCCGATATCGAACTGGTGCCAGGGATCGAAGAAAAGATTTGGCAATTTAGAAATGCCAGACATCTGATTCTCGGAATTTCTAACCAGGCAGGAGTAGCTTGGGGATTCAAGTCACCAAATCAAGTTTCCGCGGAGATGGATTACACTCTTTCGCTTTTCAGCAAAAATCCGTTCCATCTGGTTAAGTATTGTTTCCATGACGCAAAGGGGTCCCTCTTCCCATATAATTACCGCTCTCTTCTCCGAAAACCAGACATTGGAATGTTAGCGTTGATGGAAGTGGAGAGCTTTCAAGAAGGCTTTATCATCGATTGGGACAGAAGTCTCTTTGTGGGAGACCGCCCCGAAGATGAAGCTTGCGCAAAGAACGCAGGCATTGCGTTTCAACATATTTCGGAATTCTTGACGCATGGCTGATTTAGATCGAAATACATTTCTCATAATTTGGTCAATCTGCGGTGTCATTACTTGGATCGCTGAACAAATTCGAAAAGTTTATGAGGCGAAGACAGGCCACGAGTACTTTGGAAAAGCGAACAAATATCGTTTAACGATTGGTTCCTTATTCTACTTGTGTATCACAGTTATCTTTGGACCCATCGGATGGGTTGAGTACATCCCCTCTTTAAGAAACCTCGTCGAGAATGGTATCACCCTTTTTGCAGAAGGCTTTGATAGTTTCTTAGAAGTTACGATCTTTTCTATAACGTTCAAAAAGAAGGATCAATGAATGGACCTTAACCTGCTGACCGTTCTTGCTTTTCACTGGATATCCCTTACCGCAATTTTTTTCGCGCAGTATAAAGCCAGAAAGGGCAGGGAAACTCAAAGTCTCACAAGCGAGGTTCCGGAGAATGAGTGATAATTGGGAAGGATTCAGCGAAGAAGAAGTAGAGGAATTTACGAAAATGCTTCGAGCCGAATTCGAGCGGCAATTCGGAACTATACAGTCCACTTTAAAGAGAATGGAAGATAAGCTCGATAAAGTTTTAAATAAAATCGAAGCTTTAGGAAAGCAATAATCCCCCCATGAATTTTCTAAAATCATATCAGCGAGAAAGAAGAACCCCAACTGCAATCGTTATGGTCCCTGGGGAAAGTCAAAAGACAAACCCTGCAATGAACGGAAACTCTTCGCAAATCGCAGCCCTTGAATCTGAAATCAAAGTCCTCAAACAACGAATAGAGGCTCTGGAATGGTATCATTACCCATTGATGGGTTGCTGTATCGGTTGTTTTATTTATATTTGCTGCGCTTACTATATGGAACGCAATCAATCCGGTCCGATACGGACGTGCGTGAAAGGATTGGCTTATGAGTATTACGACCCCAAGCCAGCGGACAAAAGCTCATTGGAAAAAGATCGCATCTATTTTAGATGCCCAACGAAATGAGAACCCGAATGAACATCCTATTTCTTGGATTAGTTCTCTCGGGATTTGGCGTCTTACTTGGTTATTGCAAAATCTTTCTGAACTCATTCGGAATAAGCATGGCAAACCCCCAGAGGAGAACAACGAATGAAAGTTATTGCATTGGGCGTGAATTCCGCCTTTGCCGTTGGAGAATTTGATTCAGAAGGAAAATATTCACCTAAATTTCAATCTAATTTCCTACTCGAATTCGAATCGCGGGGAAAGGGTTGTGTAGATGGAAAGCCGGTATTTCGGTTCTGTCTAGATTTTGGCGGGGATATCCGACATTCTCTAAAAGGGGTCGGACTAAGCATGTCAGACGTCGACGCCTGGTATTGCTCTCATCCCCACGCCGATCACATAGGAGGATTAGAAGGAATTGCGTTAAGCACTTTCTTCCATCCTTTTTGGAATGCTGAAAAGGCTGAGTGGTCTAAAGCATCCAAAATTCCAATAATCGAGCGCTTGATGGCTGGCGAGGAGTTACCGGAAGAATGTAAGCCAATAATGATGGGCCATCCGGCCGTGTTAAGGGCGATTTGGCATGCGGGGAAACCGGGTTTAAATACGCTCCAAGGTATCACGAAAGTTAATTTAGGAATTTATTTCCGGCTTGTTCCGATGCACGCTGGTGTTCCGCACACATTCCAGGATGGGAATCGGGAATGGACCGTGTATACAATCGAATCAACCCATGTGAAAGCCGGAATGGAATCCATGCCAAGCTATGGACTTATGTTCGAATCGTCGGACGGAAAGTGCGTTTATTTTCCTACCGACACATTGTTTATGAATCCGAAGACTATGGCAGCTTTTTATCGCAAAGCAAACGTCATTTATCAGGATACTGAAACGGGACCTCGAAGTGAGGTGCATTCACATATTGATGATATCAGATTAGCGGATCCGGAGATTAAGAAGAAGTGCTATCTGTATCATTACAATGCACCCCCAGAAGTGGAAGAAGGCGAATTTGCTGGAGTTCTACAACGTGGAGAAGTGCATCTGTACTAATGGAGCGCTTATCCGATTTCGAAATCGAAGAAATCACTCGAAGTCTTCATTCTGACTTTTCCCTGCGACAAGAACAAACGCGTGGTCAAGTTGGAATTTGCCCCTCTTGTAAATATCCTACAAAGCGCTTGATAATCGATTCACCAAGCAAGGCTTTCCTTCGAATTATTGACTCCCGGGGCCATAAGCTCTGGAACGGAAAAATTAATGGAAGTTGCTTAATCTGTTTATCATGCGGATCCCGGTGGTTTGAAATTCCTTCCGAGCAGATTGTCCGGACCTGATTTGAATTAACCCCAAAAAGAATGGGAACAAAGGGGGAATATCTTAGCTTTCTTATACCTGTAGGAGTGGCTGAGCGGTCGAAAGCGCCGGATTGTAGCTCCGGTATTCCACACGGTGGTTCGAATCCATCCTCCTACAGTGAGCTGCCTGGATGACGTAATTGAAGGTGATAGATTCGTCCGATACGCGCTTACAGCATAGGCTCAAAGAATCTTTGATAGGTGGATTACAATGTCCGAAGCAAATCAACAAGACCAAACACCCCCAGAACAACCAGGCCAAGACGGAGAAATCCCGTCAGCTCCTCCAGTTGTGGATGACCAAGAACCCGTAGCTCCTGCTCCAGCAGCCGCCACTATTGTTGCCAATCCCCCTCAGGCCTCTTTTCCTAAGCCGAATGAGGATGATGTCGCAGAAATTATTGCTTACAAAATCTCGCAGGAGCTTCCAAACGAAGATAAACAACTCTTGTATGATACGATTGTATCCGGAATAGCAAATAAGCAACCTAGAGATTCCGCTTTGCATATCCTCTTTTGGCAAGGGATTAAGCTGCTCGTTGATCGGGGTTTGTTCAAGGATTAAGCAAAAACCCTCCTCCTTTGCTGAGGGGGGTTTCTTTATGAAACGGGAATCACCATTTTCAGAATTTCGAGCGTTGCGAGAGCTGCAGTATGCTTGGTTATACTATTTTCTATCCCTGCAATATTCATTTCTTGGTGAGCACAAAGATGCGATCCACATTGAAATCCAAAAAGGATTATGGTCTGATACGTTCGGCATTTTGCGTAAGAAATTTTTCGGAAAACTTTTAGGGCGGCCAAGATTCCTCGGAAAAGAGATCCTTGTTCGTCCGGAGCCAGGGGAAGATTATTCGCAATTTGCCAAGAAAGCAAGACCTAAAATACTCGAGTTTCCGGAAGGAGTTGTTTCACGGGAGACCCTCAATGAAGAAGACCAAGCAATCTTTGACTTCCTGGCACAAGACTGGAATCAGGTTTATAAAAAAGAGCGGGATAAAGCTACGATATTAGGATACATCGCCGAGTACATGCTCGATGAGGGAGCGGATCCGGACGAAATAAAAACATTAACTCTTCCTGAATTTTCAGCTAAAGCGGAATCATATAATCTTCCTGGTCTGGCGGATATTGATGGCCTTATGGAAAGAACGGGATTGTCTAAAGAACAGACTTACGGTCTCGTATATGCGCAGGCAAAAGGAGCCGAGTGGCTAGCAATCTACGATCAAAACGGGAATAGATCTGGTCGTGCCTATGACTTAATTACGAAAATGTACCGCGAACAAATCGCAGAGGCATTAGCTAGGAATGCCACGGAAAGTGAAATTAGGTCCTTAATGGTTTCACCGGATGACGATTCCATAAGAGAAGCCCTTGGACTTTTTGAAGTTGGCATCTCTGACTTAGAAAGATCGCAAAGGGAAGCGGATTACGAGAATCTTGTAAGAACGCATTTGAACCGAGATATGCAACGATTTGCGTACACGGAAACCGCAATAAATTTTAACAACGGCCTACTGTTGATGCACGTTAACGAAGGGAAAGGTCCGCAATACGTAAAATTTTCAGGCGGTAACTATTGATGCCTCCAAATCCGATTGTTTGCGAGAAATGCCAGGAATTCCTCGGAGTAATTTGTCGGATTTTCCCTTCGGAAGGTTCCCTTTATGATGAAGGATACATGGCTTCTCTAGGATTAACCTTTCTTGGAGGAGACCAATTCTCTGGTGACAATATAACCACTACCGCAAGCTGGATTGGAAAGACAAATGCGGGGCGTAATTGGAATGAATGGTGGCCAACTTGCCCTTGTCACCCTAACTGCAGCCATTATTGGGAAATTTTCTCCGGAGCAGGCGCAAAAGAGCACTTCGAAGATATCGACGATATCTTTTCGCAGGGGAAAAAACGAGACACTCGATTTCGCGACATTGAGCATCATACGTATGACCAAGACTTAGAAGCAAACCGTGAAGCAATCCGTCTGGAGAAGAAATACGGCCCAATTAAGCGGAAATCTTCCTTCACGAATGGCCTCTGGGAGGAACCTACCTGTGATGACGACCATGAGGAGGACTCTTGGTTTTCTGATTACATTGATTGGAGAATCCAATGCCTATCTTAACAGGACGCGTAAGAAAATATATACCATGGAACCGCGATCAAAACGTTGGTGGGTACGGATTTATTACAGACGATTCCGGTACAGAATATTTCTTCCACGCAAAATATTCTAATTTAACTGATGAAGACTTTCGCGTTGGCCTTCTTGTTAAGTTTGAGATAAGGGAAGGATTTGATAACAAAAGGGGCCGACTTTCCCAACAAGCCTCGAAGGTTGACCGTGCATGAGAAAAGTTGGAAAAGGAGGTTCGACTCCCTTCGAAATTGGGACAAAGCCTAACCAATTAACTCCGCTAACTAATGAGGAATTACTAAATCGGCGCGGGGAATCGGCAATTTGGTATAGAATGAGCCCTTGTCCTTGTCCTTCGGGTGACCAAATCCCGGATTGCCCTTTTTGTTACTCTGGTTTAATTAGGACCTTCCAAGAAGAACTGATAATTCAAGAAGAACTTGCCGAGCGCGTTACCGGAAATTGCGTTTTCACTCGCTATGCTCCAATAAGTAAGATTGATGAGGCTAAACTTTTCCAACGCGGAAGTAAGAAAGACCTTTCTATTATGAAGGTCCACGAGGACCATTTTGAAGTTTTAGAACCTCTTAAATACTGGAACCAGGTAGAGTTGAAATACCGGGTTAAAATGATCGAAGAAATAATTGTGGAAGGTTCCGGATCGAACGAATACGTCCTTTTTCCAAAATTACCGGACGGGGCCTTGACCGGAGTTGTAGAGGTATTCAAAATTCCGGAAATAGGAGAACCTATTCCTGTAAAATATTCCGGCTTTACCTTGAATTCGATTGTTTTCCCTGAACGCGTAAATGGCCTTCATAGAGCAAAAATTAAATTCGTTTCGGCAATTAAGATCGGGTACAAAACATTCAACGTGGATCCATCTAATAAGCCCTTTGACAAAAGCCAACTCACTTTCCAATCCGGCGAATTGATGGGCGTGCTCGGTTCCGGATATCGGATCGGTGAAGGAGACATCATTACTCTACTGGTTTCGAAACTTCGCCATTCTGAATATATTCACTTTAAACCAAATGGAAAGGCGATCGATAAGGTAGCATATTCTCCTATTTTCGAGATAGATTCTATTATCTCCAAGGAAAGAGATGGCCTCAAACTCTGGAAGCAAGGTAGAGATTACATTCTCTTTGGAGATTCGGAGGTTCAATGGCTCACCGATAAGCCCCGAGGTGGCTACACTATTATTTACGACTATCACCCGAGCTTCCGAGTTACAGGGTTTATCGAGGCTGGAGACGGTGAAAATCGTCCTAAGCCAAGGATCTTTAAAATGAAGCCTGTTTCCAGTTTTAATGCTCGGGATTAGAATGGGAAGATTCTAAAGAGCAATTCAAATGAAATCCATGAATAAATATTTAAAAATCATTACTTATTACTGGGATGTTTTTACGTTCACTACCGGTAAGTTTTTCATTCTACCCATTTTCCTTTTTAGCATGTTAAAGATGGCATGGGTTCTATGGAAGCAAAAGCTCAAGCTAAGAACTGCCCCAATCGGACAAGTCATCCTGATTCACTATAATCCAGAAACAATTCAAAGTCCGGAATTACTAGCGCCTATTATTGAAGAAAGCATCTTTAAACCCTTTCGCCTTCTTCACAATGTGGATCCTATAGTATTGATTCTCCCCCTCGGAATGACCTTGCAAAGCGGAACAATACAAGGATTACTACGAAGTTTGAATGCCGATCAGCGCGCCGAAATCCAACGGCAATTATATCAATTTAGAAATAAGATTGAAGTGGTTCCTGGATAATGCAAACGCTTTCGTCGGACGATATTACTGAGGAAGTCGCTTCCCGGATCCTGGATAAAATACACCTCTCTATGACCAAAGAAGATCCGATTTGGCAAGAGCTGGCGATGTCGGATTATTCAAGACAGGATGATGAGGGCTATATAAACCAGCTTTCGAGAAACGGCCTACATAAGGTTCTTACTGCCTCTGAAAAAGAGCTCGGAGTCGATGCAAAAATTGCCCTCTCCCAGGAGTTCAAGAAACTTGGTGCCAGCTTTCTCTCGCAATATCTGAAATCATGGGCCAAGCTTGACTCGGGTCAAGAAATTGAAAAATCTATGATTGGCTATTTTGATTTTATCGAGGTTTCTAAAGGAACTTTTTCGAATAAGCTTCGTCAAGGCCCGTCGGAAGCGCAGAAAGCCGCCGGAAATTATCGAAAATTACACATCTCCATCCAAGGATTGAATATAGCGATCGAGAATAAAAAGGGGTCGTTTCGAAGCGGAATATCTGACTCAGGCAAAGCTTGGAAAACTAAAATACATTTTGATTATGGATATATCAAACGAACAACCGGGGCGGATGGAGATCATGTAGACGTTTTCATCGGCCCGGATCATGAATCGGATATCGTTTTCGTAATCAATCAACTGAACGCAGATGGAACGTTCGATGAGCACAAAGTTATGCTTGGCTTCCACGATGAAAAATCTGCCAAATTTGGTTACTTATTAAATTACACCAAAGGCTGGAAAGGTTTGGGCTCCATCGTAGCCTTAACGATGCCACAATTCAAACAATGGTTGGAATCTGGAGAAACCACGAGAGAGTTAAAGGATCCGAAGGTAGAGTTCTTAAAATCGGTTCTTGCAGAAATTCGAAGACCATGGGTAAAAGAGATAGTCGCGATCACTAAGGCTTCGAACTTAATAAAAAAAAAAGTGTTGGTCAGGGGTAAAACTGGACCATACTATGCTAATAGAAGTATCAGGATAGGAGAAGAAGACCATGGCATCCGCAGATCCGCAGGAGGAATTGGCCGAGAGAGCGAAGAACATCCAGAGAATCCTGAAGGAAAAAGGGTACAAGGGGGAGGTTCTGAAGAGAACAATGAAATATTTACTTCGCCATCCGGATATACAGCCGACGGAAGTAATCTCTTACGAGGCCTTACTGAAGGCGGGAGAAGAAATTTCACCAAAAGTTTCCCAAACCTCCCTGGATCTATCCAAGACCTAATCGTTCGAACTAAACCAGTTTTAAGAACTGCCGATCCCGAAAAACTAAAGGCGATGAATGCCGAGGCATTTTTCGATCCAAAACCGAACATAATTTATCTAAAAGAGACATTTTCGAAAGACGAGCTTGTACATGAACTTATTCATTACGCCGACTGGAATAATTTCATCGATAGAAAAGCAGAACTGCAATATCGCAAGGATGCGACGGCGGCCGGTCTTCTTATTCACGAAAATTTACTTTCATTAGATAAAGATGACGTACCTTCGGAATATTATGAGGACTGGTTTTGGGGGAACGCATATCTAAAGTTAGGAAAAGGGGGATCTCCCTCTGCTCTACCCATACCAGATTTCACAAGTATAGAAAATTTCCTGCAGCAAAATCAAACCAAGTGTACATCCTCAACCGCTGCTGTGCTCGCACTGTTCCATCACCTTGAGACAGAAGCTGGATACAAATTCAGGATCCAGCATTTATATGAAGAAGTATTAACATACGGTTTACAGGATGAGCAAGATAAAATCGACGGCATAATAAACATTGATTTTGAAAAATCTTTACTACCGGCTGACGGAAATTCATTTTTTCAGCGTATAATGACATCTCTCGAGAAGCTTCGTTGGATTTTCAAAGGAAGAGGATTCCCGCTTGGGACCTCTAGAGTTTGGGCGGATAAGAAGACAAGAATCAAGACTGCAGACGGATGGAAGATACAAAAAGTTCCGAAGGAACATGGGGGAGGGCAAGTCGATCCTGCAATCAGCAAGAAAGAGGAAGTTAAGCCTAAGAATAAAGGTATTGAACACCCTTCTACGATCCCTTTCAACCAACTACGAAGAATTAAGCAATATACCGATGAAAAGGATATTGATCGAGAGCAGATTAACACTCTCAAAGAAAGGATTCTAAACGAAGGATATGACCCATCCTTTCCGATCATGGTGGATAAACAAGATGGTTTATGGACTGTAGTTGCCGGGAATCACCGACATATTGCCGTAGAAGAGCTAGTACAAGAGGGAAAGTTGCCTGACAATTTCCCGATTCCGGTTGTGGTCAAAGAATTTGCTTCCACAAATGAACGACTTGCGGCGCAGGTTGCTGAAAATCAAAGAAGGACTGTACTACCTACCGACGAAGCAACTGCTTATGGCCAGATGGTTTCAAACGGATGGAGTACTCAAAAGATTGCGGAAAAACTCGGAAAAACCCCGGGAGAAATAAACAAACGCCTAGCATTGAATAATCTCACTCCTGATCTCTTTCAATTGGTGAAGAAAAAGGATCGCTCCTTACCGTTGGGAATTGCGGAAGTCTTAGGAATGTTTGCAACAGATGCTTCTGGAAATCCCAATTCCACCATTCAACTTCGTGCCTTTAAATGGTATGTTGAAAATCGGAGTAAGTATCCTGGCCGTGGCCCATCGGTTCTCCAGAGCTATATTAAAGACCTTCAATCCGGAGAGATTGAGAGTTTTGATCTTAACTCGGTTGCTACGGATATCCAACGGGAAGCTTTAAGGACTGTTTCGATGGAAAAAGCGATTACAAATAGGAAGATGCTCGAGATCATGCTGGACTCTCTTTCTAAATCCTATCAAAGGATCCTAGGCGATAACATCAATGCCCTCCAGCCTGAGACCGTTAAGGAATTGGCAGCTTCCCTGGCAGTATCAAGTGATAAGGGCGTTCAATCATCGGCCGTAATGGGAAGACTAGACGTGATTATTCGCGATTTATCTATTATCAAGGATTCCATTTCCAAAAAGATGAAAGAAATTGAGGCCGATGCCGCAACCCCATTTATGTTTGCCAAATCTGAGCTGGTCGATTTTCTTTCCGACACCGATTACACGCTTAATTTATCATATACTCTCTGGAACGAATACACAAGGAACGCCGCATGACGCCTAATCAGGAACCTAATAAAGACATCTCCTTCAATAATCATCCCCGCGTATGCAGCCTGCGCGCTGTTCTTACCGAATGTATTGCCTTTGGGGGACTCCCTCACAATACATTCCAGGGAGTCTTTAAAGAAATCGACGATGCTTTTATGGAACGAGACCACTTACTTACCTTTATCGAAAGAACAGGCAAGGCTGGAGATTACGAAAAATTTAAGCAAACAGGGCAATTTGATTAAGGTGCGCAAAGAGTAAGTGAACCGCTGGTTGACGTTACTTCAAAGTCTCCAGCGCTACTTCCAGAGCCAGTAAACTTAGTGAGTCGTCCATCGTTATATTCTCTAGTTCCGAAGTTATCCACTATTTGAGAAACGAGCGAACCAGTATAGGAATAAGCAATCGAAGAATTCGAGCTAGCTACAGTACTAACTGTATAGTTCCCATGAGCATCCGCTTGCGAATAATTGATCGGAGTGATTAGGCTAGCTCCATTCGGTAAACCGGAACCTATCGAAGTCTGCACTAGGTCCGCCCCGTTAGAAGAAAACGATACCTCTACGGTTTGTGTTCCCGACTGATCTTCAATGATGTTTGTTATTTTAGAGCCTCTAAACCCAACTAAGAAGACATTCCGGAATGTCGGTAGATCAATGGTACTTGCTTTAAACGCAAGATAAGATCCAAATTCGTAAATATTCGTTTCGGTATTATTATCCGTGCATGTTACGGTAAAGCCCGAGGCGGAGCATACAAAAATCTGCGAAGTAGCAGGAATTGTGTAAGAGGATGGAATTATTCTGCAATCTCCTGATCCTCCCGTAGTAGCAGACCCCGGATCCAGCAGTCTGGAAAGAGTGTGCATTTCGTCCTTCTTGGCCTGGTCATCTTCACATGCAAAAAATCCGGCAAAAAATAATAAGAAAATCAATCGTTTCATAGCAATGCTCCCCGCTATAAATACCAGGATAGGGGTAAAATGCCGGTGTTGTCACCACTTTTATTTGGTGGTCGTTAAAAAATTGCGTTATGCAGTATGAGCTCGTTAGACGCCATTGCGGCCCGCCAAAATACTGTTCGGTGAGCTCATACTATCAAAATGGGTGATTTCTCAGGCTTTTGAGGCTTTTCCGCTTGCGGAAGGAGTTTTTTCGCTGCCGGTCAAAGCCAAAGTGGAACTCAATAGGGACGTAGCGATTTCTTCGGCCTCCGCCAGCGCCTTATCTCGCTCCTTGCCAAGCATGATCCCTGTTAGGACTAACTCGGAAAGTTGCTGAGTTATTAACTGGTCGTTGACGCTTGGATAATTTGTTGATAATTTATCCTTCAATGCAATGACCTTCGTCATCGTCTCTTTTGCGTTTTGCGTAGCAACTGCTGGCTCAATCCCTTTGCTAATATCACTCTTGGCTAACTGGGATATTTGTTGAAATACGACTGAATCGTTCATTTGATTTCCTCCACAACAAGACATTTCTTTTCCTTCACCATTTACCCATTGGGCACGATTGACTTTGTACTTTCGTTTTCAATCGGACAAAGCAAAGGCAAACGGAGCATTGCTCCATGGTTGGTATCGCCTTCCAGAGTAGTTCGCAATCTAAGCAGATTCCCATTCTTTTCTCGGAAAATGTTTTATTCTCTACTGACTGTTCCAAAATTAACTCCAGAATTGACCCGGGACGGTATATTCGTTCACCAAAACCCAATTCAAAAATTGATATTTGTAGACTTTGTATTTTGTAAACCAGCTTGGAACATGACAGGTATTGCAACTATTGATACAACACGTCGACCAGCAACATTGTACAAAAGTAGTACCTCCAGTCCAACAAAGCCCAAGGTGAAGCGTCTGAGTGTAACCTGGTCCGCAACCTGGACAATTGGAGGTGAAAAATGGCCCGGTGTCATAGCACGAATTTGAACCTCCACAATTCAAACAATCCGGAGCAGTTACGCCGAGATCTATTTGCTCATCAACGACATGCCATTCATCGCCGATTGTGTAAGAACCAGCCGGAAATACATCGTATCTATTTGAACTAACATTCCCCACCCAATGGCCACCTGCTCCAGATACTGGTGAAGCAGGCCCCACAGGTGGGGTTATGCGAAAGGGCGCCAGGTCACTCCTTCATCATTGGTCCAATAGGCATAATTCCCTTGAGTGCGGACTTGGAACTTGGCATTGTCGAAACCGGCAGAAGGAACGGTGCGAATAAAGTCCTTAGCCTCGACATAGTTAAACAACCAGTTAATCGCGTTCGTTAGGGTGGTGCGGTCCCCAATAGCAGGGTTCAAACCCACCCCAACACCGAGAAATTGCGGATCATAGACTGGGAGTAATAATGTGGCTTCGGTAATAGGCCCACCAATGACATCTCTTTTGTAATGCAAAAGTCCTACACGGCCAGTGGTCGGACTAGGAGCAGGGAGGGACGGAACCCACTGTTCAAACAATTTTACTTCATTTGTCTTTCTCGTTGGGCCGGATCCTGGTTGGAAAGATTTTCCTGCGGTATCCCAAAGCATTAAAGCTGCGGGATCGGTGAGACTTTGATCTAAGAGTATTTCGTAAATGCCTGCTAAAGCATCTGGATTCGGAATCAGCGATACCGCTGGGAAACGGAAAACGGTATCTGGTCTAATGATGATTCCGGAATCAACTTCAATGTTCGTTCCATCGGTGGTTACACCAAAACCAATGTATGTATCTTCCGCCTGTCCAATTGCAGCTAGAATAGCAGTAAGGATTGCCGGAACGATAGAATGTTCTGGATTGGCCCCGGAAAATCTGTCGAAATCATCCGGGTTGATCTTTTGAAAAGCATTCGTATGGAAGACTTTTACCTGATTTCCAACTAAGGAAATAGCAACTTCATTTGCCATTTTTAGAATTCTCCTGCATAAACGGCAGTTCCCGCCGCAACGATCCTATTTAATTTTATTAACTGAGTTTCCGTGAGTTTAGATGGATCCGAATAAAGAATGTAGGTCAAACCTCTATCGGGTGTCGCGATTGAGGAAACTCCACTTGATCCTGGACCGGGAGGCTCAATGCCAGCCCCTGCAGCCGATACTCCCACCGCAAAGCCAAACTCATTTGTTTTGAGGACGAAAAAATCTGGTTTAGGAAATATTTCAGCGATCTTAGGATAGGAACATTGCCCTGACAGGATGTACCCTACTATATAACCGACAAAATCTTCATCCGATAGGGCCCCCGGTTTTTCCACGCGGAGCAATTTCGCCCAATCCTTAAGAAAATATCCGAAAGCTTCGGTGAGCACAGCGGCAGTTGCGGCCCCATCTTGATAGCGAAGATGCCATTCTATTCCATTATAGAGAGAACCCTTATTGATATCGTTTATGTTGGTAACAGGAGAAAATTCGGGTCTACTTGCGTCTCCGAACATCTCCTTGAATACAGGGTCTGTGTGGTTGAATGAAGGAAGGAACTCTAAAAATCTATTATCGTGGGTTATCATGTAGGAATGACCCGAAGTACTTCCCCGACAAGTTGTCCTCCAGATGTCCCACCGGTTCTAGGAAGGAAGGTACTTTGTACTTCAATATCTCCCGGAAGCGGTAGTGGAGAAGGAATTGGATCGGAGGCCAATCGGCCGTAAAGTGAATTGAATTGGATATGATAAAAATCGGGATGGGCTTTCAGCAATGTGGCATTAACTTGTTCTATAGTAACATCAAATCCTACAGGAAGGGTATTGATATACAGAGTAAGCGCATTTATGGCAATGACTAAGGCTTCAGCCTCAGTTAATTGAGAATCATTCATTAACCCCAATACGAAATCGCAATTGATTCCGATGACCGGTACCGCTGCAGTGTAAACGAATGTTCCGGCAGCGGAATAGCCGGGAAAATTCGAAGGATCATCCATATCACCTTCAATCGTTTTACGTACTAAACTTAGTAGAGACGGTGGTGGGTTGGAAGTTCCGTCCGAAACATAAAGATTTATCCAACCAATTTCAAACGCATTAGAAACGGGGTTGACGTTTAGGGTCATTTGAACGCCGGCCACACCCGGAATAGAGGTAGCCGCAGTGTAAATTCCAAGCTTAGTCGAACGGCCTAGTGAAAGAATAAAATCTTGGAAGCGCTTTAGCCTATTCTCCTCCGTTTCTAGCTCTGTTCCCCCGGAAAAATCAGCAGGATTCCAAAACCGAGTTCCGCCTGGAACTTGAATGTCTAAGGATCCGAGGCCATCGTCCGTATCAATAGAAAGCCTCGTAATATTGTAATCTACTCCATTGGTTTCAGCTCTTACCTCAATTTCCACGTATGTCTGGCCAACTACCAAAGTTACAGGGGCCACAGATTGGAACTTTAAACCGAAGAGATCTAAATTGAAAATTGGAAAGAGGATATCTGTTGTATGTCCAGAATGTTCGATGCGAACGATTCCGACTGTCTTCAATCCTGGGAGCCTCGGAAAACCAAACGCATTATAGACACCTTCCCTAATTGAGTATCTAAAACCGTTTAGAGTTCGAACGTCTCCTTCCGATAAGAGGGTAGCGATCGCGTCAATTATTTGGGAGACTCGCGAATTCGCGTTGAAATTTGTAATTCTAGAACCGCGCGCAATCAAATAGTTTTGAAAGGCAGTTTGATATTCTAAGAAGGTTTTCGGGATATATGGTGCGGGCGAACCCATGGAAAAACGGTAAGGTAGATTCGACTATCGGGGAACCGATACGCCATAAATTGCTATTCTTTCGGGATGACCGCTCTTTCTGGTGCCTCTAGTTTCGCCCAAGGGGCGCTTAGTTCGGCTGGCGATGCGTTTAATTCAGTTACCAGCGGAGCTTTCTCTGGCGGCCTATCTCCGACATACCAACCCAAAAACGTTTTCTCATTCGCATTCTATATTAAGCAGGAGGATGGTAGCTACGACCTAAGTGACCCGACAGGCGTAGAATATTTCTTTGTCAACGGCCCAACTCAGTATTCGGAGAACTTTAAATATCGAACCAGCGTGGATAAGACTTTCGGCGGAACAGTCGTCGTTGATTACGGACCAGATAATCACGAAATTCGCATGGAAGGGGAGTTCCATATTTACTTTAGGGGCCTTCCAGGGACCCCTCGCGGCGGAATTCCGGGAGACTCCGGAAATGGTTTCTTTCAGTCAGCTTTAAGTGCCGGAAAAGCTTTGGTTTCCAATGCAGTAGGAAGCTATTATGATTCCATACGAACTAAATACTTAGCTCTTGCCGGTGGCGATTTTAGAAGCGGTCTACAAGAATTCCAAGATTTCATGTATATGCTACATTATTCCCGTAGCTTAGATCCCGTTCAATACACGTCGGGCGACCCTCAAGGAAGAAAGGTAGTCAATTTCTTTTCAGGCCTACGCTTAAACTGGAAAGAAATTGCCATGGTCTTTCGAGACTATGATCGGAATCGAACAGTGGAAGTAATTGTCCCTCAGAATGGTTTCACGATCTCCAGAGCAGTTCAGGATACTAACACCTATAAATATTCATTAAACTTGACAACGGTCCGTGAGCTCGACGCTAAGATCTTAAGTCCGCTTGTAAGATCGAATTTTAATCCGTCCCGGACCATATCAGGTTTAATGAATGAACTAGAAAATCTTGTTAACCTCCCTTTAAAGCTTTCCGGTACCTTGTTAGGAGTAGCAAAATTCGCCCAAACATTTGCAAATTCGGCCGATCGCTTAAAGACTTCGTGGGGCCGAATGAAGGATCAGTTCAACCTTGAGGGGAGGTTGGCAAGGAAGACGTTCGATTCCGCACGGTCCACTTTGGGCATCGGAGGCAAGACTCGAGGTTTCTCAGCAGAGGAAATTTCCAATGCAATCGATGCCGCATATAGCCAATCGAGAGCCCGGGAGGCAGATTTCCGACAAGCATTAGAAAAGGCAGAGTCTGATCTATCAGCATTCCTTTCCGCGGTCGGGTTTTTCTCCATTCCCATTTCCGGATCCTCTTCCTATGCCGCAGAATCAGTCAAACCTGGTGCAGATTTCACCGCTTGGATTGATAACGAAGCGTACGACTTCGCTATCAATGCTCGAGATATTCTTAACGAAACGAGGGCCGCCATAAATTATGCTGCAATCGACGATGGCTTTAGGATTCGGAAGGTTGGCGCTGGAGAGACATACAATAGTATTGCAAAAGCGGAATTAGGAAATGCTAAATTGGGCGAGGCGTTAGCAAGGTACAATAATGACTCCGATACCACACAGCTTGCAAAGGCAGCAATCAAGATTCCTTATGGAAAAGTCACGAATATCTTCACTACCTTACCGGAGCAATTCACACCCAGGGATTTAGAAGTCGCGCTTATTGGAGCGGATTTGAAGTTAACAGAAAATCGCGGAATAGCGGTGGCTCCAAATGGCGATTGGGCTCTTGTTGAAGGTGATGAAACCTTAATCAATAACATCTTAGATCCTATTGATTTCGAGCAAGGTTCCTTACCAGCGAACCCTTCAATAGGAAATCCCATTCCAATAGGTTCGCTTCCGGATGACCTAGTTAAGAATAGTTATCTAGCGCAAATATTAGGACAAATTCGGTCGGATCCTAGAGTAAGCAACGCTCAATATCTCGGAGCAATTCAGGAAGGAGATAAATACTTATTCTTATTTACCGTTACGTCCATTTCCGGTGGCAGCTTCTACTTAAGCTTATGAGTTCGAATATTTGGTCAAATGACGTTTTTGAGTTTCAGGGAAGAAAACGCTCACCTGACGACCGACATGCTCCCTGTATTCTTGCGTATGTAACTAAAGTTTCGTCAAAGTTCCGAGCGGACATTATGACCGAATCAGGAGAGCCGTTCGCTAAAGTCAGGTATTTCGGACCAAATCTGAATGCCAAGACAAACACTGCTCACGGGCGATTAGAGCCGTTAAAAAAAGGGCAAATAGTTTTAGTTGAGTTCTTATTTGGCTCGTTCCGCAAGCCAATTATCTCCCGGGCCTTTCCATTCGCGGCCAAGGATTCGGATCTTTCTAATATTCAAAACTTTTGGGATAAATACTCTTTTATTAATCCTGAGACCGATATCATTGATTTCCATGAGTCCGGATATTTCGTTCGGCAAACGGCAAATAAGATTATGATTTGCGACTCAGATCAAAATGTAGTTCATGAAATTGATTTCATTACTCGAAAAGCGAAATGGAATATAGATATCGAAGTAGAGGGTAACTTTAAAGTTATCGGAAATACGACCTTCGAGGGAGACTTAACGCAGACAGGGGATCAATCGATTACCGGTAAGATACATGCCTCTAAAGAAATTTCTTCCGATGAAGATGTTAAGGCGGGGGAAATATCCTTAACCCAGCACGGTCATTTGGAACACCCAGGACCATCTCCAGAAACTCGTACTGCAGGGGGAGCAGTTCCGTAGTATGGCAGATATTAAAACAAAAACAACCCGCGGTGATATTCCACTTCCGCCTCTTTTATATGGCATTGAGATAGTGCGTCCAGGTAATCTTGCGAATCTTTTTTTTCCGGTTCAGCACGTTAAGTCAATACGCTCTCATAGATCAATTTCGGCCGGGGCAGGTGGCATCACTTTAACCATTCCGTATCAAGACTGGTATATAGTTCAGGACCAGGAAAAAGAAAAATCACAAGTCCCGTTAAAGCTTTCTGAAATTAAAAACGGAGTTTCTCTACGTTTCGGACAAATTTTCCCAATATACAGCTTCATCCGTCTCTATTATGAAAACGGATCCAGTTCCGAGGGGAGATCTGGATTCAATAAGCTTAATACAGGAATGGTAAAAACACGGGCATCAGAATTCGTGGCCGATGGAAAATCTTTTCTTCAATTAACAATCGTCCCACCTGAAACAAAACTAATGGAAACGGAATTCTTTCTCGATTACCAACGTGAGAGTGGAAAGCCGCCGTCGAGATCGCAAGACGATTTTGCAGGTGTTATTAATTCTGCAGCAGATATACTTCTTCAAGGGCAGCTAAAAGATTTAATCACAAATTTTTGGAATAAATTCTTCTGTGAACTCTTAGAGGTCCCGGCTTACGGCTACCATCCTTTTTTAGCAAAAACGACCGACGTAGGGGCGGATTCTATTTTAAGCCTAGTGCCTCCTGAGAATGCCTATACGGAGTCGTTCGCCTATGAAAGCCAAGTGCTCTCTAGCTTTACGATCGGAGAGTTTATATCCTTCTGGGATATTTTTCGTTCGTATTTGTCGGCACCATTGTATGAGCTATTCGTGGACCCTTTGCAAACCACGACCATCGGGGACAAAGCAAATCCAGGTGTAATCTATGGACCGTTGGGAGCTTCTTCCCAAGAAATCAAAACCTATTCCGTTGGCCAAGGGGAAGCCAAAGTGGTATTCAGACCAACTCCATTTTATATGTTTAACTCTGATGGTAAGTACAGAGACCTCTCAGAAAATGGAATCGATTACGGCTATGTGTTTGCTTTAGATGATTTGAAACAATGTAGGTTTGAGGATTCTCCGGATGCTGTTGTTTCTGCCGTTCACCTATCGCTTAATGTTTATTCTTCCTTTGGAACTGTGTTGAGTGAACCAAAGTATAATAACAAACTTCGGGCAGTTATTGGACCTAAATTTCTCTCAGTTAGATTGAGCGGATTAAACTTCAAAGAAGAGAACCTTACCGAGAAGAACAAGGCAGGGTATAAGGATGAACTTTCTAAAATTAGGGATATCCTATTCTCAATATTCTGCGATAATACGGAGCTCAAATGTGGCTCCGGATCCTTTTCGCTACCGTTTATTCCAATAAGGGTTGGGATGCCCTTTCAAATAATAAAGGATGATGCAAGAACCTATCCATTCCAAACAGATGACATATCCGAATTCGGTTACATTACCGATGTAATCGATGAATTTTCTCCGGGGGATGCAAAGGCAAATACAACGGTCCATTATAAGTGGGCTCCTACAAAAATGGACGCGTTCTCGAATTTATGATCCTCCGATCAAAGACGAAAACAAGATAAATATGCAATGTCTGTCATTTTCCAAGCTGTCTTAGAAACCATTGAAATCTTAAAAGGAAAGCCTCTGCCGATTGGTCACCCAACACATCGCTCAGATGGGTCCATCTGGCAAAAAGTGAAACCCTCTGGACAAAAAGGGGCTTGGAAAATGATCCAGCCGCCAACTAAGAAAAATGGTTCGGAAAATAACGTTGAAACCGGCGACACCTCTAATTCAACAAAACCGCCGGTTTTTTCACCCGAGGAAATCAAAAGCGAGGAAGCCTTAATTGGCGCAATCAGGCAAAATTTAATAAAGCAAGGGCAGGAAGCTCGGGCTAAAGAATTTAATCAGGAAATTTCTCGGACTGACCGCAAGCTCCTTTCAGTCTTGAATGTTGCGTACAGATTTGTTCAAATGGATTCCTCTACAGTAAATAGGATCCGGAAGGGAATCATTGCGAGCGCGGTGAAAGCAACAAAAATTGCTAAGCCAAACACTCCGCTCCTTCCTTTTGGTGAAACCGAGATTACAGCAACTGTAAAAGATTCCAAGCAGGACCAGCAAGAACGCAAAGAAAAACTTGAGAGTCTCATAAACGCAGCTCATCCGCCAGGTACTCGCGTTAGAGTATCTGATTCGGTCAACATCACAGCTATTCGGTCTGGCTTTATACGCAACGATGAATTAGTATATATCCTAACGGATGGGAGAGAAGTTCCTGCTGAAAAAATTACAGTAATGGCTGACGATGATCCTCTTTCCGTCTCTAAGAAAATGGAATCATCGAATCCAGGTAATAGGGGTTCTATTCGGCAGGAAATGTTTGGAACATTGCATACGGAAGAGGAAGCGACCTCCGCTATCGAAACGGAAGAAGTTGATTTCAAGCCAGAAATGAAAGCCGCAACTGTATTCCAATATGGGATATCCGTGGATACTACGATTCCAGATTATTCAAAGGCACCAATTGATAAGATAATTTTTTTCAAAGAGAAGAATATTCTCAAAAGGCCTCGTCCAGCTTATATCCCAGAAATCGATATAGGAGATTTTGACCGGGCTCTTAAGTTCCGTTTCCCAGCGGTTCAGGTGGAAGCTGACTCCTATCTAGTGCAACTTAACTCCGGGAGGTCTACCTCTGAACCTGCGAAATGGGCATATATGAGTCTTGACGGGTTAGCAGCCACAGAAAACTATTATCAGAGTTATTGTAAAGCAAACCTTCGCGAAAAATACGAACAGCACGGCATTAAAAAACGGGTCATTCTCTCTGTTCCTCGGGACAACAAAATGACTACACTGCAATTCAATCTTATCGGTTCAAAGCTGTTCGGTTCTCCTCCAAGTAGAAATACTTCCCCTGAATATAAAAAGGTCTGGGAAGAATATCACAAACTAAATAAAGCCCTGGGTTACAAGAGGAACGATATTTCATCTCGAACTTCGGATCGCATTGAAATGAATACTTATGATAAGGGCAAAGAAACGTCATACGGGGATTCAGGGACCAAGGCAGATCTCCTGGAAAGCATGGGGGTTTTAGTAAAACGTCAAAACGGTAAGCCAATTTCCGATTTAGAGATTCAACAAATCAAGGAGCATTTAGGGGGTGTTTACCTTGCCTTTGGCGATAGAAGAGAAATGGCAAAGAATTTCGGCCTAAAAATATCTCACTCGGGAAATGTTTTAATGCACGCCCGACGAGCTTTGGGCATATTTACCCCTTCTTTCAAATCTATCGGTGTTTCTTTTCAGGAGGAAGGGCATCCCGGACTAACTTTGGCCCACGAATTTGGTCACTTTATGGATCATTACCTGGGCAAAAAAAAGGGAGGGTTTTTTGCATCCGATAGAGATGGAAGCTTGGAAAGCGAGATTGCAAACGTTTTTCGCGATGGAATGGAAGATGGAATCGACTCAGCCTATTGGACTCGCACTTGCGAATGCTTCGCCAGAGCTTGCGAAATGTACTACTCGGAAAAAATTGATGGCGAAGGAGTATGGACCCGCCCCCAAAACCCTAGGTGGTCTTATTTTAAGGAGAAGGTAAAGCCGCTCATGGAAAAATTTTTCGAAGAAAATTCAGAATTACTGAAAACCATTTTGGCTGATGCGTTTAAATAACCCGATTTTCCGTAGTTGCGATTATGATCGAATGCGGAACCATTTGCCTGTAAGATGAAATGCCAACTTTTCTCGGTCCTTTCACCCTTGACGATTACCCAGAGGATAATCTTTTGAAAAAAGTTAACCTGGCCGAAGCAGAGATTGATTTTTCTTCTCCTGCTGGCTCGTTCAATCTGGGCGACATTTTGCAGACAAACTCAACCGTTGTCCAGGTTTTAGTTCGGGTCACCCAGGCCTTCGATGGTCTCCCTTCTATTTCCGTAGGAGATACTGTCAGTCAAGATAGCTGGCTCAATGAAGATGGTATCGATCTCTCAGAAGTAGGAGTTTTTCTGTCCATGGTTTTGGAAAAACTCCTAACGGTGACCCAAGGAAGAGTTTACTGGGACCCTGGTGGTTCCACCGTTGGATCGCTCAAAGTTTTCCTTTTAGTAACAGATCCTTAAATTTTTCCTCCGATATTCTTCTTTAACGTAAAAGGAGGATATGGCAGAAACCGAATTCCTCCATCCACTTCAAATATTAAAGGCTTCCCCTGTCGAGAGAACCGGAGCCATAGAAATACTCGTTCGCGCGTCTTCCGAAAAAGAGGACAGACAGGGGGAAACAATTCTTAAATCGGCTTATGCTGATCCCCTCATGCGCCAGGACCTTTGCAAATCCGGTTACATGGATTACAATCACCTCACTGATCTCATTGAAAAATACATACAAAAGAATAAGGCCACAATTAATCCCATTGAGCTAACAAGCCTGCAACATGCGAAGACCAAAGCGATCATAGGGGGAATCAGTGAATGTGGTTTTAAAGACGACTTCTCCTCTTCCTTGGGCCTCAAGGATGATGGCTTCTATCTGAAGAGCCAGCTTTTTCCGGATAATGAATTCGTTAAGGAAATTCGGAAAGGTCTTGCTGCCGGATGGCATGGGTGGGGTGCATCAGTTTCTGGCTTTGCTCGGCCGCAAGATGTACAGGGGAAAACGATTAAGAAGATTCGAATTCGGAAATGTGCGTTAGCTCCGCTGGATGAGGTGGTGAACCAAGATACCGAGGTTCAATTGATTAAAGGCACAATTATGTTGCGCGATTTCCAAAAATCTCTCTTGGCAGTGTCAACGGATTCAAAGGTCGACCCGACCATTCCCGATGTTTCATACGAAATTCGCGAACAGCTTTATGATGTTCAGCGCAAGATCGAATCCTTTGGGAAGCTAATGATGCTTATCCCTGAATTTTCCGATCAAATTATTCAATCGATCTTTTCCGATATTTTAGCGCGGGTTAAAAATGGGAAACTTGAAAATAGATCAGCGGATGTTCGCGATTATCTCAAATGGAGCTACGGCTTTTCCGGGGACCAATTGGACCAACTCACTGATGCAATATTCTTAAATTTGAACGGAGAATAGAATGTTCGACTTCACGGATTCAATCAACCGCCTAAAGAACAAAATTAAGGAAAGAGCTGTTTCAAAATCGGATTTGGGGACTGGCGCTCAAAATCCTGATATTACCGCTCTCGCCTCTGAAGTGACGACTTTGTTAGATGATAACACCGTTAAACCAGAAGTTCCAGCCGTTAAAGACTGGGCTGTATCCAAAGGTCTTTCAGAAGAGCAGGCGGGCACGTTTGCGACAGAGGTCGTAAATTCCTATTTCGACTCTGAAGGAAAGCCCGTGCAAAAAAGCAATGCTGGTAGCCCAGAAAACGGAGAACCAGGCACGGGAACGGACGAAGAAAGACAGAAGCGCGAAGAAGATGAGAAAGTAGAAAAGTCTCGGATGCTTTTGCTTCTCAATCAAATCCCTGAAAGTCTCCAGGTCTTGAAGTCCAGCGTAGAAGTCCTTGCAGCTTCCACGGAATACGTAATCGATCAGTTAGACAAAACCGGCCACTTAGCGGAAGAAGTCGCCAAGTTAAAATCCGAGCTTTCGAAAATCGCAAATATCCCAGCGGGCAAAAGGGATCCGGTTACCCAGGCGCTCCCTGGTAAGACTGTTACGAAGACAGAGGGAATCGTTGCTCCTGGAGAAAGGAACAAATACGGCGATCTCATTCTGAAAGGAATCGAAATGGGTAAATGTCAAGTTGAGGACATGAACTATTTTGAAACTACTTACAAACTGGCGCCTCGCGTCCAAGCATTCATTGAAAATAACAAAGAGGTTCTTAAATAATTATGAACGGTCCTTACTCTCTTGAAACGCTCCTTGAAATCAAAAAAGCTTTCGAGGCAAACACGGCTGACGGTGGAGCGGAACCGTTTGTTCAAGTTGGTTCGTCCGGCGCTGCACTCTCAATGCAGTCCTTGGATAGAACGTATGTGGCAACGGTTTCTTCCGACGACGATTTCCGTTTTCTAAAACAAGTGCCACGTAGAACGATTAGTCAAGTAATCGCTGAATACAACAAGCTAAGTTCTCATGGAGGCGGTTGGTATCGCAGCTCTTACATTGGCCAGTCCGATGAACCATCGGCTAGTGATTCCGTGCTTGACCGCTTGTACAATGAAGTGAACTACATTGCAGAGCGATTTGAGTTCAATAAGGTAGTTGATTCTACCCAGAACGCACAGGATCCAGAAGTGGTTCAGTCAAACTCTGCCCTCAGAAGAGGAATGGAGAATATGAGCCGAAACTTCTGGTTTGGCGATCGCTCTATCAATAAATTTAAGCAGGATGGTTTCTTAGCAACGGTTTCCAAAATGAGCTCCGATTTTGTCCAGGATGCTCGAGGACAGTTGCCGGAAGCAGGCGAATTCAAGCATTACTCTGCCGAAATTAGGTCCAAGTTTTTCGGAAAAGTGAACCAAGCATGGATGCACCCTGGCACAAAAGCGCTCTATGACCAGATCTATTCCAACGGATCTTCTGGTAACGTAGCCGTAATTCAAAACCAAAGCCAGGAT
Organism: Leptospira langatensis; assembly: GCF_004770615.1. Lineage (NCBI taxonomy): Bacteria > Pseudomonadati > Spirochaetota > Leptospiria > Leptospirales > Leptospiraceae > Leptospira > Leptospira langatensis. Next base: position 34,334 of record NZ_RQER01000008.1, read on the forward strand.
CCGAGCGATGTAAAATACGGAAATATCGTTTCCGGTATTCCGGACTCCAACGCGAGCAAAAATTTCATTAAGTTCGAAGATGATATTTGGTTGGACCGACATAACTGGGATGTTCCTTTAGTCCGCGATCCAAATGGAAATTGGGTTGAAGGTCCAACAAGTGACAACGCTCCGGGCACTCCGACGGTAGCATTGGCTGCAATTCCGTCCGTTCCAGGATCCAAATTCACCTCAAGTTGGGAAGGTAGCTATAAATACCGTGTTTGTGCGGGCAATCTTCGCGATTGGTCACAAGCTTCCACGGAAGCTGCTGTAACTGTAGCTGTCGGCGGGGGTGTTTCCTTGACTATAACGGCCGCATCGGGGATTCCGGCGACTGAATTTGCGATCTTCCGCGAAACTAAAGCTAATTCCGGGATAATCAAATACATGAGAGAAATCCCAAAGACAGGTGCGAATACGATCTTTCAAGATTTGAATGAGGACCTTCCGGGAACTTCGATCATTGTCATGGGGGATTTTAACGCCCAGTCCACCTCCGACGAAAAGAGGACCTTAGTTCTTTCCGAACTCTTGGGATTCACTAAAACCCTCTTCCCTTATGGAGCCGGTGGCAAATTACGTATGCGCCAAGGTATGGTAGAACATTACGGTGTGCTGCAAATTCTGGCCGGAGAAAAATTCCGAGTTTGGAAAAACGTTCCAGCGATGCTGTAAGTTTCCCATTGGAAAATACTAAACGAAAAAGGCTCGGAATATTCCGGGCCTTTTCTTTTTCAGAATGAACTACGAAGGCTTATACGAGAAGGGAAAGTTTCCAAGGACCAAACGGGTCCTTTCATACATAGCCAATGCCGCCAAAGAAGCATGGTCATCAAATGTCCTAGCGGCTAAGCCCGCTTGGTGGGGGAGAATGGCGATGTCCAGTCGTTCCGGTGGTGGAGGCGGAATTAAAATTATCCCTATTCCGGGAGGTTTCAGGATTTATCATCCAAATACCGGGAAATACCCTTACATGAAAGTTTTAGAAAAAGGGCGAGCACGTTATGATATCAAGGCGGCCCTTTTAGCTGGCCCAAGAGCTAGAATGGGTGAACATGGCCGATATACAATTATCCCACTTTCCAAAAATGACAATGGCTCGGAAGTTTCTCCTTCGAATAATCAGATTAACTCTGTGATGACAAAAGTGCGTTCCTATAAAGAACCGAATGCAGATGGCAAGATCGTATCAAGGAATCAATATTCTTACCGCACGGATCCAGGAATGACCGGAAAAGGAAATGTCTTTGCTACTGAACAGGTTTACAAGAACGGACACGTACAAAGATCTTTTATGAAGTTTGTTACTATTTCCGAAAGAACTCGAGGTTGGTATTACCCCGCAATTCCTGCGCAAAAGATTCTGGTAGGAGTTAAGAAAGATGTCGAAAAGGCCTTAAGAAGCGACTCCGTGAAGAAAGCGGTTGCTGGGGATATGAAAGACCTTATTCGAGAGTTGATTCGACAGAAAAAATAACCGATTCGGAACTTATTAGTAATGTTTAAGGATGCAAAGGGATAATTACTGCATTCCCGTTGGAGTAAGTCGTGTCCGATCTTAAAGAAGAAGAAACACGTCGTTCGTCCAACCCCGAAGAAGGGGCTATTTTAGTCACTTACGCTGCCCCACCTGAATTTGCCGTTGTCGACTACTTGCAAAAGGTTCTTCCCTGTACTTCTCTTTCGGAACGCAATATCGACGTTCCGGTTATTACCGGACATCCGCTGTTTCAAGAAGGCATCTCAGATAAAGGGAATGATCGATTGTTTCCAAAAATTGGTGTCGAATGGGTTCAGGATACCTTTCAAAATTATGTTGGTTTAAACGAACGGGAATTTAAGTCGAACAAAGACTTCATCGATTATTTGGATGAAATCAAAAAGCTTCCTGATACTCGAAGAATGCCTTCGAACCGTTTTATAGAAGCATTTGCTCGCCAGAAATTCCTACAGGAATTTTCCAATACCGTTTCTAGCGAAGTAATCATTTGCGGGTTTGCCTCGGGTGGACCGGTAGGAAGAAAGTTGTCTCAGTGGATGTTCGAAGCCGTTAGCTCACTGTTGCTTCCAATGACCCATGATTTACCGCATCTTTGGCCTGGTATAGGAGTAATGCTTCCGGAAGCCGCCGTCACTAATCTGGAAACCAAGGACTTTGGAGCTCCAATGTGGGGCTTCGAAATAGGTATCCGAATCACACAAACCAGATCGATTTTCAGAACAAAACCGTCATTTCTTTTCCCCGATATAAATCGGTTCGACGTACATTTGAAAAATAGTCGGACCCGCCTTGAGGGCGAATTCGGATTAAAGGATTATCACTGATGTCTACTGATTCACCTGCACCGGAAAAAGGAAAAGCTCCCACGCAACCAAGCTTACCAGTAACGAAATCTGGTGATGCAAAAGAAACTCCTGATTCCTTTCTTCTTAAAAAGGAAAACGAACTAGGCCGTGTATTATCCGACAGGTTCCGAGCTCTTTTCTTCCGCAAGTTGAAAGGAAGCAAAAATTACGAAGAGGCATGGAAATCGATCAATGGGAACTAGAGCAGTTGAATTCTTAGGAAGGACTTTTACACGTCCGGGAGCTCATGGAGCCTTCCGGACTCAGCCAGGAAGTGCCAGCGCTTCACCTGACCTTAACACTATGGTTATCATTGGAGCAGCAGATAATGGTTGGGACGCCAATGATATCAACCTCCCATTTTCCCAAAGGGTGATGGAATTTGGGGCTGCGGATGAATCGAAGGCCGTTCTATCATCCGGAAATTTAGCGGATGCAATAAACAATGCTTTTAAGCCATCTAAAGATAGTCGCTTTGCTTCGGGGCCGACGCTTATTCGAGGTTTGAATCCAAATCCGAATGTTGCCGCTCAAGGAACGGCACTTTCCATTGATCCGGCAATTTCTCATGCCTTGAAAGCGATAGTTCCCGGCCCAAAAGGGAATCAGATTAGATTTCGGATTTCAAATGGCGGGACAATCATTCAAGTTGGGGATGCAGTTAATATTCAACAATCGTCTCCTCTCAATGCTAGTGACCTTTCCATTGAATATACGGGCGATGCTACGAGTGCAATCCTAACATTCGATGGGGCTACTGTTGGGGTTGCTTTGAACGGACAAACGGATTCGACTCAGGGCTTCTCTGCTTTAGTAAAAACGTACGAAACAATTGGCGCTCTCGCAGCTTACATTAACTCATTGCCAGGCTATTCCGCGACGGTCCTATCTCAGCCTGACGTCAAATCCATAGATTTAGATCATATCCTTGTTGCCGATGCAGTGGATATAAAATCTGCGAAAGTCATTGGTTCGCTACTAAAACGTCAAGAGGCCTTTTTTGCGGGTCAGGGTTTAGCACAAATCGTCGCAGCAACTACAAGGAAACCTCTGGCTGACATGTCCGTGTTCACCTATTTGTCTGGCGGAGCAACAGGGGTAGCTACGACTCAGAAGTGGTTAGATGCCCTTGACTTAGTTTTTGATACCGCACAAGCCAAAGGGTTTTACGTCAACGTTTGTACGGACGATGAAGTCGTTCGTCTTTACCTAGCTGATAAGGTATCCAAAGCCAACTCTGTTTCTGGATCGGATGAAAGATTTGCTGGAGCGGGACTAGATACTACCACTAGCATCGACTCCAGAATCACGGACATTAAGACAACAAACTCGGAATATGTAACACTAGGCTTTTCCCCGGTAACTACATACGCCGCAGATAATTCGACCAGGAGAACCTTTTCTGGCTGGATGATAGCGGTATTCCACAACGCCATTAAGGCCTCGGCGAACGTTCGCGAAGCCGCCACGAACAAAGATTTGAATATTCTGGATGCGCCCGAAGTGCTTACAGCAACGCAAATAACTAAAGTGCTTCAGGCAGGAGCGTTAGTTGTTACGCGCAAACCAAATTCAGGACCCTTTAAGATTGAATTTGCCCTGACGTCCTATCAGGCAGAAAACCTAATTCTTAATCAGTGTTCCACCGTTTGTACGGCATTAGCCTTGGTAAAGGATTTTAGAGAATGGCTTAACGCCACGTATCTTGGGGAAGTCCCTACAGATCCGGAGGCTTTCGGAAGCGGCTTAACCGATGCGGATATCAGGACTGCGGTCACGCAACGCTTTGACAACGTTTACATCCGCCAATTCGGTTGGTTAACCAGGAATATCTATACGGGCGAAGGCGCTTTTGATCGGAATTTCCAAATCAAACGGGACGGAGACGCGATCTACTTCATTTTCAAGGATGGAAAGCTCGTCACCCCAATGAACTTCATGTTCTTCCTCATCGGACTGGATGTTGTCCGAGGAACAAGCACAGGATCCGCTTCCTAACGGCGAAAATTCTCAGGAAAGAACCTCCGATAAAGGTTTTTTCCTGAGAATGAGCGCATGAGTTCAAGACCAAATCCAGCGGTAATCACTGGTAACGACGCCCTTGTTAAATGGAATGGCACAACTGCCGGCTTCCTAAAGAATATAGAACTAAACGTAAACAATCACGTTGAACGTATTCAGGCTTTAGGGCAGAGAAAGCCAAAAGGTTTAAAATCTCTGGACTGGCAAGGATCCCTTTCCGGTGAGTTTCACATCCTGAGTACACCACAGGATGGAGTTGTTTCGATAAACACGCATGACGACGACCACGCCGATGATTTGTACGACATTCTTATCATTGAAAAGAAAACGTCCAAACGTGTTGGTTTGGCAATCGGAATGGTGAATACAGACGGCTTCAGCTTAAGTAACAACGAATTCTCTGGAAGGAGAATTGAGTTGGAGCTATTGGATTGGGAACCGATGGAAGGATTCAACTAAAATCATTTAGGTATTCGCAATGAAAATTCTAACCCCCAATCGTAATATCACTATAAGTGCCACTTATTATGGAGAGCGGACCGACTTTAAAAAGAAAAAGTTTTCCTTTGATGTAACGATAGCATATCCGCAGACCGTCGATGACATTGATATTGGGATTGCAAAACGGCTTGGTGGAGCAGCCCTCGAGTCGATCCGCAATTCGACCTACGGTTATATTCTAGCCACTCAAACACTCAACCAAATCATAGAAGAACTACCGGATGAATTTGATGGTATTCGAAACTTCGAAGAGTTAGATGACCGAGAGTTTATAGTTGAACTTTATAATAGTTATTCTAAACAAGAAGACGCCTTCCATGAGGCGATAAAAAAAAATCGGCACGCTGGAAGCCCTGAAGGATCCGGAAACCGTTCTCGATCTATTCCTGATGAAGGAGATGAAATTACTTCCGAGGGGAGTCCGACACCTAGAGGACCTGGAGGTGCATCAGAAGAAGTTCATAATGGAGGCGATGGGAGTTCTGGACTTCCGCATGATCCAACTTCGGATAAGTCTCCTAAGGGAACGCGAGGAGGTAAGGAAAAAACCAGCACTCGAATTCCTAAAAGATCTGAATCAGAATCTGGTCAGTATCCTGAAGGAAGAGGGAAAGCATTCAGAAGACAAGCTGATCCAAATGGGGGAGTCTAGGCGAAAGGAGCTCCTAGACCAAATCGAAATACAACTAAGACGCAATGGCGGATGATAATAGCCTTGATATAACAGTCCATGGAAAACCCGATCTAAAAGACGTTGATCGTGAGTTTGATCGGATCGCAAAAAAAGCGAAAAAAGGGATCAAGGTTAAACCTCAAGCTGAGGGAAAAAGTCCGCAAGGAAGGAATCAGTCATCCGGCAAGGAATCCGCGGCTAAATCTTATGGTCGTGGGGCAAACCTCGCATCAAAATCAGGAGCAGATGGTTCGGATCTAGATGAAACCGCACGCGGTGGTTTCTTTGATACTGTCGATCGCAAGATTGATACTATTCGCGAATTACGCGACAAGTTCCGAAAAAAAGGATCTCCTGAGAATGAAAAAGGCACAGACTTAGCAGGCACTAATGGTGCAGGAATGCTCGGCAAGGCCACAAATTTCCAACGTGCTGATATAAAGATTCAGCACGCGAAATTTGACAAAATGAATCTTCCTTCGGGCGTTCCCGGTATGGGGACTGGCCCCGGTCCTGCGGCGGGAGGAATTGGCGCAACGGGTTCAACAACTTCTGCAGCGGGGGCAGCTTTACCAATTTTGGGGGCTGGACTTGCGATTGCAGGAGGAGTTTTAAAAGTTATTTCTGCGGTGGGCGAGAGATATACGCAAGCCGTAATGTCTCAATCTTCAACCTTCGGAGCAACCGGTGGTTACGTGAGCGGTGGCGGCGGTTTTTTCCGCAACGCAGATGTCGCACAGGCAAATCTTGCTCGAGGACGTGTTACGGGAGAAGATATCTACGGAAAAACATCGGCAATGTTCGATACCCAAACGATGAAATTCGCTTCGTCTCAAGGGCAGGGTATTGCGGAAGTTGTCAAAGAGCTCGAAACACTTCGTAAAGAAAATAAACACCTGGATATTGCGTACGTACGAGGTGCCGCAAAGGCGTCCGGCTTCACGGGAGTTCGCCAGGGTGAATTCTTAAGTAAACTCGCGCAAATTTCCGAGACGCTAAGAGGACAAGGATATTCTGGAAATCCGGAAGCCTTCGCCCGCTTTGCTGCTGGAATCTCGCGGGGGGATCGGGATATGGATCCCGGAAGGCGATTATCTCTGGCAGAACAACTCTCAAACCAAGGAAGACAAGGTGTTTTTGGAGGAGGAATTTTTGGTTCCTTGGGGATGGCGCAAGCGCTAAAGGGGGGTGGAGACTTCTTTTCTGCACTGCGTGAAATGGAAGAGGATCCTGGAAAATTCATGTCCGCCGCGATGGAGCAACTGGACGCAAAAACGCGGGGAATTCTCGGAAAAATGAACGGAGGAAGTTTCACTGAATTTGAAAACTTGAAATTTAAGCCAAAGGACATCGAACGCGATAATAGCGAGATTAAAGCCGCAAGTATTAAAGCACTCGAAAACCAAAACGAAAGTGAACGTCTCTTTTCAGGGAAAGGCGGACAAGCGGCAGCGCAAATAGGTTACGATTTAAACGAGCAGATGAGAAACATGTTTGAAAAACATGAAAAGTCATTTACTAGTGTCGCCACTGGAATCAATAAATTAGAGGAAGTAATGGTTACCAAAATAGGCGGCCAATTGGATTCCCTTATTACGATGGTAGAGAAATTGGCTTCCGGAGACATTTCGGGTGCCCTTGCTGAAGTCGGGAATGCGCTTCTTTCCCTTGTTAGCCCAACCGGTTTGCTCGTACGAACAAAAGGTTAAACTCCGATACCTCTAATGTCCATAAAAATGGACCTATGGAATTTCACCGACTAATCATCCAACTCCTCCAAAGGACTGCCAACGCTACCGAAAGCGAAACTGAACATATTGAAAACCAATACCAGGTTCAGCAACCTCAAGTGCTGACACGGCTCATTACGAAGACCGATAACCTTGTTGTTTTTCCAATTCCGGCAGGCATCACTTTCAAGTATGTACTTATAAAAGCATCCTATAACCAAGAAGATACGGCTCTAGCAAAAAAGGAAGGTGACCTGGCTCCCATTGCTATTAGAAGGGATGGAGCAACAGACGATCAAATTCTTCCAGACGGGTGGATTGCCTGGGGAGGAAACATCGTCAACCTCCAAATCTCAACACCATACGAGACTAACAAAGTTAAGGTCGAAGTTTTTCTCGGCGCCTAAATGAAAATCTTCGATTTCTTCTTAGGTGGTATAGCACCGGATGTTCGATTTGGGAAAGGCGGCCCGCGCCTAAAGGCTTCTACGTCCAGTATTGACATCCGGCTTCCCGATGATTCTGATTTTGCCAATGCCCGGATTGCGGATCCTCAAGGTCCAAATGACGCGGTTTCATTGCAGTTCCTTCGAGAGAATGTTCTTTTAAACTGGTCTACCCCGGTGCAAACAATATCAGCATTGCAGGCAATCCCATCCATCGACAGAAAGGATAAACAAGTACGTGAAGTCGAAGACGAAGAGGCCTTCTACCAATTTGACGCCCAATCTATAGCGGCAGTTCCTTTTGCTGGGGATCCTTCCAGAATTATCCTGCCAAACGATATCTCATTGCCTGCCCCCGGGCGTTGGATCAAAAGCTCTTCGCGAGCTCAAAACCATTCTCAATTGTTAGGCAATGCCATTGGAAACGACCATCCCCAATACCAACTGCGCTCGGAAAAAAATAATCCGTCGGGCTTTCCAGGTTTGTCAGCAGATATTGGAAACCCCGGGGTCGAATTTGTTTCTGATAATTCAGGACAAATTGTTTCAAGATTAAGATCATTGGGGACCGCAGTCCGGACCTGGTTTTTGCCTGATAAAAACGGAACCCTTGCAACCGATGAAGTTTTTACCCCTGCAACCGATTCTATCGCTGGCGCGAAAGGGCTTGTCCCAGGCCCAGCGGCTGGAGACCAAGAAAAGTTCTTGGGAGCGGATGGTACCTGGAAAACAAATTACGGATCTCTAAAGAATAGCCCGGTTCAGACTTCTAATTATACCGCTTTAAAATATGAAAGGGTAATCGTCGATTGCTCATCCAATTCGATCGTAATAGCGCTACCTTCCTCACCACCCGACAACGCCGTTGTCGGGATCTTGGACGTTGAAAACAATTCCGGTTCAATCCCTATTGTTATCACTGGAAACGGAATCAACATCGAGGATGAACCCGACGACTGGCAATTAGATTTGGACGGCGGTTACTGGGAGCTCGCGTTCTCATCTGAAAGGAATTCGTGGTACTTCTTAGAAATTCCGGCATATAACAATGTCGCTGGAGCTGGGAATGTAAGCGATTCTCCATCGTTCACGGAGGTGGCCATTGCGCCATCGGCCCGCGCAACCAAATACTTAGTCGATCAGAGTAGTCTATCGACATTGCAAAGTATCCTTCCGTCTCTTGCCGCTCAATCTGGAATTGGTCACGCACCTACGAACACATTGAGAAAATGGTCTTGGTTCGAAGGTATTACCGATTCGGCCGGGATTTGTATTATCAATACAGGTCTTGGCGCGAATATCCTTGCTGCTTTCGGATACGTAAGCGACGCCTTAGGGAAATGGTTCCAAATTTCAGCATCTAGCGGAGTAGAGTCTGTTTATTACGACGACTCCGGTAATATTTCAATACAGTTTGCAAGCTTCCCAGCCTTTCAAAATAAAAACGTCCGCTTTATGGTAGAGCATAAATGAAATCTTTCAAGAATGATTTTCTCAAAGATAATACTCTTCGCGCATATATAGACGGAGCTGTAGCAAACGAGATATCTGATCGACAATCCGCAGTGGGAGATTTGCAAAATCAAATAGATACCCTTTCTACAGCGGTGGGGAACGATGTAGCTACATTAGAGTCCGATTTATCGGATGAGATTGCGGCCCGAACGAACGCCGTTGCTGGGCTACAGGGTGACATTAACTCGGAAGCGACTACCAGACAGAATGCGGATTCCAGCTTAACGAACAATCTAAACAACGAAACAATTGCAAGACAAAATGGTGATGACGTTAATGCTGCCGCAATAGCGGCGGAAACTCTGGCTCGCCAAAATGCCGATGCAGCGTTACAAACCGATATAGAAGCGCGGATTCCTAATTCCGAAAAAGGCGCCGTATCTGGGGTGGCAACGCTAGGATCAGACGGACTTTTATCGATTTCGCAAAGACCGCCATCCTCAGGAGGGGGTGGAGGAGGCACAGGGAGTATCGTCTGGCAGGAAGGCGCGGTATCACCGCCTTCAGGGGTTTATAATAACTGGGCCGACGTTTACGCGCAAATACTTGCCGTTCCTGGTTTAAAGACCGTCGTGGTCGATAGTGATGTTTCCCTTTGCCATGTTCCAGCGGGAACGTTCGACCTAACTGGCGTCATATTTGTTGGTAAACGCGTCCCCGATGGAATTTTCAGTCCAACCGCTAATTTAAGGTTCGACCCTGGAGCCGTCCTTTCCCATCTGCCGGAGGAAATTCATCGCGTCATCTTAGAAGTTAACCCTTTGTCGGGAACACCCCTTTGGACTTCCACTGGAAACACAACGTTAAAGCTCGTTGATTCACAAATCCTTAGTAAGGGAACCGAAAGTGCATTACTCATTGCAGCTAGCCATTATTTATCCTTGGTTCTTGATAACTCCTCATTGGATAACAGCTCAACCACCTATTCTCCCATCTTCAATATAGTTGGAGGTTTAATAGTTTTTGCAAACTCCGGGACAACGAAGGTTGGGAATGATTGCTTTCAAGGCGCCGGACAGGCGATCAGTATCATCGGGGGGGGATGGAATTCATATACCAGTGGAAAAATCTGGGGTTCACAATCTGCTTTCACTGGGTCAGAGTTCGCATTGATGAGTCGAACTGCCTACGGGATTGTTTACGATAACGCCATTGGCGGGGATCAACACATTGCGGCAACCATACTTGAAAATGTGATCCGCGAAATCAACCCAAAGAAAACCGGCCGATTGGATCAGAAAGGGACAATCTTAACCGGTGACGGATCCAATGGTTTAACCGCCAAGGCTCCTGGTACTAATAAAAACGCAATTATTTACGACTCTTCCACCTCTACCGGTTTCGCAGATGCACCGTCGTTAGTAAGTCCAGGAATGAAAACTGTTCCGGACTATATCCGTCAATCTTCACCGGCCACTCCGCTCCTTTCGGCCGGAAGTCAATCTCTGGATTGTTCAACTGCGAATCTTTTTAGGATCACCGGTGGAACAATGACTCTGACGCTGACAAACATGGTAGAAAATGAAGTTGTAACAGTAAAGGTTGAATCAACCGGATCGGCGTATGTCATCACATGGGCCGGTTATACTTTCGAATGGCAAGATGGTATTGTTCCTTCCCCAACGAGCTCTAGCGGAAGAAAGGATCTGTACACCTTTCAAATGATTGGTGGAATAATTTCCGCTGCCTGCATAAAGAATATGGCATAGATCACCGTGTTTATCCCTTTGTCCATGCGAAAGACCAATCCCCCTGTCCTCACGCTTTCGAGCTGGTATCCCACAGGAGGAGTCAACGGATCAGTGCTTTGCGCAGTTTTATCCGGTTCGACACTTTTTATCGGCGGAAGTTTTACCCAGGTAGCCGGAGTGAACCGGAACAATATTGCTGCCATAGATGTAAATACCGGAGCATTGCTTTCCTGGTACCCGTCCGGCGGAGCCAGCTCACAAGTAACCAGTATGGTCTTGAACGGGACCAGTTTATTCGTTTCCGGAGCCTTCACGACCATTGGCGGTTCGACTAGAAGTGGAATCGCAGCGTTGAATCCATCCACCGGCGCGGTTTTATCTTGGTATCCGACCGGCGGAATGAACATTCCAGGGAATAATACTCTTCGCTTTCTTGGGGGTGTCCTTTACGTTTCTGGGAACTTTACGACGATAGGAGGTTCCACGAGAAATCGACTGGCAGCGTTGAATCCTTCAACGGGCGCCGTGTTATCTTGGTATCCGACCGGCGGAAGTAGCGTTCCTTTCAGCGATATGGTCCTCATTGGATCGGTTTTGATAATCTGTGGGCAATTTACGACCATTGGTGGTGTAGCGCGAATCGGGATTGCCGCGGTCGACGCGAGCACAGCAGCAGTGTTATCCTGGTATCCAACCGGAGGATTGCAAACCCCTGCAAGCGGGAATTCGTATGGGAGCGCCCTGTACGTAGATACGGTAAATCAAAGATTAATCGTCACGGGTCCGTTTGGATTAGCGGGGGGAATAGTGAGAAATGGCCTTTGCGCTTTTGATGCGTCCAATCTAAGCTCAGCGGACGTTCTTTCTTGGTATCCTACGAATGGCTTTGGGACTGGTTCCCCATCCCATGTGTTGATGAATGTGGGAGTATTAAACGAATCCCTAATCTTTTCAGGCGTTCTGAACTCTTATTCCGATCGGCCAACCAATGGTCTTGTCTTGGCGCAACGAAGCACCGGCCAGTTGATAGCAACGATCGAAGCGGTCCCGACAGCCAACATTGGTTTTATCGTAAATGGCTCCTCGCTAATTATCTTTGGAAGTTTTTCTTCTATCAACGGACAAACAAGAGCAAATGTTGCCCAGTTCAGTGTAACTAGCTAAAAGTCACCCGATACGATCGCTTTTCAATACTATTCCCATAAGAGGGAGAACGATGCGTAAAGTAGGTTTGATATTTGCAGGCGGTGGCGCAAAGGGAAGCTTTTCTGTGGGAGTAGCGAAAGCCTTTAAGGAAGCTGGCGTTAACGTAACTGTAGTTTCAGGGACTTCAGTTGGAGCAATTGTGGGTGGTTGCTTCGTTACCAATAAACTTTCCGAATTAGAGGCCGCTTTCGGTTTCTCCAAGGGAAAGGAATCGTTCTTCAAGAATTGGAAATTTCCTCGCCTCTTCCGAGCTTATAAAAAACGAGCTCTCTTTGATAACTCACCAATAGTGAAACTAGCGAGAACCATTCTTTCGGAAGATGACTTTAGGGGCTTAACTATCAAATTTGGTTGTGCCGCTACCAATATCGAAACAGGTGACCTAGCAACTTTTTCTACGGAAACTTTGCCTGGTCAAATGATAGACGCCATCCTTGCGTCGGCCGCACTACCTCCAGCTTTTGTACCGGTAAGGATTCAAAATTCAACGTTCGTCGATGGTGGCTTACGCGAGGCAATCCCTGCGAAACTTGCCATCGACCTAGACCCTGCATGTGATGAGTATGTCATCATCCTTCCAACGAAGGGGATGTTGGGAATTCCAGATAAGAAATTCGGCGATCTTTCAATGGGAGAATACGCCCTTCGACTTTTTGATATAATGTTCAGCCAAATTTATGAAGGGAATTTAAACACCGGCTTAAGCAAATATTGGGCGGAAGCTAAATTTAGAATCATCGAACCAGAATTCCAAATCGTCCATGACACATTAGATTTTGATCCCGGTAGAGCGTTAGCATCGATTGAGGAAGGATACCGCCAAGGAAGAAAGTTCATTCTAAATCCTAGGTAGCTCAAAGATCGAATACTAAGTCAGAATCGACTTCCTGCGGTTGCTCTTCCACCGGAACCGGATCGTCGGCTTGAAAGGTATCTTGAGCTCCATTTCCCTGAGAGGAGTTTGCAATGATTTGGTTGTAGACTTGCATAAACTGCGGGTTCAATAGCATCGCTCCAGCAAACTTATAATCTTCCTCGCTCCCCCCATATAATTCGGCCATTTTTTCGGATAGCTTCGGTTCATCTCTTTTGATCCGAACTTCATCGACCAATTTTAAATACTGTACCTCATCCTTTTCTTTGGCCATCTTCTCTTTTTCATCTTCCGGATCTTGGCCAGGAAAGAAAACGACGATACCGTGAAAATCCTCCCTGAATTCCCTTATCGTATTAAAGGTATGGGCGAAATATGAAAGTATCGATTTCTTTGCGCGTGTCATCGAATGAAGGCTCTTGTCCATTTGGTTCGCTTCGGATAAACTTTGGGAGCCGATCAACCGTAACCCAAGTTCGGCTTGGTCCATGCCGTGACTCATTAGTACAAAGGAAACCATCCATTGCATAAACTTTTCGTAGATGAGATCATTGGAAAGGTTCAATGGAGTCCATTTTACTTCGCCCGCGCTAGTGGCTAGGATTGGCACTTTGTGCGAATCGTCCTGTCCCGAGACCATTTCCTCCCATTGCATTTCCAGTGCGTCTAAAGAATCTGGGGATAGGTCGGCCTGAACGGATAAGAAACCGGCAGGTGGCTGACGAGTAAATCTTGATCGGTTAAATCTGGTCGTATTAATTACTCCAGACATGTCCAGCATGCACGCCTCGAGCGGTGAAAATCCAAATCCACGCATGTTTACGTCGGACAAGTGATTCTTATGGGGCCACAGGATCTCGTCCGGCCCGAAAGTCTCCACTGGATTGTTATCTACAATCTGAACGAATGCAATGGACTTATCACCCTTATAGCCTTTACGGGGATCCACGGGGTAAATTGTTGCCGGATCCAGATAACGCATTTCGATCAATTTCCCGAAAGCGTTCCTTACTAAATAGAAAGCGAGACCATCTATTGTAAGCGTGTCTCGGAGCATCATCTCGAAAACTGGGAAGAGATGATCTCTTCCGGACCAGTTCTCTACAAGATCGCCCATTTTTTCGAACCACTTCCCGCAGGCCTTCATCCGGGCAGCGGTTTCGTCGTCTATTTGTGAATCTTCATCTTCGGTCCTAAACCAAAGGCCTTCCTTCTTGGAAATATGAGCAAATTTATGAAGTTCATCAACCCGGTTTGTATGAATGGCGGAAATAAGGGATGTGCTGTAGGCCGCTAGCCTAAGTGTATCAGTAGGGATTCGACCTATTGGTCGAAGTAAAACACCATCCGCAATGTTTTGAACTTGGTTATATGTATAGGTGGGATTTTTTCTGCCTGCGACTTGATCCGAATTTACCATTCCGAAAAAAGATTTTGCCATTTGAAGTAAGCGCTGATTGACAAGTTCTCCTTTGACAACTCGTTCATCCAAAATAGCACCATTCTTCGACGCGAGTCGCTCGCGCTTTGCTAAGTTCTTTTCATAATTTTTTCCACGCGGTCTTCCGCCAGTGCTTACCATCCGGTAATCATGAATTTTTTTCTCTTATCGGAAGGGTTTTTCCGGGTTTTTCCAAAGGGAAAACCTGCATTCATTGAAAAAAATATCGGCTGAAGATCGATCTACCCTCTACCGATAAACAGCAAGGCTGTATTTTAAGTGGATGAAATCGTTCTCTTTACAAGACCTGACTCGCGCCCAAATGTTGAATACCTTCGCTATCCCGAAGCCAACGGACCCGCCTGATGCAATCTTTGAGCTCAAAGATAAGGAAAAATTTTATGTCATTACGGGGCTGGACGCGACTGGCGCTTGGACTATTTCCGGAAAAACAGGCAATAAGGACGAAAGCTTACGCGATTATGTTCGTTCTGGAAATGGCCCGATTCAGTTCTATCAACCGATAGGTCTTTCGGAAGTGATTTTTACCGGAGTGGATAAAGTCTTCGGGTACGATATTTTCGCGGTCACGACCCTATGATGCAATCCAATCAGCGTTCCGGAGGAGCCCCACACCCGGGGTTAGTTGCCCAAAAGCGCCCTGATGCTCTCGGAAGAAATATTACTCACTGGGTAAAACCGGGGGATGTTGAAACGCCCCGAGAAAGGAAAGTTCTTCAGGCAAAGGAACAACGAAACCGGATCCAACATACTACGGCACGGGATCCAAAAGTTGAAAAACAGATTCAAGAAATGACCGACCGTCATAAACAATTTGAGGAAGAGGCGAGGAAGCAACGTCGGACTTACGGCAGTGGTCCACAAGTTCCCAAGCCTGGTATGATAATGCGAGTCTACGCAAAGGGCAAAGTAAATGTCGGGGGCATGCTCGCTAAGATCAAAGAAATCGCTGAAGATGGAAAAACTGCAATTTGCGAGCTTACTTCGGGAAAGACTTATCCAATGCCTCTAGACCAATTACAATTCGCAAAGTCCTATTTAGACTCCTCCGATTAAGTCTCGGCGTTTTAACGTTAAGCTCATGTCAACGGGTTACGAAGGCGAATTAAATCGTCAGTTAGAGGATTTCAAATATCAGAATCTCGCTATCAAGGTGTATCCTGATAGAGATCCTAAGAAGAATAACGCTGGAAAAATCACGCCCGAGTGGGGTTGCCTCATTCACCCGGACGAAATCCGCCGAGTCTTGATGCTGGGAAACGAGAATATCGTAACCACTAAAGGAACCCAACTAGAAGACTTTCAGTTGAAAAATTGGATCGATATGACTGTCGAGGCCTTTCAACAAGCAATAGAATGGGATATCTATCCACGGCTCTGGCGCCATCGGCCGATGCCATCGGAAGATGGACGTTTCGATATATCCGCCAGTGGTGATATTGAAGATTATGCCGAATGGGATGATCTGTATGATTATAAGTCTACACAATCAAATTATTTCCAATTGCAATTAAGGCAAAAACCCCTTGCAAAGGTCCATAAGTGGACGTTGGCTTTCCCTTGGGTTGGCGGTCGGGGAATCGATTTAATGGATAACATGATTCCAAAATTTAGGAATGGGATCCTACGTGCTGTTTTTGTTCGTGTTCCTGGGGCGGCCCTAGGCCAGCCAACTATGGGTCTCCAAGCCTGGCGAACGATGCAGGCCGGAGGTTCTTATCCGGGGGCATATCAGGTTGATTACACGACTGGTTACGATCATGCAAATCGTGTTCCAAGAGAACTAAAAGAAGTTATCATTGATTTATTCCTCATTAGCCTGCTGTCATCTTATGGCGAGGGAATTATCGGAGGGATTTCAAGCTATTCCACTTCTGTCGGTGTAATTAACGAATCCCTAAACACAACAATGTCCGCAGAAAATGCCTTTTTTGGTGCCAGGATCAAACAATTGAATGAAAAATGTAAGGCCTGGTGGAAAAATAATAAACATAGATATACGCAAGTAAAACTGCGTTCTCTGGGTTAAGTCATGCCGGAGGAACAGGCAAAGGATGTAGAAACGTATTTCGGCCTCATTGCGTCCGCGATTTTAGCGCTGGCTCCATTATTGAGAGCCATTCTTAAAAAACTCAAGCAGTGGAATGAGAAGAGAAAAAGGGAACAATTAGATAACGAACTCCCCATTACCAGTCCTTACATCGATTCGATTGAAGAAATTACGCGTCTGGAAGTAAGATTTGACCGCCAATTCACTCCCCATTCCGCAGATTCCCTTCTTTCTGCTTTAGTAAAAACCTTTCATATCGCGAAGATGAGGAAGGTAGAGTCCCTAAAAATTGATTTCGCCCATTACGGCACGATCAATGCAACGGGCCAATCGGTCATTTTTAGATTTGTCGATTACATTGCGGAACAAAACGGCCTCCGGGTTGTTATGCGTTTCCCGGCGGACTCACCCGATGCCGCGAAGTTGTATTCGAGCTTACAAAAGTATCGATCCGGAAAGTCATCTGGACAGATCGAATTTTATCTACATGATTATTCGGAGCTATTAAAGCACCACTGATCCCCATTTCTTCTCCGATTTTCCATAAAAGTAGAAACTACGGTTATGGAATTACAGAAATTCGTAGCCGAATTAAAAAACGAAACTCACCAGCTTTACGGGGTTCGTTTTGATTTGGAGGAAGTCCTCATTGGCGTCCGAGGGATTTCAATTTCCGATGGAACAGTTTCTTCAAACGACGACGCGTTTGATCGCTTTAATGACATTCTTTTCAATATTTACGAAGATTCATTCGGTTATCGAATAGTCACGATGGATCCGGGTAAGGTTTCGCCAGAAACTTTGCAAAAATATGGGGTCATTGGAGGGGAGGCGAGGACCGAGCCCCAGTTGACCCGGGTGAGGTCCGGCGATCATCGAGGCAAACCCGCAATCATACAGGCAAGCCAGGTTCTTGTTAGAAGGGATGGGAACGGCGATCTCATTTGGGATGAGAAGGATAAAACCTACAAGGGATGGTTCGGTGTAGATATTCATGCCCAGGGTATGGAGAAGGACTACGTTGGCGTTTCCTCGCTAGCCTGTACGGTTACGAAAGCTACCTGGAAAGATCGGGAATGGTTAGACTTTTATAAGGCGTTTCTCATGGCAGAAGCTGCGGCAAAAGCAAAAAACCCAAAATTTCAAGGAATTCCGTACGCAATCCATAATCAAGATTTGGCTTTGAAAATATTAGGAGAAGTAAAATGAAAAAGCCCAGAAAGGCTATCGAAATCCTGCAAGTCGATCCTACCTGCGAAGAAGCGAAATCGCTCGAAAAGGATTTAGAGCACTCTATCGTTGTAGATAAAAATCCTTGGCGCTCATCTAACCAGGCCTTCCTTTTCGGGGCTGTCACCATATTGTTAGGTCTGTTCATCGTTCATTACTGGCCGGAGATGGTTATTGCCGAGGGCTTCGGAGCAATCCGCCTTGGGCCATCTTTGATTATTCTCGGAACTTTTATTTCTGGATGGTTCAAAATCGGCGAGATGGTAAAGGGTTTTGGCGAGATTCTTCCCAAGATTTCAGACCTTATCCAAAAGTTGAGAGGAGGGGGAGGCTAATGAAATGGTTATGGTACTTACTTTTTTGCATCTCGATTTCCTTTCTCAAATGCAATACTAAAGAAAACTCCGACATTGATCTCCAACATTGGCGGATTTGTGTCGCAAACGATGGAGATTCCAATGAACTTTGATCCTAATCCCTCTCTTTCGGCAGTAAAGAACTTCGTTAGTCAAAATAAGACTCTCGTCATTGTTCTTGGGATCGCTCTGCTTTCTTATATTGCAGGTCGCATTCACGCCACTCATAATAATGCGATCGAATGCGATTCGAACGGGATCATTATTGATCCAATTAATTTTGGCAAGTAACCCCGTGAAAGCTCAGTTTTATCTTCACCTCATATTCGCCCCTCTGCTTTTACTCTTACTTCAATGCGGGAGTATCCCAGTAAAACCGGCTCCTTTGGAGCCAAAGAAATATTGCAAAGAACCGATTTATCTTCCGATGGCCATTCCTGATACCAAATCGGTAAGTGCGAGAGGCGTCCGCGAAATAGAGAAGAACAATAGAGAATGTCTAAACTACATTCAAGGTGTCGCGATCGAAAACACGAGGGCCGCTGTAGAAAATCAGCCCAATTCCACCGCTGATAATATCCGAATCTTCAGCTATGGCGCACTCTTCGTAGCAATCCTCGAACTGATTTTAAAATTAGTCATAGTGGCCGCCTAAAAAATCTGATCGAATTTCAGCTCCGGAAAAACATGCTTTATCCTTCCTAATGTTGAAAGGGAAGGATTGGCATGCGCCGGTGATTCAAGTCGCTGATAATTGTATAGATGTTTCATGCCGATCAGAACGGCGGCCTGTTGTTGACTTAATTTTCTTTTTACACGAATAGAACGAAGAAGAAGCGCAAAGCCTATATTAGGGTCAACGGGGACTTTTATCGTTCCCCTCGGCCCCTTCGCCAAAGGAAACAAGTTACTATTATTCTTTGAATTATTAATTAGAAATTCTTTTAAAATAGAACTCAAATTTTCCAGCAGATCCTCTCTCGATAGATTGGAAGCTTTGCAAAGCGGTTGTTCAACGCACGTTGCAACAAAGTTATCAGCAATCTTCTCCACTTTGAAATGAAATTGAATCGGCATTTTTCCATTTTCAGTTCGTAGCGATGTGATCCCAAACCTTTTCCCGCTTCAGGAAAAAAAGTGGAAAGAAATTCCGAAAATGCTTGTTCTAACATTGTTCCTGTGGTGTCCATAGGGCAAAAATGCAAAAAAATCATGTTTTTTCAATATTTCGAAGGGTTCCCTCTTTTGATGTTGGGCCGTTCTTTCTTATAGTAGTTGCGATCGCTTTCGTTATCACAACCGACCTAAGGGCCGAAACCGTAATAGGGGAGGTGGTTCGCGTCCTAGATGGGGACACCATCATAGTCGCAAGGGAGCAAGAACGAATCGTTATTCGCCTTTCAGATATCGATTGTCCGGAGAAAGATCAAGAGTTCGGCAGAGAAGCGAAGGAGGCAATTTCAGGATTCGTAATGCACAAGAATGTTTCAGTGCTAATACGGGGAAAAGATCGCTATGGTCGAACAATCGGAACCGTTTATCTCTCGGGTGACAATATTAACTTTCGGATGATAGAAAGCGGTTTCGCCTGGTGGTTCTATAAGTATTCCCGCGATGAATTATACAGAGATGCAGAAATACTCGCCAGAAAACAAAATAGAGGATTATGGTTGAATCCCTCCCCCTTGCCTCCATGGGAATTTCGAAAACTTAAGACCTTGAGGAAAAAATCTAATGAGACATAGGATGCATTATCGGAAGTGGGACGAGCGGCCCTCAAAGGGGAGCTCCAATGAGACCAGTAACGTTCAAGTCTAAATTGCTAAGCGTAATCTTATCATACTTGGACTCTGAGTAAAATACAGAGCATTGATTATTCGATTAAAGGGAGTCTCTACTTACGTAAGACCGGGATTATCATGCCAGAGCTCGACCCAGGCGAACTGGTTATCTTTACCAGGTATTTCCACCGGATACGCACGAGGAATGTCTAAAAGGACTTTCCCTGCGCAATCTCGAATTACGATGTGCAGAAATTTACTCGGCTCAGTTACTTCTTTCTTAACCATGCCTTCAGGAAGGTCTATATTCCATAGACGATAGATTGGAGCTAGTTGCCTTCCTCCAACAGAGAGGCTGATTCGCTTGCGGTCAATGTCAAAAACATGCGTAATTAAGGAGAATTTATTTACCTCATTATCCAGGTAAATTTCTAGTTCATACGGATGGTAATTCACGCAAGACTATAAGTGCACTTCTGCGCACGATGGATTTAGCCGAAAAAGTCCATCTGCCAACGAGAATGCCCTGGCACTGCAAAGTTCGAAAGGAGTTCCTTTCGAGGAAGGGACAGGATCTCGGTGGAGAGCTGTTTCGCATCTCTTGGGACGAAACTCACCTCGCGGAACTTCTCGTCGAATAAACACGGTTCATCGATGCCAGAAAGTAAAAGGGTGTATCGGAGGGTTTGAGATTCGACATCCGAATGCCTTAATTGCAAGTAAGCACTAACCTGTTGGATCGGGTCGTTGACCGAAAACCCGTATGTAATTATTTCACGAATTTTCTCATTTTCCCACGCAAAATCCGCAGGTGGCCTAAGCTCGATGGTACTTTTTTTCCGAATCTTTTCGGTCAATCGATGAAGGATTTCCAGATTCTCCGCAAAAAGTGAATCCGTTGCTTCATCAACACGAGTTGAATGCCAGTGCTTGATCGCAGCTAGGATTACTCCTAATGCGATAGTGAAAGAAATTGTAACCCAATTCATCGTATTCTTCCTTCCAAGACTCTTAGCATTGCGGAATTTTCCGCAATGGCGCTCGTTGCCCTTTCCAAAATCTGTTCAGATTTCGTTTTCCCAAACCATTTGAATATTTTATTCGCAAAAAAGTATATAATGACCAATAGACCAAGAAGCAAAACACAGTAAGCGAAAGTTCGCGCTTCCCCGTTTTCTCCGATTAGCTTGAGGATTAGATAAATCCCGTTTATTATCTTGTCGGCGGATTCCATGATCTTCTCAACTACGCGGTAAGGATCCTTTTAAGGCCTCAATCTTCTGCAGGGCAAATTCGATCTCCCGTTGCATCTTCGATAGTTCCTGTTCTGTGAGATCGAAGAACAGGGTCTCGCCTTCAGTGCCCTCGATACTTAGAATGGTAACATAGAGATTTTCAATAACTTTTACTCGATGAATGTCAAAAATGGGGCGAATTTCAGTGGTCAGATTAAACTTCTGCAGCGTGGACAGTACATGCGTTTTCTGTGCGCGTTTACGAAGCACGATATACGGTTCGAGAGTTTTGACGAAATTTTTTGTTCTTTCCCAGGGGATTTCGACGTTTAACGTTTCAGGTTTTCCGGAGAAAAAAGCCTGCTCAAAGGACGCAAAGGCCTCCTCGAAACCTTTTTGCTCGGTCACCCAATCGCCAAGAAATCCTACCAAATTTAGAAATATTTTCGCTACTTTTTCATCGATATTTAGACTGGCGCAAAATGCCAAATATTGCGCCAATTGACCGGAGGTTGCGATCTCATTCCTGTTGAGATACTCGGCGATTTTTTCTAGATTTGCGTCCGATTGCTCAGAAAGGAGCTGAAGGTCATCAAAGGGTTGCACCCTTACGGTTCTCATGGTAGCACCGTAAATATCAATAAAAAAAGCGTCGGCCCGTTTTCAGAAAGTCATCTGACTTCTGTCCCATGCGGGGTCCTACCAGCGAAAGAAAAATGTGCGGCAGGTTCTATCAAAATCAACAATTAGCGGAATGGAAAGGGATTTCTGATTTGATTCCCAGACAGCTCCATTTCGACGGAATGGACAACATTGGGCCAACCGACCGGGCGACGATCATTACAAGACCGGGTGGTCAATTTCAAACGATTGGAGCAACATTTTGGCTAATACCAGAGTACCTTGAAAAGCGGGAGGATGCCTTTAAAGCCGCTACGTTCAATGCAAAGTCCGAAACCATCTTTCAGCTTCCTTCCTTCCGAAAGCCGATCATCCATAGACGCTGCTTGATTCCTACTTGGGGATTTTATGAAGCCAATGGTCCTGCGAAATTTAAACAACCTTGGTTCTTTCATTTAAAGAACGGGGAGCCCATGGTATTTGCGGGGATCTATACGGAATGGTGGACCAAACCATTCCTTGCTTCTAATAATGAATTTTCATTTTCTATCATTACGGTTCCGGCAAACGCCTTAGTGGCGAAATACCATGCTAAGAAGCGAATGCCGGTAATCCTTCGGAAAGAGCAATTTGAAAGGTGGACGCATCCGGATTTACAGCACACTGACGAGATATCTTCTTTCTTTAAGATTTTCCCGGAAGAAGAAATGGATGTGTACCCAGTGTCGAAGGAATTATTCAAGGGGCTGAAAGGCGATAGATGTATTGAAAGAATACAATTACCTATCAATGAACCCCCGGAAGAACTATCGCTATTCTAAGCTCACCAAGGATCCCCACACATAACTATGATCGATTTTTTGCACTGTAAATGAAACGACAACTTGGAGGTAGCCATTCGCGTTACGCCTCCCCTCTTTCCCTGCAACCTTTTTTATCATTGGTCGCTGTGCAGCATTGAAGCGAACGAAGAACAGTTGGTCTTTTTCGTCGCGAAGGGAAATATAACCTTCGTTCAACGTTTGGATGAAAGCTTTAACCTCCCCTACCCTTCCCAATGCCCCCGAACCTTCGATTAAGATCTCCGGAATACTGGAAAAACTACGTTCGTCTGCCGCCCTTATTTCCATCCCCAGCGGAGACAAAATTCCAACCAAAAGCAAGTAAACCAAGCAGAGCCATTTTTTAGAGAAAGCCATATCGAATAAAACGAGCAGAAACTCTTATAAAAAGCAACTGTTTTGTAAATCAATATGCCTTAGCAAGTGTTGAGGAATCCCAGTGCTCCTTCTAACTCGCCAACCTGAGTTGATTCGAATTCCTTTTTCTAAAGGATGGGAAATTGCCAGGTTTGCCGCTCGGGTGGAGCAATTCATTTCTAACACCTCTTTCAGTAACCGGAGATCCGTCTTGGGGTGCGGAGCATGTTAAACCTGCCTTTGCAAAAAGAAATTCCACGTCCGCAGGATCGACCAGATCCACCGAGGAAGAGAATCTTTCAGGACGGGGTCGCGCGGGTTCTGATTCCAAAGAATTATTACAGGATTCTTCCTCAGCCCTGAGAAATAAGACAGGAACGGGGCGGTCAACTTTGTCGGTAAAATATTTTTGGATTACTAACCTCAGGGTCTCCGGAAGGGCTCCGAAAATGTTTAGATTACCTTCAACTAGCGAAACAGAAACTTCATTTAAGGATTCGAAACTCCCTCTTGATAAATGCCCTTTTGCCCAAAGTAAGAAGCGATCCCACGAAGTGTCAGATATTTTTTCGTCGCGGGGAATTGGGGCGCGGGACGAGCTCGTGGAGGGTAAAGGCTTACTGTTCTTTTCCGCAGCTTTATTTTTACAAATTCCCCAAATATAAGAAATATGACCTTCCTTTCCAGCGACCGTGGCAATGGTGAGAGCCTCGGCTAAAATGGATCCACCGAATTCTTTCAACAAAGAATCAAGACTAAGATTATTTTTCTGATGAGATTCGGGAGTCGGTCTTGTTTGTACTTTATGAGTACTGGATTGAAGATTAGATTGAGAACTATTAGTAATGTCGGTTTGATTTTTTTCAAATCCTCCGTTTGATTTAGATCCATCCTTCCCATTGATTTCCGTCAAAGAAGCGTTGGAATTTTGTCCATTGATAACAACGAACTGAGCATAGCTTGTCGTAATTATGCGCTGGTTTTTTTTCCAAGGAGTCGCCATAAAGGAAATTTCTATATACCCCTCTTTCCTTAGGATCATTAGATACTTTGAGACCGTTTGCATCTCCAGGCCGAGGCGTGCAGCGATCTTTCGATTTTCAGCGTAGCATCCAATGATTTCGGGTGAGCACCTTTTTTCGGTGAAGAGAATAGTGTTTTTATGAAGGAAAGCAATCTCTGAAAGGAGAAGCTTCATTGTTCGACTTAACTTGAGAACTTTGATTTCCGGAAGGGTATAATCCCCCCTACTCTGTTGTGAGTCCATTTTAAAGAATCCTTTGCGGGGAACGCGAACATACCTTCGGCCAAGGCGCTTTCCTGTATTTTTTGCCTGTAAGGATTCTTATGGAACCCTGAGTCACGCGGCCATTGACGAAGTGGCCGGTTTGAAATTATGTCTCTTCCAAACGGGTACAGCTAGTCCCGTACTATGAGGAAAAAATCAACAAAAAAATTATGTCTCGTAAGGAAAAGTGTCCCGATCGGCAGGCTTCGTCTCCCGCCGATCGAGTTTAGACTCAGGATCTAAAGATGTTGTGGAACATCTGTCGGTACATATATAACATACCAAGGTTTTGAGTACCACTTTTTTTTATTTCTAAGAAATATTTTCGGCAGTTAACATAACGGCCGACGTACCGTCAGGAGCAGTCATTGGCGAAGCAAGCTAAGTTCTTGCTCTTGTTTCTTTTTCAACTTCCTAAGTTTTGCGATCTTTAGATCGATCCTTTCAATGGATGCAACTAGGATTTCTTCTCGGCTTCTTGTTCCCGGTCCGACTTCTTCTTTAGGCCCAGCTTTGAAAGATTTGGCAAACTGTCTTGCCTCCGCTTGCTTTGGGAAAATTCCCGCTTCTGCTTGGGGGAGTAACCATGAAAGAACTCCCTTCCCGTTTTGTTTGAGTGCTGGAAGTACTTCCATCAAAATCGAGGTCGGAACCTTCCCTATTACCGACGCATCAGAAATTGTTCCTGAGCTCACTAAGTCGTTTATCGCTGACGCATGCGCAAGTTTTTGTTTAACCCAAGACTCTGACTTATGGAAAGTCTGAACGAGATTCGAAACCGTTAGGTTCTTCCGTGATTTGATAACTGAGATTGAGAGTGCGACCTCGAGATCCGTTAGATCTTCCCTTTGAATATTTTCGATTAATTTATATTCCGGGACGCGCTCCGGATCTATTTTGTCGACGTTCTTGATTATTGCTTCTATAAATTCATCACCATTCAACTTGACTGCACGAAGACGCCGCTCTCCAGCAATTAGGAAATAGGTGTCGCCTTTCTTGCGAACGGTGATGGGCTGGATAAGGCCAAATTCCTTTATGTTGGCCGCAAGTTCCTTGATAGAGGTTGGGTCAAAGTTGGTCCTCGGATTGTTTTCGCTTTGGATTCGGTTAATCGGGATTTTTTCATAACCGGCAATCGCGGAAGGACCTTCCTCGTTCGAAGCGAGTTCCCTCAAAAGAAGATTGCTTTGCGTGGGCCGATCAGCGGAAGGTTTTGTTCCTGATCCTGCGAAGGCCTGAGTGGTATTGAATACTTTTCGTGCGGTCATAAGATTTCCTCAGTCAGTTGACTGGACTTAACATTTGATTAGGACAGTTGACTGAACTATTTGGCGACAGTTGCATGTTCTGTGATAAAGTCTGCGATTAGGTCGTAAGCCAGCCAACCTTCCGTTCCTTCCTTCAATGGTTCACCGAATTCCGTTCTGTCACGAATGGAAGTCGATTGAGGGATCGGTGGAAGGATAACCGGGATCGGAACTTGTTCGAAGCCGGGGCCGTCTGTTTGGAGAAATTCCAAAAGTTTTGGGACTTGTTGGAGTTGCTCATAGATTATCTCACTTCGGCCCGACTTTCCCCATATTGTCGGAAGGATACTGACTGAGGCAAGGGTGGAGCCCGGAAAATTCACCGCTTCATTGATCTTCCGAAAGACTTTCTTAATGGTACGGACGGCCCACTTGGATGGGTTTGCTGGAATGATGACGGAGTCGGCGGCAAGAAAAGCTGAAAGCATTTCAGCGGATCCGGAACCGGGTGTGTCGATAACGATGAAATCGTAATCGGACTTCCTTAGAACTTCCCGCAGCTTGGTTAATAGGGAAAGATTCTTGCTTACATGGAATTGGAAATCTTCCAACTCCATTGCCGATGTAAGAATGTCCACCCCATGCTTTGTCCGTATGGATTCTTTCAGGGTTGTCTCGGATCGGATTACCGTAAAGACGTTTGCCTCATCGAAAAACTCCGGCGGTTCATCCGGAAAGAAGGCATCGGATAAATCCGCTTGCGGATCATGGTCAACAGCAAGTGTTCTGCCTCGACGCGCCAGGGACATGGAAAGGTGGGCGGCCGAAGTAGACTTCGCAACGCCACCCTTTACGTTTGCGATAGTAAAAATCTTCATAATTCTAATTTCGTTCTATTCTAGAATTTTTGAAAGCTTAAAATCTCTTATGTCTCATAAAATGTGAAAAAATATCGTCGAAAATCTTGGGAAAAAACATTTGCCCGAAACTTACACGTATGAGACTAAATAAGACTTATGTCACATTTACTACTGACCCGAAAAAATTCCTTCCTTGAGTCAAAAGTTGATTTTTCATCACCCGAGGAAGTGGCCGAAATTAAGGCCTTCATTCAGGCTATCTTCAGCCGTAAAGGTTATACGAAGTCCAGCTCGACTAATGTTGACTTGGATCGTTGGTCTACATGGTTTTGCGTTCGTGGAGAGGCCGGGGAAATCCTCGCCGCCATGAGGGTGGTAGAAAAGAGGCCCTACAATTTTCTTCCGATTGAACAAGCTATTATCTGTGATGAAACTCCACTCCGT
This sequence comes from Leptospira langatensis, assembly GCF_004770615.1. NCBI lineage: Bacteria > Pseudomonadati > Spirochaetota > Leptospiria > Leptospirales > Leptospiraceae > Leptospira > Leptospira langatensis. The sequence continues at coordinate 61,156 of NZ_RQER01000008.1, forward strand.
AGATATGCAGTAGAAAATTATAATACTGCGGATTGGAATAATGTTGCGTTTAGCAATACAAGGGAAGGCTTAAAAGCAGCAAAACAATGCTTCGCACTTGCCGCTCGCTTTTGCATAGAAAAGAATTACGACATGGTCTATGGGTTTTACGACCTGAAAAATCCTGCCATTGTCAAGCTTTATTCAAAAGTTGGAATTCTCCCAAGTGAGATATTTCCCAAGCTAGTTTATTTTCCTGGATCAACGCTTAACGGTACGAATGTGGAGCTCACAATTATAGAAATTACAAAACAGACTTTACAAAACATTGTGTCAAAAATATAGTCCATTCCATGCTTTTTCTAGCGGCAATCAATGTAATTTGTTCATTTTGTACGTTTTTTCTAGGAATTTATGTCTTTCGGACAAAGGTTACCGTAGTTCCCTTGAGGCTGCGATTTTCCTTTTTGGTTCTGACACTTGCCGCCACACTTTGGGTAATCGGGTCCGGGATGAGAAATTTCATTCCTTTATCCCTTGCGCAACAAATTCCAAACTGGACGTTGGGGGTTACCGTTCTGATTCCCTTCTTTCTATTGGAAGTTGTTCGTGGAGCAACAAATAGGAAGCACCCCTCAAGGGGCATTCGCTTCGCTGAGGCTTTACTTCTCTCCTATCTCTTATACTCTGCATTCGCCTGTAAGATGATTGTAGTTACAGGTAATATCTCCGTGTATAGGCCGCTCCTAGCATACCACATATTGATCGCTTACGCAGCGTTCTATTGTGGATCAGCCGTGCTTCTGCTTATTTCAACGATTCAGAAGACCGAAGGAAATAGAAAATTTATGGCTCTTATAATGACGATCGGCATTGCGTATGGCCTTTGCGTCGCCTTACTGTTCATTTATTTACTTCCTATTTTTGGAATTTTCAAAGGCTACCTTTCATCAATCGGGGTATTGGGATGGGCAATTCACTGGGCTATTATCTTAGTTGATTATGGTGCATTAGAAATATCTCAAGTTCCGAGTGTGTTGGATGAACGACCCATCCTACTCAAAGTTTTTGCGCCAAGTTTGCGTCTCTTACAGAGATTTTTTTGTCCGAACGATTATTCGGAACGATTACGTAAGGAAAGGGCAGCGCTTGTTGAGCAAATCATGTTATACGATCTCGATTTAAGAGAAAATGCAAATTTAAGTCGCCAAGCGAGATATGAAAGGGTAGGGGAGAGGTTCGCACTCTTTCTCTAACTTTTGGCGCTAGATGAAATCTTTCTGATAAGGTTTAAAGTCAAATCGAGCTCCTTCGGTGAGAACTCAAGGAGTAGCATTTTCATTTCCTTTACGCATCCCTTTTCCTTCATTGCTTTCCAAAGTTCTTCATATTCGTCCAGGCTTTTCTGCGCTCCCTTTCCTTCGCTTAGATAACGTCTTTTGAAATCAACGGGAAGGAGATCGTCCATAACCCAATTCGGATCCACATGGTATTCGCGCCGTAACGCAGAAAGGAAAGCGCGAGAAGGTGTCTTCGTCTTTCCGGTTAGGATATGGCTTAATCCGGCAGGGGTCTGCTCTAATTTTGAGGCGATGTCTTTTTGCTTGAGATCGGAATTCTTAGCAATCTGGTCATCAACGATCCGTTGGACCTTGGCAGGAAATAGCTTCGGAATCTTTTCTTTGGACATTTTGCAAATATACTCACTCAATTTTCCATTGACGGAAATATACTCAGTATATTATATTCGTCTTTGAGAAAAGGGGGCGATTTAGCCATTACTCAGTAGACCATTTTGGTCTGGTTACATTGATACTTTGCGCGTGAGCTCAAATTGCAATTCTAATTTTGACAAGTGATTCAATTTATATCCCTGCCGGAATAGGAGGAATATGAAACTCGAGAACATTAGAGGCGTATAATCTACCCACGTTGCTTTGGTAACTAGAGAAAGGAGACCAGGAAGTTCTAAGCGACCAATAGACCGATTCAAGGCGCAAGCCCATGGATTCGACGATAATAATGAGATTTATTTCGCCGTGGTTGATCGTTTTACGGACGAGGTTTTGTATACTAATTTGGAAAAAGTAATGTGCTTCGCCTGGATTATTGAGCAGGAAGCTCAATATTTGAGGAGCGTGCATGATGAGAGCCTTAAGAAAAGCTAAACGCCTTGACGGAAGACTCCGGCTGCTTCTGGCGGCACCGCCAGAAGCGTTGATTAGCCTGACAGCGTTAGAGATTGCGACCGGGATTGAAAAGGACAACGAACCGAGAATTGCGGTAATCCGATCTACTACGGACACTTTTACTTATTACGCAGATAAGTTTTCTTTTGATGAGGATGTCTTAGAAAATCCCTCCACGGACCATTTTATCTCTGCAATAGAGAACTGCGTGAGTCAAGGTTATTCAACGTTGATTATTGACTCGCTTACCCATAGTTGGCAACACCTTCTTTCGGAAGTAGATCGCAAAACCAAAACTCATTACAAGGGGAATAGTGGGCCTGCGTGGGCCGATTTTACCCCGAAGCAACGGGAGTTGATGCGGGTGTTGCAAACTAGCCCCTGCCATATCATCGCCTTAGTTAGGAATAAATTTGAACATGCGACGATTCGCAACGAGGCGACTGGAAAAGTTTCAGGGGAAAGAATCCTCTTAGGTCTGGAACAATCAAAGGAATTAGAATACGAATTTGATACAGTCATCCAGTTGGATCACCTAAGTGGGGGAATGATTATTAGGGATTTTGAATTTCCGGGTACCCTATTAGAAAATGTCGGAAACGAATTCCCGGAACTAGTAGCCGGTCGCCTCCTGTCAAAAAACCAGACAACAAATCAAGAACCATGCCAAGAAGAGGGCGAAGCTCCGCAAAAAGAGGAACAGAATTTAGAAAATGCAAGCACTTTTTCCGATGACGACCTCAATCAGAAAACCTCCATGATGAAGGCGAAAATATCTGAGATCCTGGCAATTTCAATGAGTGAGCCAACAGAAACGAAGACAGCTCAACTTCGATCTTTAGTCGGCACTTGGAAATCTTATCGTGAAGCATTCGATAAGGAAGGCAGGTTAGATGAATACGCTCAGATGCTCACTCAATTTAAGAAGGAACTCATGGCTCTTGGGATGGAAGAGAGTGCCGCAAGAGAAATGATATTGGCGGAAGATAGTAAGGTCCAGGTTGCCTGACGACTGAATAAGGATGAGAGTGTGAAACATCTAAATACCATAACCTTAGAGGGAAATATGACGGCCGCCCCGTCGATGCGGACCGCCAACGGGAAACCAGTGGCTTCTTTCACAATAGCGACGAACGACGGAACGGAAACCACTTACGTACGTGTGGAAACTTGGGATAAACGTGCCGAGGTGGTTAGGGATTTCGGAGGTAAAGGCAAACCAGTTATTATTCAGGGAAAACTTAAACAAAAGCGATGGAAAGATGCCAATCAACACGATCGTGAAGATCTCTTGATAATCGCTTACGAAATATTCCTACGAGGCGATAAAGACGCGAAGGGATCCGAGGAACAGGAATAGGCGATGCAAACGGCAGTCCTGGTAATCTTTATCGGTTTGGTCGTTGCAACTGTCTTCTTGCTCTGGATAAGCGGAGGGGGCCCGCCATCGAATGCGGCCGTTTTAAATAGCCTTAATAAACAGATTCAAAAAAGAAAAAAATATCATGGAGGATAAAAATGAAATTGTTGTTGGAACAAGAAGAAACTTTACCGATTAGTCTGGATGCCGTTGACCCAGATTCCGCCTTTATAGAGCGTTTTGGCTTTATACAGAATGGTGATTCCTTCCATTCCGAACGGCTCGGTGGACTTACCCTCTGGGTAGATGATAGGATCCATTTCCTTCTCAAAGGTGTATATCTCCGTGAAGCAACGACTGATTGGGAGGTAGCTTCCCGTTTTTGTTCCCTCTTAGAACTCGAAATGCTTTTAGAGGCAAACTTGAAACCAGTTCCGGAAGTATCGGATGAATTCGACTCGGAGAATTCATGAAAGAGAAAACACGCAGAATCTTTAAAGTGGAGCGGAGGGAGTCTCCATACACTGTAATCGAAAATCAAACCCTCCGCGACCGAAGAGTGAGTTATCGTGGGAGGGGTGTACTCGCTTACGCTCTATCTCATGTTGACTATTTTGTACTAAATGCGGACAGCATTTCCCATGAAGGGCCGGAAGGAAGGGATGCCATTTCAAGTGCTCTACGAGAGTTAGCATATTTCGGGTACGCCGAACTGAAACGAGAGAGAAATCCCGATGGGACATGGCTTTCCTATTGGTCCTTCTTTGAAATTTCAAAAAAACCACATATCATTGATCGTCCTTCAAAATCGAGAAGGCGCAAAGGTGTCGAGCTTACGCCCTCATTATTCCAGGACCAAGCAAACCAGGCGCCAGACCCTGAAAAACCGGTTACGGATATCCCGTGCGCGGATAAGCCGCCAATGGTTCTTCCGGCCGCGGATAATCAGGGCGTAAAAGAAGTACCAATTAAAGAAAGCAGAATCGAAGAAAGAACAGAAATAGAACGAATAAGGGAAGAAGGAGGGAACGTTCCCCCTTTATTGCCTTCGTTTAAGCACGCCAGGTATCAATTCACTTTCCCTGAATCTTGGTATAAAAGCTTTGAGCAAAGTTATTTTCAAATTCATGGATCCTTGCTAGGAACTAGCGATGGTGAACTGATGGCAATGCAAAAGCTTTATGACCTTACGGCGGGAGATTGGAATGAAGTTTCGAACAAGATTGAAGCCTTTAAACAGAAGAGGGCTAGTGGCGGAAAATTCTGGCCATTGAAGCCAGTAACGCCGCGAAACATTGAACATTATTGGGCAGAACTGGTGCCCTTGGAAGCCACCACGTTAGCAGTCCCTAAATCGAGGGTGATATGAAAAAGATCATAGAGAAAAAGCTGCAAGAGCTGGCGAAAGAATTTCCTTTTGGCAAAACGATCTTGATCCGAGGCAAAACTGGGGCCGGTAAAACGGCTTTGTTGGAGCATTGGGTCCAAATGGCAAGCAAGCTCTCACAAACCTATTATCTGCCAATTGTAGATAACGGATTAGTAAAGGAAATTCCTCGCGAGGAGCCCTTGCTACCGAAGGTATGGATGGTCAAGGAGGGTCAGCTATCCCTTGAGTTTAGGGAGGATAATTTTCTGCCTCGGGTAGATAGCTTTCGAAAAGATCGAAACAGCGTGAAAGAAATACTAAATGGCAAGGAATATCTTTTTACGGACGAGTTATTCAAGAAGGTGAATTGGCAGCTTGGGGATGCTTACCGAGCTTCACTGCAGAAAGCAAACTTCGAAGAATTTGTTGACTACATGTATGATCGCATTGGAGCCGGGAAGATTCATTGGATCGCCGCTACAAACTATCAACTACAGGACGTTTATCCAGATGCTCGCCCGGAATTGGTTCGTAGGTTTGAACAAATATTCGAAGGGCGAGTAATCGAACTTTAAGCAACTTAAAACAAAAGCAAAACGAAGTGAGTTCGTTTTGGTCGGAGGAAACATATGGCAGTTAACACTCAAGAAAAACCCTTAGAGGATGAAGACACATTTTTTCGCAGGGAAAGCAACGGGGAATTGCTTTACATGAATCTCCGCGATGCTCAACGGATAATCGACAAGATTCGCATGAACAAGTTGGCGGACCGCATTCACAAGGAATTGCAATGAAATTTCTAAAACATCGAATCAAAATCTATCACTCGCAGATATACGCCAAGAATGGTGAACCCAAAAAGAAAGTTATCCATGAAGAGCACTTTCTCGAGGTGGAAGAAAACGGAAAGCGTCAATGGTACCAAGCCTTCAAAATTCCGGCTTCGGCCGTCTCTGGAAAGGATGTAGAAAAAGCAAATTAGGATAGGGGGAAATGGCTATGACCGGCTTTGCATTACAAACACCAAATAGGGAAGAATTCCATATATGTATGCACGTTAAGAAAGGGCGTAGTAGGGAAGATTGGGGCTCCACTGGCCAGTTCTTTTCTGGAATCAACGCACAAAATGAAGCCATACGAAATGCGGAGCAACTTCAAAAGAGAGCTCCGGAGGGGACATCCTATTCAGTTCAAATCTATTTGTTTGGATTAAACCCCAAAAATAAGCCGGTTAAATTTAAGGTATGGAAGAATGGACATCACTTCGATTATCAAAAGCGCCATGATGTATTACAAATGCGTCGGAACAGACGCATTTACAAACCTAACAATTCTCCGCAAGCGGTAAAAAAGGAAGGGAACATAGCGTACTTTCCAGCGAAACTAAATTTACAAGTTCCAAGGAGGAATACAGTGCCAAAAGAAGAAAATCAAGTAGAGGAGGTATCGTTTGATACCTTAGCCAAAGGAGCTCTATCTGAGATATTCTATGATGCAATTCAAACTTGTATCAAGGATATTTATGATCCGAACAAGAAAGCGGCGGACATTCGGAAGTTTTCATTCGGGATAGAGCTCATTCCTAAACTAAAAGGAAATGGGGAAGTCAACTTCATTGCAGTCAATGTCGTGCCTCCGGATCCTAAACTAGGAAAGCAGTTTAAGATTGAGACTGTTATCCATGCAGTAAGACAGGGAAGTAAGTATCTCGTTCTGGAAAATCAAATGGCTCAAGGCGAGCTGTTTCCCGAACAAAAGATCGCTGCAGTAGGAGGTAAAAGCTAATGGATTCAAGTTTTGTTAAAGCTATTCAAGATGGAAAAGAAGTTAAGGTCATTGAGATAGACGACAGGAAGTATTCAACAGCCTCTTTGGTTCCTGTCGAAGATCCCATTGCCTCTCCAATAAAAACGACCACCCTTTCTGGGATTGTCGATTTTCTCAAAATGAATCGGGATGGAGCGGTTCCAGCGGATTGCTTTGTTCATGTGCAAAACCCTCGCCAAGTTACCGTTACTACAAAGATAGTCGGAAAATTTAGGAAGAGAGAAAATCTCATAGAGGCAACCTACGGACTCCCAACCTTTGAGTTTGGCAAATATAAGGACATGGATACCTTTATCACCCAACTGCAAGCGCTGTTCGTAGAAAATCAACCGTTGATCGATATTGTCGCGTTTGTCTCTTCAATTTCTCAGGTTGGTAGCGTTGGCGTTGATGATGATGGAATCTCCCAAGAGGTGACTCGCAAGGTAGGAATCACCCGTAAGGAAAAGAGTCCCGTCAAAAATCCTATTGTTCTTACTCCACGCAGAATCTTTCCTGAGGCAAAGCAAGTTGCAAGCCCATTTATTTTGCGAGTAAAAGGTTCGGAAGACGAAATTGAAGCTGCGCTCTTCGAAGCGGACGGGGGCCAATGGCAGGTTGACGCAGCTTTAAACATTAAGGAATTCCTGGATGAACAATTAAATGGAAAACCGAACGAACAAGATAAAGATGGGAATACATCTTCTTGGAAGATTATTGTTTAACTTCATTCGAGAGCATTAACTAAACCTTCCCAATCTTGGGACACGGAATGTAGTCACCGTGAAACATGGCGGGGTCGAATAAGTAGTTCGTCTGTCTTTTCCTCTTCTGGAAACCCTTTTCTCATCCGGACAGAAAGCGTCGGTTCAATCCCGACACCCGCAACCAACATTACAATGGGATAACTCCCGTTAAAGAGAGCGATTTGTGACAAATAAACCTGAGGTAGAAATGGATTTGGAAAGTCGAATCAAGTCTTTCTTTTCTCGTGGGTATTCCGTCGAACGAACTTCCGAGATCATTGGAGTTGAACTGTCTCGGGTGCTTTTTCTTGCAAAGAAGCATGGGTACGATAACCGCAGATGATTCGCAATGTTACCTGCATTGATATCGAGACAACGGGTTTTAGTAGAACCAAGGATCGAATTGTAGAATTTGCTGCTTACCGCGTCACCGAAGAGGCTGGCGTTTGGAGATATGCAGACAAGATTCGGAAGCTGGTCAATCCCGGGATCTCAATCCCACCCGAAGCGACAGCCGTTCACGGTATTACAGACGAAATGGTACGCGTTGCCCCACCGTTCTCTGAACAAGCGGATTGTTTTATTCCGTTTTTGTCGGATACGATCCTCCTGGGATATAATGTGAAAGTATTCGATATTCCTTTCTTAACCGCAGAAATAGAGCGTTCGGGCTTACGATGGCCAACTGCGCCTTTAGAGGTCATAGACCCTTTTATTATTTTTAAGAAGCGGGAAGCCCCTCGTCATGATCTTGCCTCGGCCATACGGTTCTATACCGGCAAAGAAAGGCGCCGCGCTCACAGAGCTATGATCGATGTGGTTGACCTCCTTCGGGTTGTGAAAACGCAAACCATGTTATATCCAGAGTTTCGTGAATCGCCGGACCCGATCGTTTCTCTGATAAAGGCTACAGGGATATAAGGTTGTTTAAGATCGAGGACATCGTAAATACCGTTCTTGTTGGGGATGCGTATGAGAAGCTTCAACAGTTTCCCCCGAAGGTGATACAAAGTGTCGTCACCTCTCCTCCCTTCTTTGGTCTTAGGAATTACGGCATTGGCGGCCAGATTGGTTGGGAAGATACCCCTTTTGAATATACGCAGAAGCTAGTTCAGGTTTTTCGAGAATGTAGGCGTGCTCTTCGTGATGACGGCACACTTTGGTTGAATCTAGGGGATTCTTATAATGGAAGTGGAAAGGCAGGCTTAAATTCTTCCTACCAGCAGAAACATACGGAATTTGGCCGACCCTCACTTGAAAAATCACGGTTTGGCAAACCGACAAACGTACCTGGGCTAAAGCGCAAGGATAAGATAGGGATCCCTTGGCGGGTTGCGTTTGCGTTACAGGGATTTTCGGTCATTGGCAATAATACGTTGAATGGTTGGGCTAATCTCTTAAAAGACGCGATTTCCCGAAAAGATTGGGAGTTAGTGGAATTAGTTGAAGGGCGCATAAGGTTAGAGGCGCTTGCAATCGCCCTAGTAAAGGAAGGGTGGTATCTAAGGCAGGATATCATTTGGAGTAAACCAAATCCCACCCCAGAGCGAGTAAAAGATCGGCCGACAACTTCACATGAGTATTTCTTCCTATTCTCCAAATCAAGACATTACTATTATAACGCAGACGCAATCAAAGAGCCATCAGTTAGCTTAGACCCAACACATCCTAGCTATCGGCCCCAATCGGTGGAAATATCTAAGGGGAGAAAAATCCATACTGGAAAGCACTCGAAATCTGTTCGGAGTTATCCTGAGAAGAGGAATAAAAGATCGGTCTGGACAGTGACCACAAAGCCTTACAAAGGGGCCCACTTTGCTGTTTATCCACCGGACTTAATTGAACCTTGCATTCTTGCGTCCACTCCCGGGGACTTAGATCCCCCCGCGATCGTATTAGACCCTTTTGCGGGTTCTGGAACGACAGCATTTGTTGCCCGAAAGCTCGGCAGGAGCGCCATTTCAATAGAGTTAAAACCCGAGTATGCCGATATCGATCGCCGCCGGAATAATTCTCGCTAGTCTCCTGTGAATAGCAGAACGAAAAAAATCAACGCGGCCATTGCCTTTCGCAAATTAAACTTCCCATACTGCGAAGTTTGCGGGCGCTTTCCAGTGTTTGGATGCCATCTTGTAGGGCGCAATGTTTCCTATAAGGGTGACGACGGGAAGGAGAAGAACGACCCGACGGATCCGGAATTTATTCGATCCTTGTGCTGGGCCTGCCATAAGTCATACGATAAAAGCACCAGTCCAAGTGCGAGAATACAGTGGTGGTTAAGTCACGGAAAGGAACCTGAAGCAATGCTCGTCGCGCGGATCGCTAACAACTAACCAAAAAGTTTGGCAAGCTTTCGCCATGTACATTCCATTGAAATGACTTCCCATTTTGCCGGGAAAGTAGTTTACATTTATGTGTAGGACCTTAGCGTCTTTCGCATGATTAAATTTTCCCAACCTTATGAAGTGTCTAATGAGGATTTAGAGCCTCACCCATTAGTGAAAAACAGGCACATAGAGCATGAGGATCAGGTGATTTTCCGGGCCGATATCAAAGAACACGGTGTCTTAGAACCAGTCTTGATATCCAAGGAGAAGAATACCCGTGGGAAGCATTGGATCTTGAATGGACGAAGACGTTGGACTACAAACGGGAAGGTAGGACATAAGAAAATTCTTGTTCGCCATCTTCTCACCCCCCTAACAGATAGTGTTCGCCGCCGCATTATGTACGGGGGCAACCAACTTCCGAAGCATTTTACTTTCGATGAAATAGTAGAAATTATCATAATAGAATACGGCAAGGTCGAAATATTCAAAAACTTCCAGGGTGGAACGCCAGATCGTAGAAAGCTTGGAGCCATTCCATTATCCGAAGAAATAGCGAAAGACCTAGGTGTTTCGAAGAGGTATGTTCAGACGTTACTGAAAGCCGCCCGGGCAATTCTAACGAAAAAGCCAATCGAGCCGCCGACGATCAAAGAAGGGGAGTTGGTGTTCATTTATAGGATTATCTCCGAGATCGAAACCCTTGAAAAAGAGGAAAAGAAGATCGAGACTGCCAAAAAGAAGCTCGTTGACGCACGACGAAAGAAAGCAAAGGAACTCCGAGTGTTTGGCGGAGTAGACCGGTGCAAGGAGATTGTCGAAAAAGAGCGGAAGAGGCGGAAAAAAGCCCGAAATAAAACCTAATGGGAACAGGCAGGGCCGACTATTACCGTTGGCTCTGTGAATACTGCTGTAATCCCCGAAACCGATAGGAAGATCTCTGATGAAATAAGGGAAATGGCCGCTCCGACCCGAATACCGTTGAAGGCGTTAAAGCCGCACCCGAAGAATCAGGTATTGTTTCCTCCGAAGTCTGTGGAATTTATAAGGTCGCTTGCAGACGATATAAATAGGCACGGTCTGCAGGAGCCCATTTCGGTTCGAGTGGTTGACCGGGGCGAATATCTCATTTTGTCCGGGGAAAATCGGTTTAAAGCGGTAACGCTCCTTGGATGGGACGACATTGACGCGCACATTGTAGATCCGGATGATGAACTTGCTTATCTGATCTCACGAAATATTGGCCGCAGACAAACGGGCTACTCGGGCCGCGTGAACATATACACTGCATATTGTCCCGACTTCTTCCAAGGTAAAAAGGTCCAGAATGACAGACTGGTAGAAGTTTCAAAGAAAACCATGATTCCACTCGCAACACTCAAGAGCGATCTCAAGAAGATTCGCTTAGGGGCCGGAGTTAAAGATATTACAATGGACCAACTTAAGGAACTTTGGTCTAAGAAAAAACTGAAGGGCTTACGGCTCAATCTATCAGATATGGGCAACGGCAATTTTCTACTCCAAGTTACCGGGAAGAATACTGAATATCAATGGGGCCCAGGAACGTTTCGTGAGGTAGTTCGTCAATCGGCGGAGGCGGCCCAATCCAAATATTTCGATAAAAATTTCCGGCCGGAAAATATGGCCTTAGCAGAAAAGATTAAAGAACTTCGAAAAGCTGCCGGATTAACACAATTCCAGCTCGCTCAAAAATTAGGGTACTCTCAGTCCTACTTTGCCGAGTTGGAGGGTGGAAAGTGGGAATGTTCCGGAACGTTGTTTGACGATATATTCCGAATTTGTGAGGAGCGGATGTGAATATAAGTTTGTTTCACGGAGCTGCTCGAGTTGTTCTTAAATCCGGTAGAAAAAGGGGATTTATAGATTCGGTCGTTACCTCTCCCCCATATTTTCAAAAAAGGAAATATTTGGCGGAAAATCATCCATTAAGAGGATTTGAGATTGGAAGGGAACGAAGTCTTTCTGAATACGTTGAACATTTAGCCGGAACGTTTCAAGATCTCATTCCCTGGTTAAAACCAACCGCTACAATCTTTGTAAACATAGGAGATACTTTCAGAAATGGATGTTCTCTGTCGGTTCCCTGGGAATTTAAGCGGGCAATGCAAGCAAGGGGATTTCAATTTGTTCAGGAACTTCCTTGGATAAAATCGTATTCTACTGATGATGGCAACGTTGGTTCTTCTCGCCCAGAATCGGCGAAGAGACGGTTTACTGTCGGGCATGAGTATGTGTTGCTCTTCGTTTTAGATCAGAAGAAATATTTCTTAGATAAAAGCAAGGTTTCAGTTCCACTATCGGGTGTTGACCCCAAAAATCCACAGGTCCACGTTGCTTTAAAAAGTATGGGTGGAAATGCGGTAGGGAATTACGGTGGAGTCGGGAAAAAGAAATATATTGATCATGGTGCCGAGGACCCATCTGCTTTAAAAAGGCGTATTTTGTCTAGAAAAATGGATAAGATGCTCAGCGGAGATTTTACCGCTTCTCGCCGTGCTGCTTGGTTTATTCCCACCCCGAATTCTACTGGGGAAAATACTGCCCAGGGTCCGGAAAGATTGTTTGAGATTTGCATTCAGTCGGGAAGTCCAGAAAAGGCCGTTATTCTCGATCCATTTATGGGTCCGGGAACAGTTGGAAGAGTATGCCTTAGGAATGGTCGGTCTTTTGTTGGAATCGACATTGATGAGAGCATGGTTCAGGAATTCCGGGATTACGTTATGGAAGCTGGTGCAGGGAAATTGCAGCGTGAAAAGAAAGGAACCTTTACGCATTACTTTTCAAATAAGGTTCAAGAGAGAAAATGGAAATCAATCGCCTAAACCATCACTCGGGACAACCCGCTCTTCGTGCGCCAAAGGCCCTTTGGTATCTCGTCCTTGCTAAAGAAAAGGACGATGTTTGGAAGTTGGTAGACCGCGATAAGAATCTCGATGGTGCTTACGCCCTTTGCATATATTGGAAACTTAGAAAGCGTAGTAGCGAAGTTTACGTAAGATTGGGACACGATTTAGAGCGAGGAACGTTGTTTACACAAAAAGAAGTGGAATCCTTAGCTCTTCCCTGCTTTTCCTTGGAAATAAGATACCATTCTCGTTCGAATGAAATTGATTTAGATGTTTTGGATGGAGTATCTGACGATGATACCCCCGTTGAACTAAAAATGCAGGAGCGGGTATGATGGTTTGGATCCTGTCTTTTACCACTGGCCTATTTCTTCTCCTATTACTTGGTGTTTCCGCTTTTGCTGTGGAGTTAGTTTTTAAGCTTCGCGAAATACACCATAAAGGAGCGGGCATCGAACAACCGCGAGATTTTACGATCCTTCGGTCGATTCGGATGGTTGTTCTGGGCTACGAAGAATACAAAATTCTCCTCAAACTTGCCCAAGATGGCGAGAACTTCAACGCGCTAATCAATGGACTTGGAGAAACGCTGAAAGCAGTCGGATCGGAGCCTTTACCGGAAGCAAAATCGAACCAGGAAGAGGAATGAGCCAATTAGTACCTGCTCAAGGGGAAACATATTATTTTGTCACCTCCGATGGGAGTATTCTTGATGTGCCTTGGAACGGTGATGAAACGGATTATGATCGGTTAGGATTTGGTAACGTATTCCGAAGGAAAGGTAACGCCGTCGCTGCCCGCGATGAAATGAAAGGATTATTTCGGAAATATAGGAAGGTAAACTCAAATGGTTTCCAAACGAATAACAGAAAAAGTCAAGGAAGCCGCAACTCCAGAGAGTAAGACAGCATCGAAGTATTCCAGCAAGCTTTTCAGAAGGGATAACCGGCTAGAAATGGCAATCCAGGGGATCTTCGCCTTAACGGATGCGGGAATATCTATAAATGCGGAATTACTTCGCCATATCGTTCGAGATCACTATAAATATTTTGTTCAATTTGAAGATTCTATTACGCTAACGATCGAAGGTTATCGGAGGTACGCTCTCGAAATTGAATCTCTCCTTAATGATAAGAAGGAACCGTTGGCAGCGTGGGAACGCGACGATTGGGAAGTAGAGTTGCGAGAAATACGGGAATGGCTATCTCTTCTTCGCAAGGCAGAACGTAAGAAGAATGCCCGTAATAGTAGGCAAGGGAATGTGAATGAACCAGAAGGCTAAGGAGAATGCCGAGCAATATCTACGAGAGAATCGTTCCAAGAAGAACGACGGACGATTGTTTGGCTATCATTTGACCGCAGTCTTAGCGTATGCCCGCAAATTGGAAAAGCTAATAGAGAACAAATTATCGAAGGATGACCTTCAAAAGATATGGGAACATTCTGAAATAGACGATAACTTCTCGTCTTGAGCCAATATGAAGGGTAGAAGAACTTGCGAATATACCGGAAAGAGGAGTTTTAAAAATCGCAAGATCGCAAGGGATAAAGCAAAGCAATTTGCAAGAATGTTCAATGAAGCGTTTTGGGACTATCGCTGTCCTAACTGCGGAATGTTCCATCTTACGACGAAACGTCCTTGGCGTAAACCATTATCAAAACCATTGGCTGAGAGGGTTTTAAGTATGGAATCCGAGAAAATGGGTCCCCAATTGTTTACTAGCCGAGAGTGGCAGAAACTATATTTCGAGAGGGTGAAGGTTCTCGACCCCGATGGATGGGACCGAAGTAATTTCGAATATTCCTGGAATGAGGAACAGATTTCACAAATTGAATTCGAGCGGCGGGTTTGTCTTTCGACATGTAGATGGAATCTTATAAGTCCCGAGAAGATGAATACAAGGGTGGACGGATAAAAATGGAAAAAGAAACGCAACCCCAGGTATCAACAAAGGGAACTGATAACGAGCTCGGAGAGGAATATCTCGAATATAATAAAGGCCGGGTCAAACAAAATAGTTCTTCGATAGATAAGACGGTGGATGCACTTAAACGGACCTCGGCAGATCTGGAATCGCTTACTCGAGAACAAGAGGTATTGGCCGCTATTAAGTGGGATCCATATAAAAGCTCTCTGAACAAGATAACCCACATTTACTCGATATTCGAAGGCAGAGGAACTCATAGAATTAGAAGCAATTCAAATGACAGATTAAATCCAACGGATGAGAGAGAATTTTGGAGCTTATATGAAGCGGGAGGTTACTTCATAAATCGACAACCGTTCGAGCAAATGCGGCAATGGGTCATGGCATGTCTTAGGATATGGAAATGGATTTCAGAAAAGGATCCTGTGAATCTTAACGGAATGTTGCCTGTCTGGTTTGAAGTAGGGCTTCCGATTCAAGATTTCCCGGAGCGTCGCATAGGGATATATAAAATAAGTAGAGAATCGGTAGGTCATTCTACTTCCCCCTTTAGATTTTCCTGCTTCGAGAGAGCGGCGGAATGTATTGATGAGGTTGGGTTTGAAATATGGCTGAGAGCACTTGCCGATCCTAAATTTGCTCTGCCTCCTGATGTTTGAGTGAATTTTATTTTGCAAGACAAGATATTTATTCAAAGAGACCGGTGTTCTGGGCATTGCTGTGAAAGATTTTTACTGCCTTTCTCACCCGAAAAATTAATCGAAGCCGGAGCATGGCTGAAAGAAACTTATTCGGATTCTGGGATTCGACTTCCGCAAGAAACACCCGAACAACCGGTGAAACGGCCATTGAGGGAAATATATGAGATGGATGACGAAGAGAGGGAGAGAGAAGGGATCTCGCTATTATGCTATAATCGCGAGGAAATAACAAAAGTTTCTGACATGGCGATCCCTTTAGGCATCGGCTTCCCTGGGGATCACCATGAAGGAAACTGCTATCCAGCACAGCAATTTATTTATACTTGCAAATACTTTGAAAGAGAAACGGGGAATTGTCTCAATTATGCTGATCGCCCAGATGTATGTCGAAGCCATGGTGTGCGCTATGAATGTCCTCATCCGAAATGCACGATGAGTGGATCTCACGTTGCTTGGGATGAGGCTGGGTGGAGCGATTCCGTAA
This sequence comes from Leptospira langatensis, assembly GCF_004770615.1. Classification (NCBI taxonomy): domain Bacteria; kingdom Pseudomonadati; phylum Spirochaetota; class Leptospiria; order Leptospirales; family Leptospiraceae; genus Leptospira; species Leptospira langatensis. Next base: position 76,912 of record NZ_RQER01000008.1, read on the forward strand.
CAAGAACAGAGATTGTTCAGCCTGATAAGGCGCCCGATTTCGATGATTAGCCGGTATGCTTGCGGCATATAGGATTCGTTAATGGCCGCGAAGAAGAAAATACCTAACCTAAAAGGGAAATCGTCCGGCAAAAAAGTACAAAATCGTACAAAAAAGCGATCATCCCGGAAAAAGGGGGTTCAAGAGCCTGAACGAATCATTGGGAAGGATACCAAAGCCGAAGACCGTTATTATCCTGAACTAGATATCGATCAGGAACGAGCCGTTCTCTATTTTTCTGCAAGGTATTCTATCGAGCAGGTTTCAGAAATCCTCGGTTATTCAAAGAATACTATTTATAAATGGCGAGCCGAAAAGCCATTTAAGGATGCTTTGGAACGAGAAGGGAGTCTCGTCATACAACTCCAAAGGGATCGGTTCCATCGGAGCATCGACGAAGCGTTTAACACGCTCCATAAAGGAATCTCTGGTAAGAATGGTAGCCCAAGTCTTGCCTTTCAGGTGTTGAAGGAAACAGGGCACCTTCCGACTACAAAGGAAAAGTCCGCTCAAAAGAAACAGGTCGAGCAACTCCTCGCTCAATTTTTAGCCGAGATGAAGGAAGCCGTTGATGGGGGTCTTGGTGAATCAGAAAACTAAGCGTAAGGTTGAAAGCATATTCAGCAAATATCCTCCGGAAGTGATCGAACTTGGGCTCGCTAAATTAACGCAGGAGAGAAGGGAATTTGCAGAACAAATTGATTCTCGAAAGACCGTTCGGGCGAGGGTTTTGCAAAACTTTCGCGAGTTTCTCAAAGAATATTTTGGGCATTATTTCTCATGCGAATTTGGCACCCAACAAAATGAACTTATCCGGGATGTACATAAGTTTGCGAATAAAAAGAATCGAAGTCCAATAAAGCTCGTTCGAGCTCTCTCAAGGGGATTCGGAAAGTCCACTATTCTTTCCTTGTGTGCCGTTTTATGGCTCATCCTTCGTGGAGACTGGTCGTTCGTGATTATGATTTCTTCTACTCTTGAATCCGCGAAGGACTTTTTGCGGAAGATCGTGGAGGAGGTTGAGGACAACCAAAAGCTAATTGATGACTTCCCAGAGCTCAATCCTGCCATAGATAGAAAAGGACAAAAAGTTTCGTGGAAAGATACGGATATTGTCTTTCGGGGTGGAGCTCGAATTATCGCCAAAGGGTTCCTGAATGCCATTAGGGGAAAGCGAAACAAGCAACACAGACCTTCGGCCCTAATCATAGATGACCCTGACGAAGAAAAGGACGTAGTCTCCGAATCTACCATGCGACGAAAATACCGTTGGTTCGACCGGGCAGCGATGAAACTAGGGTCCGGGTGGGGAATCGACGTTTTAATGTCTTATACTACCATTGCCCCCAATTGTGTGGGTGAGGTTGTATTTGCTGACGACGATAAGTACCCTGCGGATGAAGGGTGGGACAAAAAGAAATTCAAGGCTATTGAAACGGATTCAAATGGAAAAGAATATTCAACATGGGAGGAAGGAGCACCCCTTGCACAACTGTTAAAAGAGCGGGAACAGGATCCGATTACGTTCGCCCGTGAAAAGCAAAACGAAGTGTTGGCAGAGGTTGACCAGCGTTTCAAAGGATTGATAGAACGGTATCATTTTCCTCCTACGGATTCTTGGAAAGGCTGGCGCTTGACACTTGGGGTTGACCTCTCCCTCGGTAAAAATGAAAAATCAGATTTATCAGCCATTGTTGGAACGGCCCGATCTCCCGAGGGGAAAATATTTGAAATATTCTCTGACATTCAGCGTCGTAGACCAGATAAAATCGCCGACGATTTAATCATCGCCCTAACTCTTTTCCCGTGGGAAGTATGCGGAATTGAGGAAACTGGAAACCAAGAGCACTTTCATTTTCTAATACGGGACCGGATCAAGGAATACAATAAGACACACGAAGATAAGATACTCGTTCCTATTGTTCCGGTTGAGAGTGGTGGGGATAAAGAAAAGAGAGTCACCGGAGCCCTCCAGCCACTGGTTGCGACAAAACTTCTTGTTCTCCGCGATGATTCCAAAATACTTTATAAGGATTTAGATGAATATCCGTATTTTGGGAAAGACGGACCGGATGCGTTAGAATTCTCGGTAAGGTTGCAGAGGACAGGAACCGTTTCAACGCGATCCAAGGAATCTATTGAAGCGGCTAGGGCCGCCAAACCTAAAAAGCTTGCGGACATTCGTGGGAATCGAATGAAATCCATGGGGATTGACCCGGATCTTTATCCTGGAAAATAATGGGAACCGTTTATACGGTCGTTATGCTCACGGTATGGAACAACAATCAGACCCGACCGGAAGGTCTGCACATGAGCCTGGGGCGAAATTGGATGCAGGAAAACTCCGTTATAGCCTGATTCTTAGGAGTATGTCGGGGGCGATCACCGAAGTCGTAAAAGTAGCGGAATACGGAGCTCGAAAGTATTCAGTGGATGGCTGGAGATCTGTTCCGGACGGAATTCAAAGATATACAGAAGCGCTTGACCGGCATAACTTCGCGGAAATTAACGAGGACACGGATCCTGAGTCAAACTTACTCCATGCGGCCCACCTTGCTTGGAATGCTCTCGCGAGATTACAATTGATTTTGGAAAAAAAAGACGGTGGGGAAAGTGAAAATGGATCCTAAGAAAGGTTCGAAGGATGTTTGCTTTTCACATGATGAGCTAGTCGAAATCGCTTTCTCATGGGTTCAGCGTCGGACTTCCTGTGGCGTTGTGATAAAAGAAGTGGCGAATACTTCCGCCCAAGAAATCCCAGACGTTATTGGCTTTGGTTCAGGGGGACATTCCTTTTTGATTGAATGTAAAGCTTCCCGGGCAGATTTTCTGAAGGATAAGAATAAGTTATTCAGGCAATTTCCGGAAAATGGGATGGGCTCCCAGAGATTCTATTTGTGCCCGGAAAATATAATTGGAGTGGAAGATCTTCCCGTTAATTGGGGACTCATCTGGGTAAATGAGCAAGGGAAGGCGAAGCTTAAATATAGTCCTTACAAAGGGAACGGGAGTGAAAGAACTTCGTTGCATCCGAAGAATTGGAAAGCTGAACATGGACTCCTGTATTCATGTTTACGACGTGTCTTCCTCAATGGGTATTTAGATTGCATATATCCGTTCCAAGAAAAAAAAGAATAAGTGAATTTCTGTGGGAATAAAAGTTGTGAAAGATCATTCCTGAGTGATGTTTCCAATATCTTCTTCGTATATCCTAGCTGAGACACTGCACAACCTCACTCTCGCAGAAGCGCAAACAAACGCTGATATCAGATTGCTAAGTCGAAAGGCCAAGAGCTCATCGGACTTACAAAACCAGGCCAAAGGATCCATAATACTCAGGTGGATCCTTTATCTTTCCCATTTGGATGAAACTTTACCCGTAGGTCTTAAACCAGGAGAGACAAAGCTATTATTCTTCTTCACGGCCGCTTTCGGAGCCGGTCTAGGTTTATTTCAAAAAGAAATTCTAATAAATGTTGGAGTGCCTCATTTAGATAATCTTTTTGGGCCGGTTGCATGCTTGGTCTTCCTTCCGTTATATTCCCTAAGTTTATTGCGTTCGCTAGTAGTACGAAAACGAAGGAAAGATCTTATAAGGTTTCTTGGGAAACGCTTCAGTTACTACGGATTAAGCGTTTATCTTGGAGTAAAAACGGAGGAAGAATTCAATTCTTACTTACAAGCAGAGTTTATTTCCATGGGTGATAAGTGGATGCTGAAAATTGGTGAATCAATCGCCGTTGCGCGACATATTGCATCGCATGGATGGGATACACCGGTCCAATCTCCCGTATTGAAACGCATGTTAATCAAAGAAAGGCTGAATATTCAACGTCGTCCGAAATCGAAAAAAAGGAACAAAATTAGAAAATAGACATAGACGTACAAATATACTCAGTATATTGTCAGTAAATACGGAAGATACTGAGTATATCATGGCAAAAAGCAAAAAGAAATACTGCCGTGTCCGGCTATCCAAATACATCCATCTTCTGAAGGATGGAAAAGCAGAACACCCGGAAACATGGTGCGGCCAGGGTGCTGGAAAACTAACTCTGCATAACTCCACACGTACAACTTTGGATATTGCGAGTACCACCTGTCCGAATTGTTTAAGACGCCAAGATTATATTCCGAGCATCCAGCGTATCGTGAATGCGAGCCCCTAAGGAATTTGCATGGAGCTTAACGAAAGAATAAAGAAGAAAGTCCGGGAAGAAATCCTAAAGCGGGATGTCTTTTATGAACCGATGGGACAAAGTATTATGCTCAAAGATGACGGATACCTCATTGATAACCTAAATTGTATAGGGCGAACGCTCGCCCGGATTCGCGGTTGGGGCCGTCTACGTTCCAAAAAAAGTGAACAAGAAGCAATGGAACTGCAAGACGGATTTGGTCTAGTGATGGCGGATCTGATAAATCGATTTCGCAAAGGAGAGATCCAGTGAATTCGAAGCTGAAATCATCTTATCCGGAAAGGCTGTGCATCGAAAGGAGAGGGGCGGCATATTATGGTTTCTTACCAGACTTCCCGGAATGTCAGGCGGAAACCAGTGACTCGGAAATAGAAGTTATAGATGCTTTAAAACACTGGCTTGCTCAAACGAAAGGAGCCAAGTCGCCCGCAGCAATTTCCTTTATCGTAATCACTCCGCAAGTATCTAAAATCATTGGCGATGCGGCGCATAATCACGGCCTTTCTATTATAGATTTGTTAAAGAAAGGAAGATATCCCGAGGTAGTCGTCGCGCGGAGAGAGGCTTTCTTGGCGTTGTTAGAGATCAAGCTTAGTAAATCGCAGATAGGCCGAATCTTTAATATGGAGCACACCAGCGTTCTTTATTCGATACGACGGAGTAAGGAGGAATTGATCCGATGACGCACAATATTATTTTGTCTCGGCCAATGGACCATGAGTTGATCCAAGGAGACTGCCAGGAAGCGAGAATCTTTCCAGCTTACTTTGGCCCTGAGGTTGGATCAAAAGTGGATGTTTACTGTGAAGTGCAATCAACGAAGGAAAAAACGCCAGATCATATATTTCGCGGGAATGGAATGAAGGTCCTCGCATGACAAATGAAAGATTCTTCGTAATTCCTGGGCCTCGCCATTGTAGTGGGAAAATATTGAGTAAATCTGGTACGTCGGACTGCGGACAGTTTATTCAGCTCGAAGCAGACAACGCTTCCGGGTGGTTTCGCCTTTCTGAAATAATAGAGATTCCTCATGATTTTATTCAGAGCCAAGTAGTGATGGATAAGGACTCTGATAGGTTCGGAGTAATTAAGTCGTTGGATCCTGAATTTGCGGAAGGTTTTGGGGCAGTCCTCTCGTTCCTGGATGACGAGGCCCCCCAAGAAAAGCAAGTTTCTCTTCAAAGAGTCCTAAAGGTGCGACCGGATAACAAGATTATACCGTTGGTCAATGATAAGTCGCTTATAGCTCGGAATTCTAAGAAAGGAGTAGAACGGAAAAACCGTTTCGTATTCCAATCATTCATCCTCGACCGTGATAAAATAGGGGAATCCCAGTTTATTTCTATTCCGCGAGGTACGAACTTGATCGGAGTCTGGGTGGAAAGGACAATAAACCCTCCCCAAGAAATTATTCACGTTTCTGGTTTTTCTGACCGGGAGCAACCTATCGTAAAAAGGGAAATGCTAATTATTTCAACTCTTCGGGTTGCTTCCATTTCCGAAGTTGGTCTTTTACATCTCATAGGGCACACCAATATATCTGTTTCCAACTTTATGCAAGATGAACTGTTTATCTTCACAAAATGGCCGGAAAGAGATTGGAGTCCTGAATTTCAGGGAGTGGAATCTCATGTTTGAATATCCCGTTCTTTCCGTAAAGGAACCTTGGACCACTCTAGTCGCCATGGGTGTAAAGCCAATAGAAAACCGAAGTCGTTACTTTGGATTCCGCGGTCCCGTATTGCTTCATTCTTCGTTGAGTGTCGATTGGGAAGCCATGGAAAACCCGGAATACGAGGAACTAATACGCGTATACCGAGAGAATAACCACTTGGCGAAAGTTCTTATGTTACGACATAGCCGTGGTCACAACAGCAAGCTTTGGAACGCCCCTCTCCAAGCAATCACGGCCGTGACGATCATCAAAGATTGCCGAAGACCGGAAGAGATGTTGGATTCATTGGATCCTTGGTATGCTCAAGGACAAAACGCATTGTTCGTGGAACATTCGCGTCCTTTATCTAAGCCAATTCCCGTAAAAGGGAATCTGGGAATTTGGAAGTTTCGCACTGATATTAAAATCCCGGAGTTTGAGGAGGTGCATCAGTTATGGAAACAGCAAAGGGCCGTTTAGTTAAGAACAGAAAATGGATGAGATACGACTATCCACCTGCTGGGGAGCTAACTGCTTTCGAAAAGGACGCTTTGTCTTTAACGGTAGGATTTAATATTCTGAAACCTGTCCCTCAGCCGTACTCACTTGAACAAATTGAATCCAAGAAAGGCAAGGCCCTAAACGGTTTTACCTTCTTCTTTTTTCATTTTGATACAGAACGCTCGGATGTTGATAGTTCCGTTCCGGCATGGTGGACAACCGGGCTTAGGCATGGCCCTGGAAGATTCGGAGAGCATGCAACGTATCCAAACCGGACGCCCCGACCCGTTTATAAATCAAAACTCGATGCTCTGCTAGCACTCAGATATGAGGCATCTTGTCATTACGCAAAGCGATTGGCAATAATAGATCAAGCGATCGCAAAAGAAGAATCATCGGAAGAAATTTTAGAACATTCAGCATAAGGAGACAAGCAATGAGTAAAAAGGAATATCAACCTAAGTTTATCTATTTTGCAGCGAGCTGGAAACACAAACATGCCGTTGAATTGCTTACGGAGTATTATAGGGAACGAGGCTTTCTTGTGAACAGCTTCGTTGAATTAGAAGGGCAGTTCGAGACCAGCGAACACGGGCCTGGGATATCGTTGGACCAATGGATTAACAGTCCTGACGGTGAGAAATGCTTTCGGTTTGATATAGATTCGGCCATGGGAGCAGATTTGGTAATTTATATTGGTCCTTCTGGTACAGACGCATGGGCAGAAGTAGGGGCCGCGTACGCAAAAGGAGTGCCAATCTTTGCTCTCTATGCGAAGGGAGAGCAGTCCGGATTGATGCGCAGGATGGTAAGCAAGTGGTTTGATGACTATCTGAGTTGCTTTGAGGCATCGGTAAAACTATTACGACC
>NZ_RQER01000010.1:300000-396314 GCF_004770615.1 Leptospira langatensis
AAACAGGTATCGTCGCAGTCTTTGTGGACGAAGAACTTTGTTTAAACGATCCGGATTCTGTTGGATGGGAAAAACTAAAAAGTTTGTACCGGGTTATTACGATTTCCGAATGGAATGCTAAGACCCAAGAAAAATCCGAAAACGATCTGAAAAGACCGTATAACTGGAGCAAATTGAGAAGGCTATTGGGCGTATCCGTTCTGGATCGGGATACGGTGTAGATCCTAACTTCTTTTAAAGAAGGTAAGTTTAAAGAAAATATAAAGTATCTTAAAGCCTGCCTTTAGGCTTCCTATCAGATTTCCGCTGATCTTGGACCTTCCGCCTTTTCGCTTTTCGTAGTGCACCGGAATTTCCCGGATGATCATTTTCTTTCGGACCGCTTTGATCTGCATTTCCAGATTCCATCCCCAGGTCAGATCTTCTAATTCTAGAGAGAGAAGGGAATCCCACTTTAAGATCCGGAAGGGTCCTAGATCCGAAAAAGAAACCCCATAAAAAGTCCGGATCAAAAAGCAAGAGAGAGAATTCCCGAATTTTTGTAAGAAGGAAAGGGAACCTTCTTCTGCATTTCCAAGAGTCCTAGATCCAATCACAAAATCTGTGTTTGGGTCGGATGCGAAAGGAAGGAATAATTCCTTTAAATCGTTCGGATCGTCGGAGCCGTCCGCATCCATGAATATGATATGGCTTGGAGTCGTTTGCGACCTCTTCAAGAAGTTGATCCCGGCTAAACAAGCGGCGCCATATCCTCTCTTAGGTTCCAAGATCAGGATCGCTCCTGCTTGGATGGCGATATTTGGAGTGGAATCTTGAGAGCCATTATCCAAGACCAAGATCTGATCCGGGCGGATCCCTAAACGTATAAGAGAGTCCAGAACGCCCGGAAGGCTCTCCTCTTCGTTCAACGCAGGAATTAGAAATTTGGCCGAAGACCAAATCGGATTCATGAAAAGATCATTCTCCTCTTCGATCCGAAGATATTCGTATTAGCTCTTTCGGGGAATACAATTTTCTTTTATGAGTTCGAAGATCTACTTCTTCCTTATAGACGATACTGGAGAAGGGATAATGATCTTCTATCTTAGAGATCATCCTCTTAAATTCTTCTGTTGCAAGATCATTCCCTTTTCTCATATACTCCGCGTTGGATTCCTTGAGACGAACATGATAAAATTCTAAAACGACTTTAGCGGGAGAAGAAGGGACCGAAAAGGATCCGTTCCAGTTCTTAGTCTCTCCGGGAAGGATCCTAGTATCGGCGATCAGTCTTGCTTTCGGATACCATTCCCATTCCTGTCCGAACTTGATCTCTTTCTTTTCTAGCAATTTTCCCCGGGCATCTAAAATGGAAACTCTGCCTAATAGGAATCGTTCCGGATCCCCCGTTGGTATATTATGAGCTGCTTTTTCATTCTTAAAAGAAACGGAATATTCTAATTTATCCTTTGCTAAGTCCCAGAGGATCGGATCCACTTTTAGTCCGATCTGATAACCTCCCGGGATTTGTTTCTCATACAGATCGAATCTTTTCGGGACTCCTCCGCCTATGAACGCGTGTTTATGACCGGTTCTCACAGGAGTTCCTAATTCCGATTTTACGAATTTGCGTTCGATTTCCTGCATATGGCAGGACCCACAGGTTTCCTTTCCATGAGTCGATTTCGAGGATTGCAATTCCTTGCCGGTTTTGAAGGCACAAACCAACTGATCGTCCAGTTCGTAATTCGCATTATGACAATCTAAACAACGATCCTTCAGTTTTTCAGGTTGGATCCTGACAGGATGAGGGGGCTTGGTATTTCCGTTTGCACCGATCACGTACGAATTCCCTTGTTCGTCCAAGCGAACATGACAAGCGGCGCAGGTGATCGCTTCCGACTTCATCTTAGGGTCGAAGTGAGGATTCTTTTCCTCTATAGGCAGTTTATAGTCCCCATTTTGCAGATAGTTTACCAGATTCTCCCTTTGGTTCGCCACAGGAGTATGGCAATTCAAGCAAAGCCATTTAGGAGAAGAAGACTTGGTTAGCTCCGATTGGAATTGTATATCGGAGAGAGCGTTTGCATGAGTGGAAGTCTTCCACTCTTGGTAGATCTCCGTATGGCACCTGCCGCAATTCTCCGCTCTCACTTCTCCTACACCTGCAAGAGGCGGGAGATTCGGGACCGGCTTTGCCCAGGGAGCATTTGAAAAGACCCGATCGACGGAGACAGGTTCCAGAACCTGTTTGGGCCAAAGAAGGTAAGCGATCCCCAAAGAGAAGAATAGAAATCCGAGACTCCAATAGATCCTTTTCTTTTGTATGTCGGACATCAACGGATCTTATTTCAAAACTAAGGGATGATTTGCAAACTTAGGAGAAGTCCACTCCCACATGGAGCCTGCGTAATTCTTGGCATCATAACCTAAGGAAACCAAAACAGAAGTCATCCATCCGGATCGAACTCCGCCGGTGCAATAAGAGATCACAGTCTTGTCCTTGGAGATCCCCAACTCATGCAATTTAGGGAGGATCTTTGCATCGGAAAGAAGATAACCATCCTTGTCCAGGAGTTGTTTGTAGTACAGCCATTTCGCACCCGGAAGATGTCCTCCCTTGGATTCCCCATAAGGAGTTTCTCCTAAGTATTCTCTTTCTTCTCTTGTGTCTATGAACACTGAATTTCTGTCTCCCAGTTTACTATGGACCAGTTGCACATCGGCAGTTAAGTTCCCTTTATCGGAAGGAATGCTTTTGATCTTTGCAAGCAGATCCGGACGAGAAAGGATGGAAGAAGCGTTTGCCTTACGGATCGCGGCATATCCTCCGTCCACGATAAATGATTTAGAAAATCCTAATGCACGTAAGGACCATACGATCCTACCTTCTTCTCCCCAACCGTTGATAGGATCTCCATACACTAGAATAATATGGTCTTCTTTTAATCCTTTTTTGTACAGGACTTCCTTTGCTTCCGCTTTCGAAAGAAGATTTCCCTGGAAAGGAGAATCCTTTCGAGAGATTGCCTGCCAATTCAAAGGGATGGACTTAGGGAAGGATGAAAGAGTGATTCCTTCTCTTGCATCTATAAATATGCCTCCCTGTTTGGACAGGTACAATGACTCCGGTGCTCCCAAAAACCAACCTCTAAGGCCTGAGATCCGATCCTCGTTTGCCAAAACCGGACCAGAAACCAGAAAAAAGAAAATAAGTGCTACAAATCCTTGCATTCTAACAGAGCTTACTATATTTAGCGTAATGTCAATAAATAATACAAAATATTCTATATAGCAGATTATTTTTGCTATTACGGATAAATTGGCGAGATTTTTTAGATAAAATCTTAGGCAAAGGTAGAATAAATTGGTAAAAATGCATTCGATCGGAAGAAGGATCCGGTTACAAGGATATGGGATCCTGGTCTGGCTCCCGCTTTCTTTTTTCTACTTAGCCGTTTTACTCTGCTTCGAGATCCTGAATCGAAAGAGATTACTTGGCGGGAGCTCCTACATACTTGGGTTCTTTGCGATCAGTCTTGCGTATCTAATTCTATTTCGTTTTAGGATGAAAGAACGATCCGAGACTCTCGGTGTTGTTTGCGGTCTTGTTCTTAGGATCATACTCGTCTTCCTTCTTCCGATCTTCGAAGATGATTGGGCCAGGTATCTCTGGGACGGATTTCAAACGAAGCAAAACGGAACACCGTATGGAATTGCTCCTGAGATCTTTTTTTCCGATCCCGATCCGATCCACTCCGAGATCTTATCTCGGATCAATCATCCGGACTGGCCTACAATCTATGCCCCAATACTGGAGATTTATTTTTTTATAATACATCTCTTTATCCCATGGAAGCTTTGGGCTCTGAAACTTTTTCTGCTCATTCCCGATCTTGCGCTTTTCTATCTGATCCGAAATAAGTTCGGGAGAAGTTCGGCTCTTCTCTACTTTTGGAATCCGGTCCTTTTGAAAGAGATCTTTCTGAACGCCCATCCGGATATCCTAGGGATCTTTCTATTATTCTTTTCTTTTGTCCTAGTAGAGAAGGGGAGGATAAAGACGGGCTTTTTTGTATGGGGCCTAAGCTTGGCAGCTAAGAATTTCGGATTGCTGTTATTTCCTTTTTTAGTTCTTTCTACGATGAAAAGACGAAATCCTTTTTGCTCGGCGAATTTAAAGCAAAGTATTCCCCAAATACCTCCATTCGAGAAAAGTAAAACGGATCATTCTATTTTGCCGACCATTTTCATCGGGATCCTGTTTACTTCAATGGCCGTTGGTATTTCATATCTTCCTTTCTTGCTCTATTCGAAAGAAACGGATCTAGGAGTGGTATCTAGATTTATCAATGGTTTCGAATTCTTTCCGTTAGGACATTCCTGGCTAAAGTCAATCCTCGGAGAGTTCTCCCGGCTGGTCTGGAAAGGGATCGTGATCGCAAGCATTCTATTTTTATTATATTCCAGAAACTTATTCGGTATTTCTGGAGATGCCGCCGGTTTACCTACCGGAAGTAAGGATCCAGATCCTTTTTTAAGGGGATTTCAGAATTTCCTGATCCGATTCGCAGGAAGGGATCGATCCTTTCAGAGAAAGGTCGGTATTGTCTTTTTTCTATTCTTCTTCTTTTCTCCGGTAGTGAATGCCTGGTACTTACTTTGGATGCTTCCTTTTTTGCTGCCTGTGTCCAGATCCTTCGGACCTTCTTGGTGTTTCTTATTTCTCGGCCAGCTTTCTTATTTGAATTTTGCGAATTTAGGCGATTGGTCCTCAGTCCTGGAAAAGGGGTATTATTCCCATCCGCAATGGCTTCTTCTTTCCGTTTCTGCCATTCTAGGCTTGGCGTTTTTGGCCTTCTTGGGAAGCCGGGTTTTTTGTAGGATCTCCTTCTTCTCTCGGAGATAGGTCTTTAGACAGTAAAATCGCCGCATTTGTTTAATATAGTTGATTAAGTTGTATTATTTTAAATAAATAGTATAATAAATTGGATAAATTTCCAAAAAATAAGAGGATCTCTTTGGAGCTGAAACAAAACTCAGGTAAAAAGGAGGGAAAAGAAATGCCGAGTATCGATCCGATCGAGAGAGGGCTGATCCAATCCATTGGTAGTTTGGTTCGAAAAAGAAGACAGGAACTTGGCCTTTCTTTAGGAAAATTGGCCGAGTTGTCCCAAGTGAGCCGAGGAATGCTGAGTTTGGTGGAATCCGGAAAGGCAGCGCCTTCTATCGCGCTCTTATGGAAAATTTCCAGAGCCATTCGTTTGCCTCTTTCCAGCCTGATGGAATTTTCCAAGGAAGAATTTCCTAAGATCTATCGAAAAGAAGACTCGGAGGAAAATCTATTAGAAGGCGGGAACTATAAGATCCGTCCTCTCTTGCATGAAGAAACCAGATTTCAGGTCCGATTGTTCGAGATCCGTCTCCTTTCCGGAGTAGCAAAGACCTTTATTACAAAAACCCAATCTAAGCAGAGGCAAAATTTTCTTCTTCAATCAGGAAGTCTGAGACTGAAGGTAGGGGGCAAATGGTTCGATTTGCAAGAAGGAGATACCATGACCTTTTTGGGCAAGGACTTGCAAGAACTTGCGAACCTGGGAGAAGACGATTCTTTCTTGCTTTGGTCCTCTTCTCTTTCCGACGATTGATCCTGAAAATTAGAAGCGAAAATCTTTTTTGTTCATTGCAATTCTGGACCTTCTACTTAGTGTAATCTCGTTCGCTTTCGATACAAGAGATTGCCTTTGTCCCTTTCCGATTTAAAAGATAAGATCCAAGGTCCCAAGAAACTACCACTCTTCATCTTATTCGGTATTCTATTCTTCTTTTTATTTAAGGAAGGTTCTTACTTCCTATACAGATCCGATCCGGGATCCAGGGTGATCAATTCCGGATTCTATTATTTGGCAAAAACGGATCTTTCGTCCGAGTACGATTCGGATTCCTTTCTTTTTCCCTATCATCTCTATTTGAGCCATATAGATCTTTCTCCGGAACAATTCAAGAGATACTGTTCGTATATTCTATTTTTTGCATCTTCTCTTCTGGTTGTTTATGCGGCGAATGCCGTCGGTATTTTCTTCGCAGCATTTATAGGGTTTTTTCTGTTACTTTCTCCCTTGTTCCTGATCCAGACGAACTGGATAGGATTTCCGGATCATTTTACATTTGTATGGTCCATTCTTCTTATTCTTTGTTTGGATCGTTTAGGTGGGGATGGAAAGAAGGCACCGTATCTTTCTCTTCTCTTTGGGGTCTGTGTTTTAGGAGCTTGGACCCATTTCTATCAGTTCCTTGTGATAGCGGGTCTCGTCGGATTTGTTTTCCTTTATGAGAAGAAGTTGAACAGGTCCACTTTTGCTGCGATCGTTTCGGGACTGATCTTCGGGCGACTCAGCGCTCTTCTTCTATTCTATTCTCATGGGATCCCGCTTGCGGAGAGAAGGATCTCTACAGCACAGGCCCTAGATCTGAGCACTTGGTATTCCATGCATACCAATCTTCTTCTTTTGACACTATTCTCTTTTCTGAATGGACTTGCGTTTTTATTCTTAGAGAACGCGGTCCGAAAGAAGTTTTTAGTCCTTCTTCTTTTTAGCGCTTCTTTGGTCGTCACTTTCTTTACTGCGGATAGTACGAGAGTATTCTCGAATTTGTTCTATCCTGCCTGGATCTCTGTTTGGCTTCTTAGGGCCGAGCAAGGATTTGAGAAGAAGGAAACGATCCTGCTTGGAACGTTACTCGCTCTTGGTTTGGCCCTTACGATCTCGCTAGATCTTTTCTATAAATGGGGAAGTAGGATCATCTATCTTAAGGGTTGAGGCCTCCTTCTCTAGAAAAATTCGGCTCCTTCCCCCCTTGCATAAAAATCGTTCTATTTAATACTTTGTCCTTCCTATTAATATATTGTTCAATTAAATGGATATTATATTCGTTATAATGGAATTAATATCGTATAAACGGATCTGTTTTTCAGTTTTAGTCTCAAAGTGTCCGCTGTGGAGAGAAAGAGGGAAGCCCGATCGGACGAGCTATTGAGGTAAACAAAATGAAAAATACTCTGATACAAGCGAGCCTCCTAGTAGTTTTGCTGGGATTGTTCGGGAACTGCGGTGGCGGCGGAGGCGGAAGCAGTGCCGGTTTGGCCGCTCTCGGTTTAGGCGGAGAAGGCGTGAAGGTTTCCTCCGCTTCCGATTTGGTAGTGGAATCTTCCGACAACTACGATGACAATAAATTCGGTCTGATCTCAGCGACTACTCTTAGGACTTGGGTCAGCAATTGGTCCGCGAATAAGCCTGCAGGCATCACTGGGAACTTGGTGATCTACCAAGCGAACCGTGTAGGAAGCGATTCGAATAAGAGTTTAATTCTACCTACAACCGGTGTGAAGGTCTTCGTTGCCGTGGACGGTAACTCTCCTTCTACATATTCTTGGAAGACTTTCCGTGAGACCAGAAGCAATGGTGCAATTTCCATTCCTGGTGGGGACGCTTCTACCGGAGGATTTGGGATTATCAGTGGCGCGAATATCGACGCTTGGTTCCAAACATATGGGATCGATCCTACAAAAGACTTAATCGTTTTTGCAAGTGGTAACGGAGATAATTACGGCGCCATCGGTCACCAACATTATATATCTAAGTATTGGGGAGTCGATAATACACATCTTGCTGTCCTGAACGGATCCATCAAGGGTCAGTTTCCTGAAGCAGAACTTGGTAACGACTCTGACGCATCTGTTCCTCCTCTGGACGGGACATTCTCGGTGAAACAACTCAAGAATGTGGACAACAGAGTTTTGGCTCTTAGCGTCCAAGACATCATCGATATCGCTAAGAACAACGGTCATCATAGCGTGGCTGGCGTTTCTCAGAACGTTTATATCGCGGACGTAAGAACCAAGAACAACAGCGACGATATAAGCACTTACACTTCCAGCGCGGGTTATCAGGAATTCTGGGGAGCGGAAAATGCCACCGGAACCACTAAGACCGGAGGCGGAGCGATCGCATTTGAAGGTCACTTGAAGGGAGCAGTATTCGTTCCACATTATAATTTTGTGGATAGAAGTACTTTGGACAATACGTACTCTTATGGCGCTTCTGCGGCTGGTACCTTTGCTACTCTCAAGTTCAAGAGCAAGGCTAGCGTTAAGGATATTTGGGACAATTACGGGACCAGTGGCGGTCCGAACGCAGGCGCATCCGCTTGGCAAGAAGGACAAACTGTTCTTCAATACTGCCGAACTAACACTCGAAGCCAAACCAGCGGTCTTACCACTGCTTTGATCCTGGGACGCCCTACCGCTTTCGTAGAGGACGGTTGGAGTATCTTCGGTCTCTTGGCAGGGGGATTTCCATCTGCAACGAATTTCAACGCCGACGTAACTTCGGGAGATGTGTATCCTTCCGTTCCTACTGAGTTTGCTCCGGATGTGCAGGGAGCCGTGGAATCGGGAGCTCGTAACTCCGGTGGTGCTCCTCACTACAACAGCGGGGTCAAGGAATCCACCGTGAATTATTTCAATATCAATTCAGGTGCGGTTACCACGAAAAAAGTTCTCGAGGATGATTGGAGCTACAAAAACCAATAGTTCTTCAAAACAAATCCGAAGGAGGGAAATCCTCCTTCGGTATATTAACAAAATATAAAAAAGAGGGGTTCGAAGATCGTGAAGTTATTCCGTCTCGTCGTGTTTCTTACGGCAATCATTACGTATTTCTTTCAGCCAACATTTGCCTCCGGTGGGTTCGGAGGAGGATCGGTAGCCGGACAGGCTCTTCGCGGCAAGGAAAGAGAAAAATTCAATCTAGGAAAAGCAATCTATAACGGAGAAGTCGCTTTGGATGCAAAGCGGGACGAGCTTACAAAGACCCAAAAGAACAGGCTCGAATACCTGCAAGGTTCCCTCCCAAACGCGGAAAAGGGAAGGGTCAGTCTGGAAGATCTGGCAGGTAAATTATCCGAAGAGCAGATCTCCGCTCTGGAGTTTTTCGTTAGTATTCGCTTCAACGTCAAGTTGGAGGAGAAGAAAGAGTAAATTCGGGATTTAGTATATAATGAAATATTCATTTAGGAAGGGAGTTTTTCTTTCTCTTCTCTTATTTGTCCAACCGGTTTTTTTCGGAGAGTTGTTCTCTCAGACGGTTTGGGCGCCTTACCAAAGACAATTGTGGATCAGGACGACTGCCGTGAATTCTGTTTATAATTCCGCTTATGTGGGGAAATACCATACCTCCTACGATGACGATGTCAGGATCAATGTGGGAGCGATCGCATTCGAATACGGGATCACAGATCGTCTTACCCTGGATGTGCAGACAGGATTCGGTAAATTAGGGCGGACCCAGCTAATCAATCGGTATTTCGGTACCCTGACTTCCCCCGAACAGCCCGATAAATATGGCTTTGTGGATTCGAGAGCGGGGATCCGCTATAAGGTGATCGATGAATTCGATCATGATTCGATTTGGATCCCTACGGTCACTGTGCGTATCGGTGGGATCAAGAAGGGAGATTACGATAGAAATCCCCAGGCCTTAGGAGACGGGGCCAACGGAGGAGAATTAAATATTTATTATGGAAAGGATTTCAATTTCTGGGGCCTGGGAGCGTTAGGGGAAACCAGCTATAGAAAGAGAGAGAAGCCTGTGCCGGACGATTTCTTATACTACGGTGCTCTTTATAAAAGATTTATGGACTCCTTTATCTTTATCGTGGGAGCGAGAGGGCAGATCGGCCAAGGTGGGTATGCGTTTGCGGATCCGAGAGCTACGCCTCCTTTGAATCTACTCCAGATCGATCCGCCTTCTATCGGTCCACTTGGAACCGGTTGGTACGATTATTATCTGCAGCACGATCGCCCCGCCTGGGGAAGGAAGGAGATCTATCATAATTTCGAGATGAGCCTTGGTTATACGGATAAATACGGGAATTATTACAATTTCTTTTATTCGCATACTTATTCCGGATACAACACGGGTATCCTGCGCACTTTCGGATTCTTGGTCAATTTCCCGTTCAATTTATGAAAAGGAGAAGGAAATGAAATATTCAAATTTTATAATGAGATGGATCTATTTCTCTTTTGTATCGCTTTCTTTGGGATGCGGTAACGCTCCGGAGTATATTACTCTTCCTGAAAAGATCGCTCTTTTGGCCCCAGTGCATGTATTTAGCGCACAACAGTTATCCTCTGTTTCGAGCGATGATTATGATCTGAATACATATGGACTCATTACTGCGACTCGCCTGGAATCTTGGAGATCAAACTGGGCTAACAATCGTCCAACTGGGATCTCGGGTAAACTTGTGATCCTGCAGATCAGTAGCGGAAGTTTTTCCGGTTCGTATATCCGGCCGTCTACGGGAGTGAAGGTCTACCAAGCGTCCAGCGCTTCTACGGATTATACCTTCTTTGGGCAGACTAGATTCAACGGGGTTTTGGATACGGAGACAATCGTACCGCAAGGTGCAAATCTGGACAGCTTCTTGAAATTCTTCGGGATCAATCCTGCAAGCGATCTCATCGTTTTAGCGCAAGATACTCCTTCCGATTCGAATCTAATGCTGACGCTGAGGGCCTGGTATACTCTTTATTATTGGGGAATTGATAAGGCCCATCTTGCAGTCTTGAACGGTTCCGCTTCTGCAAAGATCTCATCGGGAGATCTTATCGGAGGCTCCAGTTTTTCCACACCGAGTTCCCAAGGTGCGGGAAAGATCGGAAGTTTACATAGGGATCATACGATCATCCAAGCAACCTTGGCCGATGTGTTTAACGCAGTGGAAGGGATTACTGAACCCACATTTGAGAACTCCACTCCTTCTCCGGAGGGAGGAGTATTCTTATTGGATGCAAGAACTCCTGCAGAGTATGACGGATCGGGCACCACTAGTGGACCTTCTAATTATACCTGCGGCAATACCCCGAATTGTTATACTCCGTATGAAGGACATATCAAGGGTGCGAAGAATATTCCTTTTACAAGCTTTGTGGACTCGAACAAGGAATTTCTATCCAAGTCTAGCCTAGCGGCCTTACTCAGCAGCAACGGATTTACGGAAGGGCAGACTATCATCACATATTGCAGGACGAACGTAAGATCTGCGATCACAGGATTCGCTACCTTTGCCATTCTAGGATATCCTACAAGATTCTATGACGGGTCTTGGGTAGAATGGGGAACCTTGGCTTATGATAGTAACTCCAATTGGTCCAATCTAAGCGCAAACTCACCTTGGCGTACAGACAAGGGTATAGTCACTAACTCGATCACTTACAATGAGGGGAAGAGCGGATTAACAAATAATAATATAGTGAATCTTGCCACATACTTTACTCCCGCTCGTAGCTTTGCAAAGGGAACAAACGATATCATAACGGAAGACAAGAAATATCTGACTGACTCCGCTTCTTCTAGTGGCGGGGGAAGTAGCAGTGGAGGCGGCGGCAATACCGGCGGCGGTGGGGGCGGAGGCAACCCTTGCGGAGGATAATTCTTCTCTTTGGGACCGCGTTTTTCGCGGTCCTCTTCTTTCTGATCGCATGCAAGAAAGAGGATTTTTACCAACGGCATTGGGTATTCCCCCTCGAATCCCAAGGCTCGCTCACACAGGAACCTGACCCCGCAAACTGCGGGACCTGCCATCCTCGGCAATACGGTTCTTGGAAGGCGACTCTTCATTCCCGGGCCTTAGGCCCGGGTTTTCTTTGGCAATTACCGAAACTAGGAAAACATTCTTCAGAGAATTGTTTCAACTGCCATGCTTCTAATCCGGAAGTTAAAGTGGCTTGGTATAAGCGCTTGGGCTGGGAGAAGGTGGGCGCATCGGTCTGGGAGACCGGGATAAAGGAACAAGGAGTACAATGCTTTAGTTGTCATTTCCGAAAAGGGAAGGTATATGGACCTCCGAGAAGAGAAGGTGCTAATTCTATATTCCAAAATTCGAATGCACCTCACGGAGGATTCAGCGCTCAAAAAGAATTCGAGGAATCTACATTTTGTAAGGCTTGCCATCAATCTCCGGAAACAGGGCGAAGGATCAACGGAAAGCTCCTGATGGACGTATATGGACAATGGAAGTCTTCGGAGTTCTCAGGCCAAAAGACACAATGCCAGAACTGTCATATGCCGGACAGAGATCATGAATGGAAGGGGATCTCCGATCCGGAAATGGTAAGAAAAGGGATTCAGGCCTCCTTGGATTTCTTTCCAAAGGGAGAAGGAGCCGAATTCATTGCGACCCTAAAGAATCTTGGAGTAGGACATTCCTTTCCCACGTATTCGGTCCCGAAGGTATACTTGGAAATAAATGCCAGAGATAGAAACGGAGTCTCCCTGAAACGGAATCATTCCGTGATCGGTTGGATGTTGGATCTGGAATTGCAGAACGAGATCTTCGATACAAGACTTTCTCCCGGGAGTTCTACAGCTCTTCGGGTGCATCTTTCTAAAGAGGAATTTGAGCAGATCAAAGACGTTCAATTTATAGTAAGAGTAGATCCGAAAGAATATTATAAAAGAATGTTCGAGGATAATTGGAAAGCTAGAGACAATTTTAGGAAGGAGGCAAAGTCATGGGTGCTTCCTTATTTACAGAAGGCTTTGCAAGAGGTAAATTCCGCTGAGTATGAGCTTTTACATTTAGAATGGAGACCTGGATCCTAGTGAGGCAATCGGGGGAATATGGAGTCGATTCTCGATTGACAAACCAGTACGAGTCGTTTGGCAAAAATACGGTTTTAATTTTCTTGTAAAAATCGAGTCGATCTTTAAAGTTTCTGCATGAAGTTCTTTGTAGATGCTCAGCTTCCTTTTCGTGTAACTCGGCTATCCAAGGAAGAAAATTTGGAAGTGCTGCATGTGGAGGAACTTCCTCAACCATGAGCTCCATTTCCCGCGAACCAGAGTTTCCCAAGCTCATTCTTGCTTATAGAGAAGCCTTAAAAAGAAGATATTCGATCGAAAGTATTTCCAAGTATCCTAGGTTCACTTCCATTCCAAAGGAAAGAGTAGACCTGCTCGTGAAATATTTCTTAGAGCTCTTGTATCCGGAATGGCAAGGAAGGCAAAAGTTAAACGGTGCTTTTGAATCCTTGGCCGGATTCGTACATTCTCCGTCCAAGGTATTCGGTCTCTTGGGTTCCTTGAGTTCCGCGCTTTTCAAATTGGGAAGGCATTTGCGATCCGCCTTCCAAGCGGGTTTTGCTGCGTTGCATTCGTATGTAACCGCGCAACGTTTCGAAGAGATCATGTTTATTGCATCTAGGAGTTTATTAAGCGAAGGAAAGGATCTGCAGGATCCGAATGTTTTTTCTAAGGTGCTCGCTTCCGTTCCCAAAAAGGATGCGGATCAATTCAGAGACGATATCGTAAGACTATTCCGAACCCTTTCCGATCGAGAACTCTTGAATAAGATCAAACAACTCATGGAGTCAGTGGTCCAGACCATGAGATCGAAACCGAAAACATATACGGAACAAGAAGTAGAAGGGATCCTATTAGGAGTAGGAATTCTTACAAAGGGAGAAGAGCTATTCCAAGGAATGAGCAGAGAAGAAATGGATCTTGTTTTGGAAGCGATCGATAAAATAGAAAAGGATGCGTTTGAAGAGGCGCTTAAGTCAGTTTAAGGAGGGAATAAAACCCATGCCGACGGTCGGAGTCGAACCGACACGAGGTTGCCCTCGCTGGATTTTGAATCCAGTGCGTCTACCAATTCCACCACATCGGCGGGTTTTGTAGTATTCCGTTATTGGATCAGGAATCGAGCTCGATGTATTTGCCCTTTCCGCGGGCTACTATCTTGCCGATCTCATTTTCGATCTCAGCGCGGTTCTCGATCACTTTCTTATTCTTCTTTACGAACCAACCGCGAAGATGCAATGGTTGATTGACTTGCGCAGGTTGTAGAAAGCGAATCGTTAATTCGCCTGTAGTCGTCTTAAAATTCATCGCTTCGTTGATTTTGGCCATGATTTCGTCCAAAATGGTAGCGATGATCCCAGGATGGATAACATCCGGAGACCCTTGGAATTTCTCAGGTACCGTGTAGTCACCATAAGCGGTCTTTGTATCTTCGTCAAAGGTGATCTTTAACTGCAGACCGTCCGGATTATCAGGACTAGACCCGAAACTCAGGTTTTCCCGAACCGTTGATTTCATATATGTCAAGTTATTACTTAACATTCATGGTGTCAATCCTAAAATCGTAAAGGACTTTGTTTAAGAACGATGCGTTACTCTGTCGAAAATAATAGGTAAGAACCTTTTCATGACGGCTCTTCTCTTATTACTAGGATTGCTTTCGGCCGGGGCCGGAGCGTACACTCTATTTCGAGATCCAAACAGATCGCAGGCACCTTCTGTGCCAGCACCTGGAAGTGGGTCTTCCGGAAAAGGAGGAGGCGCGTCCGGTGGTGGAAGTTCTGCGCCCGAGGCAGATCGAGGTAAACTTGTAAACGTAGGGGAACCGGATCAGGGTGGGGGAGCGCAAGCACCGTCCAAAGGAGGAGCTCCTTCTTCTGCTCCAACTTCTCCGCAAGCGCCTCAGACCGGCGGACAGGAATGGAGCCCACCTTCTCCAGGAGAAGGTAAACCCGATTATCCCGGATTAAAGAAGAAGGAGAAGCTACAGCTTCCTCATAGCACCGACGATATCATTCGGAATAATTCCAGATACGCTCATCATAGAAGACCTCTTCTTCATTCGGAAGCGTTAGTAGATAAGGAAAATTTCCTTGGTGCGTTGGAGATCCTAAAGAGGACTAACGCTAGAATTCCGGATCAGGAAATCAATGGGAAGATAGATGATAATATCCAGGCAATCGAAGATCATCTAACGTCTCCTCCTCAAGAAGAAACGTATTCTCCTGACGATCCGAATTATTCAGGCGCTCCGATCCCGATGGGAGATCTGGTCCGTGCCATCAAGGATATTAGCCAAGCCTTGGGGAATAGTCTTTCTCAAGGATTCCAAAATCCGGTACAGATCCAAGCTCCACCCGGAACAGAAGCTCCTCGTCTTCCTGCGGAATTGCCGCCCGGTCCTGTTTCCTATCAGATCGTTTCTTATGCGCCTTCTTCCGGGCCTATCCCTCCGCCACCTCCGGGAGCGCCTATTTCTTATAGTGCAGGAGTTCCTTCTCCCCCAGGAGGATTCCCACCTGGGTCAGGAGGACCTTCTCCAGGCGGTGGACCAGGCCCCGTAGGTCCGGAAGATTTTGCTCCTCCGGAACCTTCTTCTAAACCTTCTACTCCGGATCATCTGGATCCGAATGAGATGGATCTTCCGGAAGATACTTTCTTCACGGATGAATGGGATAAGTTTAAAGATCTTCCTCTAGTCGATAGAAGGACCGGCGAGGATCGTCGTTCCGGTGATGAGAGAAGGGGAGGCGATGGAGCTCGTAAGGATAGAAGAGGCGAGCAAGATAGAAGGAAAGAAGATCTTTTTAAAGAAAGAGACGATTATCTCAAGCAAAAAGCGGAAGAGAAGCAACAAGAAAGAGAGAGACAGGCGCAAGAAGAGCCTCTTCCTCAAGATTGGCCAAGACCTGAATATCCTCTTTCCGATCAGATGCCAGGTTATGCTCCTGCAGTCTTGCCCGAGATCGATCTTGTTCCGATCCGTCTTCCCGATCCGGAAGATAAGGTTCTTAGAGAACCTGCGGATACTGCTCCTTCTACCGTTCCTTCCGGAGAAGGTTCTGCTCCAGGCCCAATAGATCTTCCTAAGATAGATTTACCGGATCCTGTGGATGAGAATAAGCAGGAAGAATATACTCCTGAGATCCCTCCTCTTTCTCCGCAGCCAGGAGCTCCTACAAGTTCTCCTACTCAATCCGTTTCGGATGAGCCTCCTGAGATCGAAGTCTTGGACGGTGGCCTCGAGCCGCTTGACCAGGATCGTCCCGAATCGGGAGGAAGCGATAAGGACGACGAACCGAAGATGATCCACGGTATTCTGGAGCTAAAACCTCCGGAAGTGGACGACGCGCCGTTCTTGACTTTGACGTACGACTTCGGCAAGATCCCGCATTCTTTCAAGCTCTCCAAAAATTACAGTATTATGGAATACTCATATTACAAGTATAAGCCTATGCTGATCAAGGCCCAGGAGTTTGCTCGTAGAAAGATGTTGAAGAACGCTTTGAACTACTATAGGGTGATCAAATCCCAAAACATCCCTCCGGAACTCAGAAAGATGATCAATCGGAATATCAAGGACATCACCGAGTTCATGGAGAAATATCTGATGGCGAAGGGCTGAGGGCGGCCCCCAGTGGGAGGGCCCTACGTCCCTATATCTGAAAAAATCAAATTCCGCAAGCGCTTAATTTGATGAGGAAATTCATGTGGGAACTATTCAATCACCGTCGCGTTCACTGTGCTGCAAAGAAAAGTTCCGATCAATCCGTGGTACCAATCTTGCTCGAGAGTGATCTTTGCTACGTATTTATCCATCGTCTTTAGTTGTATGGATCTCATTGCGTAATACAGTGTTGTATTCGATGAAGTCGGAATAAAATCCAATAGATGATAGCCGCAGCTACTCTCGGAAATCACCACTTCCTTACCGTTCGCCGGTTTTTCCGTTTTGGTGTTTGGCAGCGTAAGTGAGATCGGCCCGGAACTGCATTGAGCAAGGAACAAAGCAATAAATATCGAATATACTTTTTTCATCTCACTACATCTCCCGTTATGATCACGCATCTAGTGTGGCCTATAAGCCAATAATACCAGGTTTCTTCTACAGTGACGTTCTTGATCCCTTTTGCACCTGGGACACTTAAGATAGCATTCTGTAACGCTCTTTCCATTCTGCTATTGAACCGGATCGGAATGAAGTCTAGGATCATGGCTCCCGGAATGGAGATGATCTTGGAACCGCAGGCTTCTCCACTAGCTCGAGTGATAACCTCCCTATCGGCATTATTTTCATGCATTAACATGACTTCGCCAGAATGACAGGCGATCAATGGGAGCGTAACGAGTAAAAATAAGAATCGAGGGATCCAATTCTTAATACTTTTATAATATATCATTACGGGGACATTTTTATAGATAGGGAATTTAGCAAGCATTCTGTTTTGAGCGCACCTCAGCGCTAAAATATAGGGCTTTGGGAGAAGAAAGCGGCCTGAAAAATTGGCAGATCTCGCTGATTTAAGAAAATTCCCCGCTTTCTAAAAAAGAAAAACTGCTTCCCTTCCGGGATGTCTAAATTTAGAATGATTCTAAATAGGAGATTATCTCAATGCCTCAAGTTACTTCACTCGCGCCGGACTTTAAAGCGGAAGCCGTGATCGGCCAGCAAATCAAGGAAATCAAACTTTCCGATTATAAGGGAAAGTGGGTTGTTCTCTTCTTCTGGCCATTGGATTTTACTTTTGTTTGTCCGACGGAAATTATCGAATACGATGCGAAACTAGACGAATTCAAGAAACTAGGAGCGGAAGTTCTGGGAGTTTCTGTGGATAGCGCATTCACTCACCTTGCTTGGAAAAACACTCCTCGTAAACAAGGCGGTTTGGGAGACATCAAGTATCCGTTGATTGCGGACATAACCAAATCCATCGCAAGAGATTACGGTGTTCTTACTGAAGGCGGAGTCGCTCTTCGTGGAACCTTCGTGATCGATCCTGCAGGTGTGATCCGTCAATCCACCATCAATGATCTTCCTGTAGGAAGAAATATCGATGAAGCGATCCGTTTGGTGAAAGCTTTCCAATACGTGGAAAAACACGGCGAAGTTTGCCCTGCAAACTGGGACGAAGGAAAGAAAACCATGAAAGCGGACCCAGAAAAGTCCAAAGAATACTTCTCTGCGGTAAACTGATCCTATCTCTAAGAATCCGGTCCTTGGGCCGGATTCTTCTCTCTTCTCCTTCCCGAATTTGTCCTGGTCCAAGAGACCTTCGTTCTAAAATCTGGTTATTGTACTGTATCTATCCATTCCTCGGACGGAAAAGGTTGCAATCCTTCGGGTTGAAGTCTAAGATATAGGGGAATTCTCATGTCACAAGCACTCGAAATCATAAATGAAGAAGATAGATATTATCGTGCGGATAATTTCCCAAAAGGTCTCACTCGCAAAGTAGTAGAGTCCATCTCACATATTAAGAACGAACCGGGTTGGCTTACTGAATTTCGTTTAGAAGCTTTTAAGGTGTATGAAAGCAAGCCTATGCCTACCTGGGGTTTCTTTCCGAACTTCCAAGTCGATATAGACGAATATGTGCATTATATAGGCGCAAATCATAAGAAGAAGAAATCCTGGGACGAAGTGGATCCTGAGGTCCTGAAGAGTTTCGAGAGACTGGGAATCCCTGAGCACGAGAGAAAGTATCTAGCCGGGATCGAAGCCATGGAAGATTCCGAGACTGTGTACGCTAACGTGAAAAAGGAGCTCACCGATCTCGGGATCATCTTCTGCGATATAGACACTGCGATCCGAGAGTATCCGGAGATCGTACGAAAATATCTAGGCTCCGTTGTTTCTATCGGGGATAACAAATTCTCCGCATTGAATTCCAGCGTATTCTCCGGAGGTTCCTTTGCCTATGTTCCGAAAGGAGTTAAGACTCCTATGCCATTGCAGGCCTACTTCAAAGTAAGTGCGGCTTCTTCCGGACAATATGAGAGAACACTTTTAATTGCAGAAGATGGAGCCGAGCTGGAATACTCCGAAGGCTGTTCTTCCGTGCAAGACAAGGGCACGAATTTCCACACTGCGGTAGTGGAGCTTGTGGCTCATAAGAATTCCAAGATATTCTATACTACCATCCAGAACTGGAAAAAGAACATGTACAACTGGACTGTGAAACGCGGTCTTTGTCATGAAGCTGCCCATATTACCTGGACCGATGTGAATATCGGGGCCAATACGATCAAGTATCCTGGGATCATTCTACAAGGGGATAATTCTACGGGAGATATTCTCTCCTTGGCATTTGCAGGCTCGGGTCAGATCCAGGACACAGGCGCTCGTATCATTCATGTGGGAAAAAACACTCGCAGCAATATCCTTGCGAAAGGGGTGTCTCTGGATGGAGGGATCAACTCTTATAGAGGACTCGTTAAGTTCACTACCGGTTCTTCCGACGCGTATAGCCATGTGAAATGCGACGGTCTCATGATGGACGATCGTTCTCAATCCCATGCATATCCGTACAATGATGTGAGCGGTCAGAATGGTACCTTGAACTATGAGGCGACCGTTTCTAGAATTGATGAGGACCAACTCTTCTATCTTCAGTCCAGAGGTCTTTCCGAGGACGATGCGAAGCTTCTGATCATCAATGGTTTCTGCGAAGGCGTGACCAAACATCTGAATGTGGAATACTCCGTAGAGATGACCCGTTTGATCCGGATGATCCTGGAAGACGGAAAAGTCATCGCTGAACATTCCAATTCCGCTTCGGTAATCCAATAGGCGGAAATATTCAGATTTCCTTATGAACGAGATCTTGGAAACCGAGTCGAATCCTTCCGGAAAGACTCCTATTAAAGGGCATACTCTGGAAGAATTGACCGAGCTTGTACAAGGTCTCGGAGAAAAATCCTTTCGTGCTAAGCAGATCTACAACGGGCTGTATGTAAATCGTTATGAAAATTGGGACGAATTTACCACTATCGGCAAAGATCTGAAGAATAAACTAGAAGAGAAATTCTCTCTTTCTCCTCTCAAAGTCGCTAAGCATCTTAAGTCGGTAGATGGTACTCAAAAATTCACCTTCGAAGCTGTTTCCGGAAGCGGGAAGGAATTCGAATCCGTTTGGATCCCTTCCGGTGACGGAGGAAGAAAGACGATCTGCATTTCTTCTCAAGTCGGTTGTACCTTAAATTGTAAATTCTGCGCTACCGCTAAGTTGCCATACCAAGGGAATCTCAAAGCAGGAGAGATCATCGACCAGGTCCTTCAAGTGGAGAAGATCGTAGGGGACAAGGCTACGAATATCGTCTTTATGGGAATGGGGGAGCCGATGCATAACTATTTTAACGTTATGCGTGCTGCTAAGCTTCTTCACGATTCGGACGCAGTAGGCTTAGGTGCGAAGAGGATTACCATCTCCACATCCGGTGTGGTGAACGGCATTCGCAGATTTATAGAGAACAGAGAACCGTATAATCTCGCCATATCTCTCAATCATCCCGATCCGAACGGCCGCAAGGAGATCATGGACATCGAGGAGAAGTTCTCCTTGCCGGAACTGCTGGAAGCCGCCGTGGATTATACCAAGGCACTGAAACGCAGGATCACCTTCGAGTATGTGATGATCCCCGGAGTGAATATGAGTCCGGAAGATGCCAAGAAATTGGTAAAGATCGCTAGAAGAATGGATTGTAAGATCAATGTAATCCCCTTGAATACGGAGTTCTTTGGCTGGAGAAGACCGACCAGAGATGAAGTAGACGAGTTTCTAAGGCTTCTGGAGCCTGCAGGAGTTCCTATCTTGAACAGAAGGTCGCCAGGCAAAGATATCAATGGGGCCTGCGGGATGCTTGCCGCAAAAAGTTGACCCTGGATCCGCTTTCCGTATCTTAGCTGGAATGAGGCTCTCCTTATTTTCGATCCTAGTTCTTTTCCTTCTTACTTTTCTTGGGACCTATTCTTGTAAAAATCCCTATCAGCAAAAATGCCAGGAAATTTGCGGCTTCTATGTTTCCTGTGTAGAGAAGCAGTTCCCGAACAAAGCTGACCTGAGCCAAAAGAATTTCTTCCAAATGGAATGCGAATCCGGCTGCTTGAGAGAGCAAAGTTTCGCCATGCCGTGCTACGAGGCCGAAAAGACCTGCGTAGGCTTTACCCGTTGTCTGTTAGATTCCGGATTGATGGATTGATCCGATCCTTCTTTAACACTTAGGAGTATTATAAAAAATGAATTTAGTGCAAGAAGAGAAGACGAATCCTTTCGTTAAATATTCGGTCTGGATCCTTTTGGCTATCGCAATCCTGCCCTTATTTTTGACTTTTCCTTTGGATGTGATCGATATCGATTCCTCTCAGTATGCGGAGATCTCTAGAGAGATGACCGATAGTGGGAATTGGCTTTTTATCCGGGACAATGGCAGAAGATATCTGGATAAACCGATCCTGACCTTCTGGAAGATCTCTTCTTCTTTTATTCTATTCGGTCAGAACAATTATGCGTTCCGTTTGCCTGCTATCCTAATGACTCTCGCTTCTCTTTGGGGAGTGTTTGCGATCACTAAGTTGCATTCCGGAAACACCAAGAGATCTTGGATCGCCGTTCTATTGTACGCTCTTTCTCCCGGATTGTATGCCATGGTTGTGGATCCTAAGATAGATGTGTATGTTACTCCTTATATCATTCTTGTATTCGCTTTTTATTATTTAGGTACGAAGAAGAACTCTGCCTATTACTATGCGATGTACTTGGCCATGGGACTCGGATTTGTGACCAAAGGGCCGATCGCAGTTGTGATCCCAGGAATCGGGATCGGGGGAGATATCCTTTTCCGTAGGGATTGGAAGAGACTTCTCGGAATGAAGATCTTTCCGGGAGCTGTCTTGGCGCTTCTTCCGCCTTTCTTATGGTCTATTCCTCTCTATTTGGAATTCAATACATACGGTCCGTACTTCTTCTTATGGGTGCAGTCTTTTGGTCGTTTTTATATCAAGATGTATGACCAGAAATTCGATCCGTTCTTCTTCTATTCCAATTTCTCTTGGGCATTCGGAGTTTTCATTCTGCCGTTCCTCGCCTTGGTGATCAATCAAGTCTATCGATTCTTCCAAGATAAGTCGATCAAGCTGATACCTGGTATTCGGGCAAATGAATGGAAGGATAAGGATTTCGTTCCTGCATTTTGGCTCTTTCTATTTTTGTTCCTGATCAGCTTCTCGAAATACCAATTGCCTCAGTACATTTATTGGTGCTTGCCTGCGGGAGCCATAGTCGGTTCCGGGTTCTTTCTCAGAATATTAGAAAATGCGAATGAGCTTTCTTCTAAGATCGCGAAAATCCTGATCTATCTGACCTCTTTCGGTTTCGTTCTGGTAGGACTTCTTTTTCCGGTGTTTGTTCTGGATGTAAACTACGGATTCTATCTATGGGTAGCTGCCTATATGGGCTTAGGTTTCTTAGTCTGGGCCTATTTGAGGTCGGATCGTTTGCTTGGGACTCTGGTGGTATCCGTATCCTTCTTCTTTACTTTGGTGAGCGCATATGCGTATCCTCTCCTTATTTCTTATCAACCCTCCAAAGAAATAGGTGAATTGATCCAAGAGGCGGAACCGAAGCAGGATAAATTCTTGATGTTCGGGATCCCGGCATCCAAGAGATCATACGCGTTCTATTCTAAGAGACTGACCCGTACTTTATTCGATCCTGAGGTTCTATTCGAAGCGCTGCACAAGGATGGGGAAAGAATGATCCTGATCTCGGAGAAGTTCTTGCCTCATTTTGACAAGTTTACTGCGGATCGGATCGATCTGGATATCTTTGCAGAATACCCCAGCTATAAGGTGGCGACTCCCGAGCTTGGTTTCTTTCTCAAGTCCAAGAGAGATTCTCTGACTTCAAAGGTGTATTTCGGAAAGATCCGGTTTAAACCAGGGAAGGAGAATATTCCTTCTAATGCAAAGACTGAGTAGTCTTAAGATACCAACCGGATCGGGAACATCGAGCTAAGAATTCATTTGGGAAAGCTATTATTCCTGAAGATTTTTTAGGATCTGGGAAGAAAAAGTATAATGGAAATTCCAGAAACCCACCGAATTCTTAAGTAGGCTATTTATGAGCCTGGTTTGGTTTTGGTCCCAGGATCGCCTGGGACTGCTTTTCCTTCTTTTCCTCGTCTAAGTCCAAATGCATCCTTTGATGGTTCCGGCTATCCCGATCGTTTCCCTTACCATCTGTGTCTTCTCCGGTTTTCTGATCTTTACCAAAAGACCTAGATACGCTTTCGATTCTATCTATGCAGTCTTTACGATCTGTATGGCATTTCCTCATCTGGGCCATCTCTTGCTTCACCGTTGGGAATGGGACCAGGAATTCCTACGATTCTCGACCCTATTCACGTTTACCTACGGTCCTTTACTATTTCTTTATATTCGAACTTTAACGGAAGAAGGGGATTCCTTTCGGAAATGGGACCTTTTGCATTTTCTTCCTTTTGCGATATTAGAGATCTTATTTGCGGTACATTTTTTTAGAGAAGGGCAAGAAGAGATCCCTCCTTCTCCCGGGGAATGGAGAAGACCGGAGAAAGGATTCCATTTTGCCGGAGCCTTTTTGTCCGTATCCATGACAGTGTATTCGATTTGGATCTTTCTTCTTCTTAACCGACACGGAAAAAAGTTAAGGGACCATTTCTCGAACATAGACAGTATTAAGGATTTACGATGGATGTATTGGGTGCTTGTGCTCTTCATGATCTCTACCGGCATCCATTGGTTTTTGGAATGGGTACATGTTTCGGACGCTTCTCCGGAAACTTTTAATCCGAGGGTTATAAGAGGGGCAGGGGTGCTTGCGTTTTCGGTCTTCTTTTGTTGGTTCGGTGTGAGACAAACAGTGGTGTATACTCATAGAGAATTGGATACGTTTAAAGGAAGAAAATCGGAAGAAGAAGGGCCGACGGATCCGGACGAGGAAAGAAGGAAATACGAAAAATCCGGCCTAAGAGAGGACAAGATCCCAGAGTATCTGAAAAAGATCCGGGACTATATGCAGAATGAAAAGCCGTACAAGGAGTCTGAGTTTTCCATAGACAGTCTTTCGGAAGGCACAGGTATCCCCAGATTCTATATCACTCAGATCTTGAACGAGACCCTGAAGACGAATTTCTATAATTTCGCGAACGAGTATAGGATCAAGGATGTGATGAACGCACTTCAATCCTCCTCGGAAGAGAAACCGAATATACTTCGCTTAGCACTTGAGTATGGATTTAACTCCAAATCCACCTTCAATACTTCTTTTAAGAAGATCGTGGGCAAAACACCTTCTCAGTTTCTGGAAGAAGTCTCCGAAGTCGCCTGAGATCCGGGCAAAAATGTAGTTCGAGCCGATTGGGTCGGACCCATATCCCTTTGACAAAATGGGGATCTATCCTGTAGAATTCGTGAAATTTTACGTCGATTGATCTTCAAGGGAGAGACTGTGCATCAAAAACTTCTTATTTCTATTCTTGCATTTTGGATCGTTTTATCATTCTCGAATTGCTCTAGTGGAGGATCCGATGATTCTGCCGCTGCTGCCGTTCTATTGTCTTCCAGTAGCGGGGATTCTTGTCCTGAGCCTTCGACTTTCTTGGTCGATACCACGGAAACGGTTAGCAACGGATCTTCTTGTACTACCAAGATCGCTTCCGATGTTCCGACTTGGATCCAGAATAACTTTCATTGCATGACGATCTATACTTGTGGAACGGATATCGTCTTTGAGACAAATGATCTTCCCCCTTTTAAATCGGGTTACTATTCCGGTTCGTCCTCGAGCTATGTGGCGAACAATTTTCCGACAACCGCGACGAGTGGTGCCTGTTGTTATGGAACGAGCGTAAGTCCTACTGAGGACCATTTCGCGAATCCGAATAATATTAAGTCCCAAAGTGTGGTCTTTAAGATCCCTGCCACTTCCACATACATGTCGAGCACCCAAAGTACTCCGTATGGCCCAGTAGGAGTCAGTATCTGGGGAATCGTATTTTATAATAACCAGGCTGCGCCAGGTGATGTGCTCGCTACGGAATATGCTACGATGGATTATCAGAATGGTCACCCAGACTCAAGAGGAATGTATCATTGGCATACAGATCCTTGGCCGATCACCGGCTCTCAAAATGCGCAAACAAGTGAATCTGCTTTGATCGGCATCGCTATGGACGGATACCCGGTGTACGGTAAGAAGACTCAGGCGAGTTCTTATCCGACATTAGATTCGAACACGAATACTGCTACTTGTTCTCCGAGCGAGAATTCGAGTGCGGGTTATTGCTACTACGTACAAAATGCTTCGTACGATTCTGCATACGTATTCGGACTCTATTTCCGCGGTTCGAAAGGTTCCGTAACCTACTGAATCGGAGAAAGGAAAGCTATATTGATGAGAGTATTCATAGCGATCGTCAGCATAAGTTCTCTCTTCCTATTTTGTAAGGAAGAGAAGATCTCGGACGAGTATCCTAAGGAAATTACGGATTTTGCAAGTTTTAGAACGGATCGTCTTCCTTTCTTTTTGGGAAAAGACATGCGACCGGAATGGGACAGAAAGAATTGGAGCGATGCAAGAAGTCTGGAAGAATTCTCTTTGCGAGACCAGGCGAGTTCCTCATTCGGGTCCAAAGATCTGGACGGAAAGATTTCCGTCGTATCCTTCTTCTTTACTGGTTGTCAAGGGATCTGTCCTCTTCTTACGAGTAAATTAAAGATCGTGCAAAGTGCGACTTTGGATCAGAATGATGTCGTCATTCTCTCTTTTTCTGTGGCACCGGACGCGGATACACCTGAACTCTTATCCCTATATGCTAAGAAGCAAAATATCCATTACAAAAGATGGAAATTAGTCACTGGAGATAAGGGGAAGATATATACGCTCGCGAGAAGATCCTTAAATGCGGACGCCTACTCGGCCCAAAACGCCCCCGCAGCAGAGAGACTTTCTTCGAAAGACTTTCTACATTCCGAGAATGTATATCTTCTCGATGAGAAGCGTAGGATACGCGGAGTCTATAGTGGAAGGATGGACGCTTCCATGCAGGAACTGGTCCGCGATATCGGCGTTCTACGTAAAGAGATCCTGGAAAGCAAAAAAGATACGGAGAAGGGACGTACGATAAGTATCAATGCAATGGAATATGGGAACGAATGAGATCGATATATTCCATCTCCATTCTATGCGCTTTATGTTTTTTGAATTTGTTTTGTTCTGACGAATCGATTGTAGTAGATACGGATCCGAATTTGACTCGTTCCGGGAAATATGTACTGCACCGAGGCGAGAAATTCACGGGAGTCATGGAAACGTATCTGGAACCCGTTTTGGTAACGAGAAGGACGCATTACGTAAACGGATTAAGGGACGGTGTGGAGACGGAGACATATCAGGATGGACGAACCGCTTCTGAGAGGACTTATTCCCGAGGAAGGAAAGAGGGGATCCATAAAGGCTGGCATGAAAACGGCAAACGTAGATTTCATTATGAGTTCAAAAACGATCAATTCGATGGGGAAAGTTGGGAATGGTATTCTAGCGGCGAACTATATACCTTCGGAAAATTTAAGAATGGGGAAGCGATCGGTAGAAAGATCTGGAGGAGAAGCGGACAGATCTATCTAAACCAAGTATATTTTCATGAAAATTCGTTCGGACTTACGGGATCTAAGATCTGCAAGAAAGTGAAGGGTGCGGAATCCGATCGGAGGGACGCGGAGCTCAGTAATTTGTAACAGTTCCCACATGTGATACAGTCGCTTGACTAAGGAGGGAATTTGTGGTAGGAAAAAATTCCACCGCTCCGCTCCGGCCCCCACCCAAAGAGGGTGGGGCCTACCAAAACCAAACCTATTTCAGAACCGCTAATTCCCTCGTACAATCAAACTCGCGCTCACGGGGCAATGATCGGAAAGGCCTTCTTCTTCGGGAGGATGTCCGTCGAAATTCCCATCATCCGAAGAAAACTTCGTTTGCACAAAGCTTCCTTTCTTCCATTCTAAATTTGTAATTAAGTAATCGATGAATCCTTCTTTGTGCTGCCAGCAATCGGACTGCATCTTATAGTTTGCAGATCGGAGGCGAAGATCTCCTTGGAGGATATTCCAAAGAGAATGGTTCCTTCCCAGATTTTCGTTAAAGTCGCCGAGCAATACAAAGTCTCCCAGCGTAGGAAGTATCTCTCGGAGAACCGAGATCTGGCCTCTTCTATCCTGCTTGTCTTTAGAAGAATGGCCGGCCTTTAGGTGCACCACGAGAACGGAGATCCTATTGGGACCGAATTGGAATTCTCCCAGGAGTCCCTTTCTGAGCCCGGGGCGAAGGGAAAGCTCCTGGATCTCCTTTAACTTGGGTTGTCCTAAGTTCTTCTTCCAGCAAAGTCCGACTTCTTGGGAATAACCGGGAGTGATCGTAGCCTTGCAATTATATTCAGATATCGTAATATTCTTGAGAGCAGCCTCGTTCTCTATTTCTTGGAAGCCGATGATATCGGGATCTTCTTTCAATGCGGTCTTGCGGAGAGCTTCGAAGTCGGAGGAATTTCGTTTCTTTCTATTTTTGGGGATCTTGTTTTTGTCCCCGATCTCATCGTATAAAAAGAGAGAATTGAAGCTCGTGAACTTGAGTTCCCTCTCTGGGTTCTTCGCAATAGTGGAGATTGTTATTAGGAAAGCGAAGGAAAAAGCGAGACTTAGGCGAATAAAAGGACGCATAATTGAGTGAGATCCTAGTTTTCGTCTCCTTCTTCCATTCAAAATTGAAAATTGGTGAGCTTTGTTTTTCTCTCTCAAAGAACGATCGTTCTGAGATTATCCTCGTGGATTCAGGTTTCTTCTCTTGGTGTTTCCTGATTTATGAATTTGTATATAAGTCGAAAGTAAATTCCATTTAGTTGATACTAAGTCTCAACGAAAAACGCAAGAGAATCGCCAAAGCAAGCGCGTTTTTGAGCGTTTACTTGCAATTTTAAGCGAAGCCAAAATCCTTGTTCCAAACCTTATTTTGGAACCCACGGGACTTTTCACGAATGAATAAGAAAGCTTTGAAACTTTCGGTTCCGCTTATTGCTATTGCAGCAGTGGCTTACCTGATTTTTTCTCCCTCCAAATATGTAGGCTACTCTCCGGATCAGCCTATACCCTTTAATCACAAGATTCACGCAGGTGATAACAAGTTAGACTGTCGCTATTGCCATACCGGCGTAGAAACCAGCGCTCACGCAACGGTTCCGAACACTTCTACTTGTATGAACTGTCACTCTCTTGTTGCTAGAAACAGTCCGGATATCAAATTCTTGACCGAGAGTTACACGAACAAGAAGCCGATCGAGTGGGTTAAGATCCACGACCTTCCGGATCATGTTCAGTTCAACCACTCTCGACACATATCAAGAGGCGTAGATTGTTCTCAATGCCATGGCAATGTTGCCGAAATGGTCAAGGTCAAACAGGTCGCATCCCTGAACATGGGATATTGTGTGAACTGTCACCGAGAGAACAACGCTCCAACCGACTGTTCCACCTGTCACAGATAATCAGGAGAATGCATTAACAGATGGATAATAAGAACTTCCAGAAAGAAAAGAAAGCCCACTGGCTCTCCTTCGAACTTCGTGATAACGAAAAAGAAACGAAGGAACTCCAACGCTCCGAATTTTTCACCTCTCCGGACCCAATCATCGCAAGGATCAAATCTGGCGAATTCGATCGTAAAACCTTCCTTAAACTGATGGGAGCGGGGGTCGCAATGACTTCCCTCAATTGCGTTCGCAAA
Source organism: Leptospira langatensis (assembly GCF_004770615.1). Taxonomy (NCBI): domain Bacteria; kingdom Pseudomonadati; phylum Spirochaetota; class Leptospiria; order Leptospirales; family Leptospiraceae; genus Leptospira; species Leptospira langatensis. The sequence continues at coordinate 328,442 of NZ_RQER01000010.1, forward strand.
CCGGTAGAGAAGATCGTTCCTTACGTGGATCTAAAGACGGAAGAAGGTACTTTCGATTTCGTAAAACACGGCCATTCTTATCATTACGCTACCGTTTATAACGGAACGGGGATACTCGTAAAAGCGAAAGACGGTCGTCCTCTTAAATTAGAGGGGAATGAGAATCACCCTGTTTCCCAAGGTGCCCTAGGCGCTCAGGGACAGGCTGCTATCTTTGACCTGTATGATCCTGATAGAGCTCAGGATCCTGCATCTATTTCCGGCGGAAAAGCGGAGAAGACTACATGGGCAAACCTGGACGCGAAAGTCCAAGAAGCATTGTCCAAGAACAAAGGCAAGACAGTAATCGTTACTAAGCCTTTGGATTCTCCTGCAACCAAGTCTTTGATCGGAGACTTCTTGAGAGCGGTAGGCGGTGGAGAGCATTATGAGATCTCCCTGACTTCTGCAGAAGAAGCAGTTTCCAAAGGACAGGCCGCTTCTTACGGAAGAGCATTGGTCCCGAACTACCATTTCGATCTCGCAAATGCGATCCTTTCCATCGATTGCGATTTCATGGGATCTTGGCTTTCTCCAGAAGAACACCAAAAGGATTTTTCTAAGAGAAGGAACCTGAGAAACGGAGCGAAAGATGTGAACTTCTTCGCTGCTGCTGAATCTATTCCTACTATGTCCGGTTCCAACGCGGACCTAAGACTTCCGATTCGTCCAGGAGACCAATCCAAATTCGCATTGGCGATCGCTGCTGCTCTTTCCGAGCTGGGTGCGAACACTAAAGATGTTCTTGGAAATGCGACTCTTGCAAGTCTCTCTTCCGAGTTAGGACTTTCTGCGGACAATATCAAGAAAACCGCAAAAGCTCTCTGGGAAAACAAGGGCAAGTCTCTTGTAGTTGCCGGTGGTGTTTCCGCGAATACTGCGGATGCGGTAGATCTGCAAGTTCTTGTGAACTTCCTGAACTCCGCTCTGGAGAACGACGGTAAAACTGTAGATCACGCAAATCCTAAGAAAGAAGGACTCGCTGATTATTCCGGGAACCTGAATAAACTTACGGAAGCATTAAAGCAAACGAAAGTAGGAGTTCTATTCCTCTACGACACCAACTTGGTTTACCAAGGTGGCGAACATTGGAAAGATTTCCTTCATAAGGCTGCCCTGGTTGTTAGTTTGACTGATAGAGCGGACGAAACCGCACTCGCTTCCAACTATCTGGCTTCTACTACCCATTTCTTAGAGTCGTGGGGAGACGCAGAAGTAACCAAAGGTATCTTCTCCATCCAACAACCTGCGATCCGTCCTCTATTCGACACTCGTTCATTCGAGGACAGCTTGATCGCTTTTGCAGGCGGAAGTCTGGGCGGAGAGAAAGTATTTTACGAATACGTAAAGAACTCTTGGACCAAAAAACTTGGTTCCAAGCAGAAATGGGAAGATCTTCTCAGAGCCGGAACCACTGTTTCTGCGGAAAACCGTAAGAAAACCCCAGGTGCCGGAAGAGGTTTCAACCGAGGAGCGATCAAGAAGTTAGCTTCTTCTTCTCAAGGCTTGAAACTCGCTCTGTATGAAAAGATCTCCATCGGAGACGGTAGAGCTGCAAACAACTCTCTTCTCCAAGAGCTTCCGGATCCAGTGACCAAGGTCACCTGGGACAACTACGTTCTTCTTTCTCCTGCTCTTGCAAAAGAGAAGGGGATCCAATCCAACGACGTTGTAGTTCTGAAAACCGCAAAACAATCCATTGAATTGCCTGCGCAGATCCAGCCAGGAATGCATAAGGATGCGATCGGTATCGCGATCGGTTACGGTAGAACTGCTGCGGGAACGATTGCGAACGGAGTAGGAAAGAATGCTTACACGTTAGCTGAAAACGGTGTATATTCCGGTATCAGTGTATCTTCTATCGAGAAGACGGGTAAGACTTACAAGCTCGCTTGCACCCAGCACCACCACATGATGTCTCCAGGCTTCGGTTACGAAGAGAGACCTCTTATCCAATCCACTACGATCGACGAGTATCGTAAGGATCCGGCTGCTGGTGTTAAAGAATCCGAAATCCCTAAGATCAAGAAAAATGGTCAGATGGTATATGCTGTAGGAGCCAACCCGGTTCACGAATATCCTGGTTATCGCTGGGGAATGAGCATAGACCTTACCGCTTGCACCGGTTGCGCTTCTTGCGTGATCGCTTGCCAAGTGGAGAACAATATTCCTGTGGTAGGAAGAGACGAGGTCCGAGTGGGTCGTGAGATGCATTGGATTCGTATCGACCGTTACTATATCGGCAACCCTGATAACGCTGAAGATATGCAAATCGCTCACCAACCTGTGATGTGCCAACATTGCGAAAACGCTCCTTGCGAGACTGTTTGTCCTGTTGCTGCAACCGTTCACGGCTCGGAAGGAACGAACGATATGGTGTACAACCGTTGCGTAGGGACCAGATATTGTTCCAACAACTGTCCTTACAAGGTTCGTCGCTACAACTGGGCGCAACACTGGTATAACGAGACCGGTGCTCAAAAAGGCGGAAAGGCTCCTAGATATCTGGGATTGAATCCTGAAGTTACAGTTCGTGGCCGCGGGGTCATGGAAAAATGTACCTTCTGTTCTTCTCGTATCGCGGAGAAAAAGATCCAAGCTAAGAATGAGGGCCGCACTCTGAAAGATGGCGAACTCAAGACTGCTTGTCAGCAAAGCTGTGCGGCTGATGCGATCAGCTTCGGTAATATCAATGATAAAGAATCCGAAGTTGCTAAACTCAGCAGCGGTCCAAGATCCTATCGCTTACTCGAATACCTAAACGTCGGTCCTTCGGTCGCTTACTTGACCAGGGTCAGAGCCAAGATTTAATCCGGAGTATAACGAAGCGCTATGTCTATACCTAACGCAATCAAAGAAGCCCTGGATATCCAGCCCCTGGTCACCGGAGGTAAATCCGTTCGTGACGTGACGGTGGATATCCTTAAGCCGGTAGAGGCGTTCCCCACTTCCTTATGGTGGAAAGCTTTCTTACTCGCGCTTACCATTACCGTAATCGATCTGGGTATCATCGGATACCTGGTTTACGAAGGTCTTTATATCCTCGGGATCAACAATCCTGTAGGTTGGGGATTCTTCATCGTTAACTTCGTGTTCTGGATCGGTATCGGTCACGCTGGAACTCTGATCTCTGCGGTTCTTTATCTGTTCCGCCAAGAGTGGAGAACCGGTATTAACCGTGCCGCGGAAGCGATGACCATCTTCGCGGTATTAACTGCGGCATCCACGCTGATCATCCACATCGGACGTCCTTGGATGGGTTACTGGTTATTCCCTTATCCGAATGAAAGAGGACCTCTTTGGGTAAACTTCAGATCTCCTCTGATCTGGGATACTTTCGCGGTGTCTACCTACTTGACCATCTCCTTGGTTTTCTGGTACATCGGACTTATTCCTGATATCGCTGCGGTTCGCGACCGTGCCACCGGCAAGGTCCGTAAAGCTGTCTACGATATCCTTTCCTTCGGTTGGGTGGGTTCCAACAAAGCTTGGTCTCACTTAGAAACCGTAGCGATGATCCTCGCGGCTCTTTCTACTCCTCTGGTGCTTTCGGTGCACACGATCGTATCCTTCGACTTCGCAGTTTCGATCGTTCCTGGTTGGCACACTACTATCTTCCCTCCATACTTCGTGGCTGGAGCGATCTTCTCCGGATTCGCAATGGTGGTAACCCTGATGGTGATCGCAAGAGAAGTCTTCCAACTCAAAGACTATATCACCATGAAACACTTGGAGAACATGAACAAGGTGATCATGGTCACCGGTTTGATCGTGGGTCTTGCTTACTCTACCGAGTTCTTCATGGCTTGGTATTCCGGTAACGAATACGAAGGATTCACTTTCGTGAACCGTGCATTCGGTCCATACGGTTGGGCTTACTTCATCATGTTCAGCTGTAACGTGTTTGCGCCTCAGGTATTCTGGTCTAAGAAACTTAGAAACAGCATCCCTGTGATGTTCGTAGTATCTATCATCGTAAACATAGGAATGTGGTTTGAACGTTTCGTGATCGTAATGACCCTTCACAGAGACTTCTTACCTTCCAGCTGGGACGTGTATGTTCCGACAGTTTACGACTTCATGATGTTGCTCGGAACCTTCGGTATCTTCTTCACCCTATTCCTTCTGTTCTGTAGATTGCTTCCTGTAATTGCGATCGCAGAAGTGAAGACAGTAATGCCTCATAAAGACGGAGGTCATCATTAATGTATTCTCCTAAGAAAGAACAGTTTCATACATTCCAAGAGACTGAGCATGGAGTATTCGGTTTATTCGATTCTCCTGCAGAGATCATAAACGCGGCTCAGAAAACCAAGGATAAAGGGTACACCAATTTCGATTGCTTTACTCCGTATCCGGTTCACGGCTTAGACGATGCGATGGGACTCCCTCGCTCCGGATTGCCTTGGGTCACCTTCTTCATGGGAATTTTCGGATGCGTTGCCGGTTTCGGCATGCAGTACTTAACTCATAAGTACGATTGGCCTCTGAATATTTCCGGAAAAAGCTTCAACGCTTGGTTTGCGTACATTCCGATTACTTTCGAATTCACTGTGTTCATGGCGGGTGTTTCTACAGCAGTTGCTATGTTCATTCTGACCAAGCTACCTAAAACCGGTCGTAAGGTTTTACATCCGGATATCACTACGGACAAATTCGCTCTTTGGATCCCTTCCAACTCTGCGAATTATTCCGAAAGTGGCGTTACTGATTTTATCAAAGGCCTCGGCTCTAAACACGTCGAGACGGTGAAATAGGAGAGATTGATGATTTCACTGCAAAGAATTTCTGCTCTTTCTCTCGCGGCTGTCCTTCTTTGGAACTGCGAGTCTAAGACCCCTCCTATGGAGTACATGCCGGATATGGCGGACTCGATCGCGAGAGAGGCACAAGAAGCGGACGCACATTTCCCGAATAACCAAGCGGTTCGTCTCCCACCAGTGGGAGCGGTTCCCGTAGGATATTATCCGTACGAATACAAGAATTGGGACAAGGCTTTGGATCAACTTCCGAACAAGGGCTTAGCAAATCCTTTCAAAGGGGATCTGGCTACTCTGAAACGCGGAGAAGACAAATACCAAACCTATTGCAGCCCTTGCCATGGCGTAAGAGGCCAAGGAAACGGTCCGGTTGTAGGTCCTGCTCCTCGCTTAAATGCGGTCCAGGCGGATGGGTCCCCTATGGCGGCTCTGACTTCTGCGGTGGCTAAAGGTTATTCCGACGGACAGATCTACCATATCATCACCGAGGGTAAGGGAAGGATGAATAGCTATGCATCCCAAGTTACTCCTGAGGATCGTTGGAAAATTATATTATATGTTCGTAAACTACAAGAATACGACAACAAGACCAATAAGGGAACGGCTACGAAATAATGGAAGTTAAGGTAGAACAAAACCTCATCAACTTTAAGCTCGATTCCAAGACCAGAAACGCTCTGGTCGGAATGATCCTCGTTGGCTTAGCGAGTTTGGGAATTGCCGCATTCGGTCTTGGACATGAAAATCTGCGTCACGAAGGCGGGCATTCTAATCCGGCTTGGTCCGCATACCTCGTGGGAACTTTCTTCATTTTAGGAATTTCCTTAGCAGGGATCTTTTTTACCTCTCTCGGACATATCACCGGTGCGCATTGGCCGGTAACCGTTAGACGTATCTCCGAGGCTTACGGAACCTTCTTGCCAGTAGCGGGAGTCCTCTTACTTGCTTTGATCCTGGGCGCTCACGATCTATATGAGTGGTCTCATGCGGAAGCGGTTGCGGAAGATCATTTGCTCCAACACAAGAAGCCTTTGTTAAACATGGGATTCTTCAGCACAATACTCGTGGTTCTTAGCATCGCTTGGTCCGTTTTCGGATTCACCTTCTATAAGCAGTCCGTTGCTCAGGATACAGATAAGGATGTGAAACATACCCAGTTCAACGCTAAGTTGGCGGGCGGATACATCATATTCTTCGCTCTTTCCTTCTCCTTGGCTTCTATCGAGCTCATCATGTCTTTGACTCCTCACTGGTTCTCAACCATGTTCGGAGTGTATTGCTTTGCTGGAGCTTACCAAGCGGGACTTTCTTCCTTAGTGGTTGCAGCTTATTACCTCAAGAAGAAGGGATTTCTCGGAAACTTAGTGAACGAAAATCATATCCATGACTTAGGAAAGTTCATGTTAGGTTTCACCGTTTTCTGGGCTTACGTAGGATTCTCTCAGTTCATGTTAATCTGGTATGCGAACATCCCAGAAGAAACTTTCTTCTATGAGCAAAGGCTGACTGGAGGATGGGAGTATCTTACCCTTCTTCTTCCTTTGATCAAATTCGTGGTTCCATTCCTTCTTCTTTTGAACCGTCCGAACAAGAGAAACATAGACTTCTTATTGAAAGTCGCTCTTTGGATCATCTTCGTACAAGTAGTAGAGATCTTCTGGTTAGTATATCCATCTAACTTCGTTGATTTCTCTTGGGGAGGACTCCTCGTAACTTTAGGAACCACTGTGGGAGTTATTGGACTCTTCTCATTCGTAGTTCTGAAAAGATTGGAGAAGGCTCCTCTAATTCCGGTCGGTGACCCGAGATTGGACGAATGTCTGCACCATCATCAATAAGGAAAGGATCATGAAAAAAGTAATATTGAATATAACGATCCTTGGAATTCTAAGCCTCTTCGCGGGGGCTTGTTCCAACACCGCTCAGGTTGTAGGGAATATTAACTGCCCTACTATAGAGAAGGGTGTGATCGATCCTAAGGTTGCGATCGTTTCCGACGACTTAGTTAGCCCAGTGGTTATCGAGAAGGTTGCCATCGGAACCGTAGTCAAGGTTTACGATTACAGAAACCATTACTATGTAGCTAAGAACTTGGTTCGCGTGAAGACTGAAAAGAACGAAGGATGGATCAATCCTTCTTGTTTGGTTGTAGGACAGGATCCTGCGGATTCAGTATTCAAGTGGGCATATCGCAGCGACTATAAGCCTTTCTTCGACAAGGAAGACAGAGACCATTATAATCATAAGGATCCGGATAAAGTAGAAGAAGGTTCCAAAACTACTTCCGCTAACGGATACGAATTCGACTCGTATAAAAATCTTCCTAAGGACAAGGTTCCTTTGGCAGACCTTGCTCCCGAACTGAAGAAGTAAGAAAGCAAAGTTCTTTTATCCGTTTCAATAGATTCAAGAACCCCCTTCGAGGAATTCCTCGTTGGGGGATTTTTTTTATGGTAGCCAAGCGGGAGAGGAGACTCTTAGAATATCAGCGAAAATGAAGATCCGGATTTTCTTTCTACTCTTTGCGATCCTAATTTCCAATTCCTGCGCTTCTCGTTATTCAGTGAATCGTTTGGATACTGAGCCGCCGCCTTCTCAACAGGTATTTAAGAAATTCAAGATCGCATATCTTGGTTTCAATACATTCAAATCTACTAAGCATAAGAATCCGGACGGACGTGTGGACTTTGAGGCGGTGGCAGAACCGGATTCCCGAACTTTGAAAGAACCGATTGCCGGCAGTTTTCCGATCCCAGGGGAGAATAAGCCGAACGGCCTGAGAAAAGATATCTCTCAGGAGAAGGTGATGGGATTTGCCCGTTCTTATTTGAGCGTTACCGGCCCTACTGGGATCAAGGAACTGGAAAAGTTCCTGGAGATCAATAAGGGGCCGGACGGATATTCCTATGCCTTGCGTAATCTGCCCTACGATTATTATATAGTGGGTTTGCATGCTCCGGTTTTCGAAAAGCCAAGGAACGTAGCTCTCGGTTTCGTTACTGTTTTCTCCAGCCTTTTGAGTGTCGTGACCCTGGGGATACTTCCTTCGTACGAAGCATACGAAGCGAACACAGTCGTTCGAGTATATGATAAAAACCTAAATTTACTGAAAGAATTCCAATACGACAATAATTACTCCGTATGGAGGGCTCTTTGGATGCCTCCTAATCCGAAGGAATGCGGGATCGGAAGTTTAACCTGTCTAGGGATGTTCAGTCCGGTATTGCGGACAAACCCGTCTATCGTATTTGAAGCAGGCGCTGCTCGGATCGGTTCCGACCTGAGCAATTATATCGCCAATTTGAAATGATAGTTTCTCTCGGATCGATATGGAACAATTAGAGAAACGTCTTTTCTTCCTCCGTTAAAGCAAATCTATTCCAAAGGGAATAAGCGTCTTACGTTCGAACCTCTCCTGTCCCTCATTTTAGGGATTTGTCAAATTCTTGCCAGATTTTCCACATTACGGGTCGGAGGAAATTTTTTTCTTTAAAATCCGGAATTTTCCAGCAAAGAAGCAAAAACGAAAGACATTCTTTGCGTAAACTGCGAGTCAGTTATTTCTATATCAAATCTTTATTTTTATTAAACGACATCGACGAGTTATGCAATATTTCGAAAAGAATTCAAGAGCACTGGATTATATCGCCGCTAAGGAACAGAAAAACCACGTTATTACTAAATATCTGTTAGAGCAGGAACTTACTTTCAAGATGATTCCCTTCGAAAAAAAGGCTATCATCAAGAAGTACATGAGTGAAGAGGAGAGAGTGGTGGTCCGTATCCCGGAGGGAATGGATGAGGCTTCGGAAAAGCATATTTCCTTTTTCAAGATCCTTGCAAAATACATTGAACTGGACTGCATGCTTCTGCAGAAGATCGAAAAAGATCTGTATCTATTCAAGGTGGAGAGACTTGCGATCGCGAAGAAGAGCAGGGAGTCTTTAAGGGTTCCTGTTCCGAACGGAAAGACTTTCGTTACTAATATCGTTTCTTCCAAGACGGTAATAGATGCGAATATGTTCACTGTCCCGACTTTGGTGAAGGTTAATTTCGACGATTATAAGAACCGTCTCAAGAAGAACAGCCAAGACTCGATTGTGATCGATGCGTTCAAGCCCGGTCTGGACCGAAAGTTTGAACTTGCAAAACGTACTCGAAAATCCTTACTGATAGAGGATACTCAAGACCCTTCTTGTTATACTTCTAATGAACCGGATAGAATGAACTATTCCAAGGATATTGATGATGATGTTCCTTCTGCGATCCGCAAATTCAAGGACCAAAAGATCGTATCGGAGCTGATCCGTCCCATTATTTACAAGAATCATGCGGATGAGTTGATCCCAATCGGTTATATTTGGATCCAAAGCAGGGATAAGAAATTGACCTCAGAGTATCTGGCAGAGTTAGGAAGACTTTCTAAGGAGGTTGTAGATCGGATCAAGGAATCCAATACCATCAAGACCACGGAAAAGTTCACAGTTTTGGATGCTTCCGCGCAAGGAATCAAAGTCAAGATACATGATCCGAATTTGGTGGAGACACTGCCAAAACAGGAAGAGTTCGTTTTCGACGTTCTTTTTAAGATGCAGGCACCTTTGACTGTTTTTGGGATCGTTAGATGGTGGGGCAAGGATGCGGATAATCAACTTTTCATGGGATTGGAATTCAAGAGTAAGTCTGATAACCCCGGTGAAAGAGAAAGATATATTAAGAATTTAGAATTAATGAGCAAGGGCGCTCTCTGATCCTAAAAATCGAATCTCCCTTGAGGATCGATCAATGCATCGAAGTCCTTGAAAGAGGCGAACTCCAGCCAGATCTCCCGAAAGGCCGAGACTAGTAATTTTCTATAATATTCTAGATCGATCCCTTTCTTTACTCTCTCCGGATGGAGTTGCAGTTCTTCTTCCGGCATATATCTTTTGTCAGCGTTCTTTGCCTTTCTGTTGACTACTATATACTTGAGTTTTTCTCCCGCCTGCACATCCATTCCCATGTCTTTCAATTTCATCATGGAAAGTGCAGTGGCTCCCATGACCTCATATTCTTCTAATTCCTTGGAGCTGGATTTGAGTAAGAGCAGATCCTCAGGTGGGATCTCTCCTCTTCTCAGCTTGGAGTCGTATAAGTAATACATGGAAAGGATCTCGCTTTCCGCTTCCTGCAAGTCGCGGATGCTTACTTTACTTCTCATCCATTCCAACATTTCCTCTTGGACTCTTCGGACAAACAAGGGAAGGTCCTTTCTTCTTGCTCCTATTCCTCTGCATTTCAGTTTCCCGGATTGGAATCTGCCCATGTATCGATTGGCCACAGGCATCTCTCTATCCTGACTGGAAGGAGGAAATAAGAGCCAGGTATAGACCCCATCCACTTCCATCTTGATGCCGGTAATTTTTTCTATCTCCATACACAGAAGGTCCAGTTCTTCTTGAGAGAAGGGAAGGGAACCCGGTTTCTTAATGAAGATACTATCCGTGATCGCATGCACGAACTCGTATCCGAATTTTTCCGAGGTCTCTTTTGCGAGTAGAAGCTTTTCTCTCCCGAATGCGTTTACGCTCTCATGGCTTTCCAATCTTCCGAATTTTGCATTCCTGTACCCCAGGTATCCGAAGGAGGTTACAAGCATCCATTTTAAACTGGCTTGCTTTGCATTATACGCTTCTAATTCGTCCCCACTCGTGATCTTGGAACGTCGTTTATAATGAGCTCTTCTGAATAATACGTGTTCGAGCGCCATCGAAACGATCCCTTTACGTTTTTTGCATATACGATATCCTATATCCGGAACGATATTCACATCGGAGCCTGGGCCACAGCACATACAATTCACGCATTCGGGAGAAATATTATGATTGGCCATGATGCTTGGATACATTTGGGCAAAGTCCAATTGGGCTACATTCTCCGCTGTCTTGCCTTCGGAGATATTCGGTTGGAAGACCAACCCTCCCTTATCCGCTTCCAGAAGCTGAAGAGCCGTCTTGGGCGCTTCTACTGCGCTCTTCTGCCAGGGGACCAGGTATCCTTCTCTCAAGGCCACATCCATTTCAATATAAGTAAGGGCCTTGCCTGTAGAAGCTCTCGCCATCTTCTGCATAGGAAGTCTAGAAAGTCTGGCGAGCTCCACAATTCCCAAAAGATCCGCCTCCTTGTATACGAAACTATTCTTAGAATCTATATGCCATCTTCCGAATAGAGGATAAGAAGGAGCACGAAATACTATATTCCCATAGGTGAAGTAGCTAGTTCCCTTGGTGGTTATATGTCTACGGATAGGAGTGGATCTATCTCGGTCCAATGCCGGAAGAAATCCTAACTTCTGTGCTTGAGAGAATAAATACGGAAAGATCACCTGGTCTCCATGCCTGGAAAGGATGATGTCCGGATCCTCCATTCTCAGAAGAATATCTAGTTTTTCTAATAGATCTCTCGGGTCTTTGCTCAGGATCTCGTGGTAATCCGTCTTTGTGCGTATGACCAACGGATTGGATTCGAAGCCTATCCTATGGCTTTTTTTTAATTCCAGATACATGGTCTTGAATTCCGGGACCTTGTATTCGAGGGTCTGAGGAGAATCATCGGATCTGATCTCGATCACCCTTCTTCCCCCGGGATCTTCTCTATAATCGATCTCCATCTCGCATAGAGGAAAGATCCCGTTTTGGAACATATAGCTTGTAGGAAGATCCATATCGGAATGATAGATATCGAATTTACCGTAGAGTGCGTAGAGTTTACGACTGATCTTGGGTAAGACGGAAGGGCGCGAGATAACGATCCGTAAGACCGGGACTATCTCATTTTCGTAAAATAGTTTTCTACTTACATATTGAGGAGGTTCTTTGTCGTGGATCGCGTCCAGTTCATAGAGACGCTTTAGTAATTTGCTTAAGAGGGATTGCTCTCCCTTCGCATAAATGACCGGATAGAATTTATCCAAGAAAAGAAGGGGCCTTCCTTCTTCGTCCTTTAGCCAGAGATAAACGGTATCCTCCGCGTGGTATACGTCGAATAAATGGCCCTTTATTGTCTGGAGGTCCAATTTATTCTCTAAGGCTCTCTAACTCTTTTTTGAGTCGAAAGATCTCTTTCTTGAGATCGATCATCATGGTCAGGAGCATAGTGTCTATCGGATAAGGAGAAGAAGCCATGACTCCTGCTTGGACCTGCAACTTGGCCACTCGTATCAATTCGTCAAAGACCTCTTGGTCCGGTTTTCGGAGTCCTCTTCTGAACTGTCCTAAGCTGGATTCCACATACTGCATTTGTCTGGAATAGGGAATTACCGTTCTACCCATGATTGTCCTCCTAACGCGCCCGCGGAGATCTCGGGTGCGGTTTTGGTTTTTCTGATCTTCAAATAGGAATGGCCTTCTACCACTCTGAGCTCCCAAAGGTCGTCGGAGAGCTCCACTAATTTTGGAAAGATAGCTTGGAATGTGGGATGGGTATAGCGAGTGGACTCCACCACTATCATGGGGATCCTTTGAGAGCGCATGAATTCCAGGATCAATACTAGTTTTTCTAAAAGGAATTTTCCCTCGTCGTCCTGGACATCCCCATCGAAGAATTGTTTGCAAGGAGCTAAGATAAAATAAATCGTATTCTCTTTTTTGAATGTAGATATATTCTTAAGAGAGTCCAGGATCTGATAGGGAGTGAATGCCCTTTGGATGAGTATTTTTTCTAAAAGGGCTTCGGGAGAGACTCTCCTCTTTCTTGTTTCTTCAGTGATAATGAATGGATCGAAACGAATGGCACAGTCCAAATTGAATACTTGGAAACCTGAGACTGCAAATGCGTATTCCCAGCGAAGAGCCAAACGATAGATGCCCTCTCTTCCTGTAAGAAGTCCTAGGCTATTTCTGTTCCATCCTAAAACGGGACGATAGAGATCCTCTCTGAAGCCTTCCATCGGATTTAGATCCATAAATACTATATATATGATAAGTGAAATTATGTAAAGTGTTTTGAGCGCCTCGACCCAAGTAGAGGAAAGCAAATTATGTCTTGTCGAAAATAATCCGAGTGGGTCATTGGATTGAATGGAATCCGATTATTTTAAAAACGTTCACGCCAGATCCTCTGTGGATTATCTTTTCCGGACAATCCACCAACATCATTCCCAGCTGAGTATGATGGCGGATCAGAAGGCGAATATACTGATCGCTGCTTCCTTCGTAATACTTTCCCTCTCTCTCGGTTATGTGCAGAAGCCTACCTATAGGGTCGGGCTTATGACACTTATGGTGTTCATAGTAATTGCAGCTACTCTAGCGATCTTTGCAGTAATGCCCACCATCAAACAGAAAAAGAACGGAAGTTCAAACCCTCTCTTCTTTGGGAATTTTGCACCAGGAACTGAGCCAGATTTCATGAAACAGATGGAATTGATCGTGAACCAAGACTCATTCGTATACGAGGCTTTGACTAGGGATCTCTATCAAATGGGCAAGTCCTTGTATTTCAGAAAATATAAATATCTACGTTGGAGCTATCGTTGCTTTCTGGTCGGATTTATTTCCGCTGTAGTCCTGATCCTAATGGAGCTCAAGGGAGTGATCTAATCGAGGGAGTGGAGACTTCTCCGCTTTCTTCAGAATAAAATCCCTTAAGGCCAAGAAAGGACGCTCGGTCAGATAGAAGATCGGAATACAGATCAGAAAGCTGACTAGGATAGCAAAAAATCCTGCAGCGATAAATATGGGCCATTCCAATTGTTCGGGTGGTTTAGTTCCCAAGAATATCTTCAAAGCCATCGCCGTACAAGGAATATGCCATAGATACATCGTATAACTGATACGAGCGAACGGACGAAAGATGGAAAGGCCTAAAAACTTGTTCCAAATACTTCCTTGTGTAAGTGCAAGCAGAAAGGCCGCAGAATACCCCAAATGAAAATAAGTAAAATTGAATATAACTCCAAGCCCTTTTCTGTCCGTCAAGAAGGCCAAGGAGAGAAAGACCAAGGAGATTAGACTTAAAGAGAATCGGACAGAAAGTCTTCTTTCTTGGAAGAAGGAAGGCTTCCAAGAGACAAATTCTGCGATCAACATTCCGACCACGATCGTGTCAAATCTCGTTTCAGTTTGTATATAAACCGACTCGGTCGGCATTTCGATCAGATAATACAAGGCCCTAACGATCATCGGAAGGAAGAATAAAATTAGGATCAGAATCCTTCTCGTTTCCTCTCTGACCTTAAAAAGAAGAAGCAAGCATAGACTCGGAATCACCAAATAGAATTGCTCCTCTATGGAAAGAGACCAGCCGAACTGGAATAGTCTGTAGTCAAAATAATTAGAAATATAGAATATATCGGTCCAGGAATAGGCAAGGTTATTTAAGGCAACTTCCTTGGCCGCCAATTGTGTTTCATTTAGGCTGGGAAACTGATTATAGTAACCTAACATACTTTTTGCGTACAGATAAGTTATGAAAAGACAGAAATAATAGGCGGGCATGATCCGAAGGGTCCGCTTCAAATAGAACCGCTTTACGTCAAAAGAACCGTTCTGCTCTTTTTCCTTTAAGATGCCGCCATAGATCAGATAGCCGCTTAGGATAAAGAACAGGTCCACACCGCTTCTTAGGTTGTACAGAAGGTTTGAAACTAACTCTTCGTCCAATCGAAGGAGATGGTTCTGATTTACGTTATGCCAGAAATGGTAGAAGATCACCAAGAAAATGGAGAACGCACGTAGGCCGTTGAGCGCAGATACTTCTTGGTCCTGCTTCGCAAATAAAAATTTCAATTTCCCAATCCTATCTCACTACAAAACGTTTTTATATGGGTGTTTTGAGTTAGATGGGTGCCATAAGATAGAACTCATGAATAATGGGAACTCATTTCCTAATATTTAAATCGAACGAAAGTTTTACTTAAAGGAGAATGAGAGGAGATAGAACGGAATTATGGCGTCGGTTTTATTTGGATTGGAACAAAGCGGCTAAGTATCTCTCTGGCTATCCGATTCAGCCTGGGCTTACCTTCAGCTTCCATAAGAATCCAATTTGCATAATCGATACTAAACATATCCTTGATATTCTTTCCGGTTTTTTCCCATTGCTGTTCCACTCTTTTCTTAGCTTCAACGGTCAGATGTGGGTTTCTTCTGAAGTTTTCTATATAATCGAAATACTCCGATGTAATTGAGGCGGGGGTCGGCTCCTTCCATTTGTTGCCTCTTAATGTCCTTTCCGTTTCCCAGCGGAATTCACCTAGTACTTTTGTTACGATTAAGTTCAACTTCTCTCCTAAGATCATGGGAAATAGGATCCTGCAATAGGATTGATTTTCTTCTACGGAATCTTGCCAGAGTATTCCTCGATTTCCTGCATAGGGTAAAAGAATACAATCCGCGTACATTTCTCTTTTTGAGAAAGTCTCCAAGTCTCGACTAGGAGAATGTATGTCGTTGAGTTGCCTTTGAAAGAGGCTCGGATCTATTTTTAAAACCTTCTCCGATTGCGTTAGTATGTGGTTGGGAAAAGCGAGGTTATCTTCTGTGAGGCCGTAGAATTGATCTTCCGATGAGATTGGATAGGACAAATTCGGACTTAAGGAGATGCTTGCAAGTCCGTGAGAGAGGAGATTTTCCAATTCCCAGTCAAGGATATGGGAAAGATATTCTTTATTTTGCAGATTCTCTTCTTCGAGAGTTTGGTTCCAGCGAAGTTCCGATTTTTTTGCCTGTTCATAACTTTGCCCTAATTGGTTTTTAGAAGGTTTTTTCTTGCCCGCTAAGATCAGATTTAACCAGTCCGGAAAAAAGTGAATGGAAAATTTTGCTTCTGAATATTGTAGATCCGAGATAGAGGATTGAAAATTACTTATGGCATTTTCGAGTTCCTTTATTCTTTTCGCCGGAAAAAGCTCCTCATCCAAAAAGAAATAATATAAAAAAAGGAGCACCGATTTCGGAACGCTTGCTTTATGAGCGCGGAATTTGATAAAGCAGGCCTTGTACAAATGAATTAGTATTTTATAATCTTCTTCTTTATGTTGTCTGCGTAATAAGCCTGGATGTTCTTTGAATATCCCGACTAATCGCACGATCTCTCCTTGGTGGCTTGCATTCAGCCCGGAATATTCGAGGATCTGTAATAAGCTATTCTTATATTCTTCAGGAACTGCAGGATCTTTCCATATTGAATTTGCCTTTACTGTATCCGTCCAGTCTTCGTCTATCTTTGGATCCAATTCGGGAGAAGTTTGTATCTGTAGGTTCAAACTGTTTCCTTCTTGGGAAATAAGGATCGCTTCTGAACGAAACCATCTCTTGCTTTCATTGGGGATTAATACTTGTATCTTACCATATCTAGAAAGTGAGAGGGGAGAGTTTCCCTTTTTCGTATAGATCACTGCCTTTAATTCTTTGTGAAGCGAATTCGCATCTAATTCTTGGGACTTTATAAGAGCAGGAAAGATCTCTTCGGAATCGGTTTTTAAGATTGCCGTTATAAAATTTTTCGGATGCCCTTTGTGATCTTCTATCAAATGATCCAGGGAATGAATGGTTAGAATGTCCTTCCAAGCGGGACGATTGCTTTGGTCTGCTAAAAACTGTAGAAATTCAGGAAGAAAATACCTTCTATACCAAGCTGGATCCTCAGCCAGTCGTCTCAGATCCGTATCGGATACTTGGTCCAGAAAGGAATGAAAGAGAGGTATATCCTTGGAATGGAATTTATGCAACTGGAGCTTGGTTAATATCCTATTCTTGTACTCTTTGGAAAGGGAATTCTTACGACGTATATAACGTTGTACTAAATAGGCTGTTAATAATACTGCGACAAGGAAGATAGTTCCGTTGATTACGGAATTCCAAGAGAATTCAGGCCAAATCAGGATAGGCTCGCCAGAGTCCTGGCCTAGAAGAAACATGCGAAAAATAATAAATATAAGGAAAGAACCGTCAAGAGGTTTCTCGCGGTTCAGAACGGTTCTCCGGCCTTTCGACCGGAGAGATGTCGGATCTTACTCCAAACGGAAATGGGTCATTGGGAATTGTTGAGTGAGTTCTCTCACTCCACCTTTCACTTTCTCCTTGGTCTTTTCGTCGTCCGGATTGTCCAAGAAGTCGGAGATCAGGTTCGCTACCTTTTCAATATCCGCAGGTTTTAAGCCTCTGGTAGTCAATGCCGGAGTTCCCAAACGGATCCCGGAAGCGACAGCAGGAGGATTCTGATCGAATGGGATGGCGTTCTTGTTTACCGTAATTCCCACTTCGTCGAGTCCGTCTGCGGCCTTTGCACCGGTCAGACCTTTTACGGATACATCTAACAAGATCAGGTGATTGTCCGTGCCACCGCTCACCACTCTAAAGCCTCTCTTCATGAAGACTTCTGCGAGGGTCTTAGCGTTCGCAATTACTGTTTCTATGTATTTCTTATAGTCCGGGCTTAATGCCTCTCCGAATGAAACCGCTTTGGCAGCGATAACGTGCATCAAGGGGCCACCTTGGATCCCAGGGAATACCCTTGAATTCAATATTTTCTCATTTTCTAATTTAGAAAGAATTAATCCTCCTCTCGGACCTCTTAAGGTCTTATGAGTGGTGGTGGTCACGTAATCGAAACTAGGAATAGGAGAAGGATGATATCCTGTAGCAACCAGACCGGAGATATGCGCAATATCCGCCATGAGTTTTGCACCTACGCTTTTCGCGATCTCGGCAAACTTATCAAAGTCGATGATTCTGGAATAGGCAGAAGCGCCTGCGAGGATCAACTTAGGTTTATGCTCTTTTGCAAGTGCTGCCAAGGCGGAATAATCAATGGTTTCTGTTTTAGGATCCACTCCGTAGGGGATCGGCTTATAATATTTTCCGCTGATGTTCACCGGAGAACCGTGGGATAGGTGACCTCCGTGGGCCAGGTTCATTCCCAGGAAGGAATCTCCCGGTTCCATGGCAGCAAGGAAGATCGCCATATTTGCCTGTGCGCCGGAGTGAGGTTGGACGTTTGCGTATTCCGCACCGAATAATTTCTTGGCTCTTTCGATCGCCAAGGATTCCACTCGATCGGCGTTCACGCAGCCGTTATAATATCTTTTGCCCGGATAACCTTCGGCATACTTGTTTGTGAGAGTGGAGCCGTATGCCTCCAAAACCGCTTGGGATACGAAGTTCTCGGAGGCGATCATTTCCAGGTTCTCGTCCTGTCTTTGGTCCTCTGCTTTCAAAGCTTGGAAAATTTCGGGATCTTGTTGGGGAAGGTATTTCATCGGTTCCTCGGTTTGGTTTTGGGATCATTCTCCCAGAATATAGCGCACGTTTGCGTATTTATCCTGAAATAGGCGATTTGCATCCTTACGAACTGCTTGTAAGAAGGAAGGATCAGCCCCCGTACCCAGGTTTTCAACCCCCATATAATCCGCAAATAAAAGGGAAAGGTCCTCTTTGAATTTTCCGGGAGAAAAAGAAGAAGGAAGGGAAGTCACAAAGAGATCGTGAGCCCTTCCTTTCCTATAATCCGGTTCCTCCGGAGGATGGGGTAGTAGATCGACTACAAGGGGAATGAGCCTGGGGTCCAATATTAGAGTGCCGTGCTGGACGATGCAGTCTCTCTTGCGGAACTGAGCATTCCCCGAGATCTTCTTCCAATGATCGGGAGAAGTTTCCATGGCAAGGTCGGACTTACCCTTGCATTTCGTCGAAAGTCCTTGGCGATTCAATGCGGAAGAGATCAGTCCTAAAAAAATTTGATAAGAACCGGAAACAGGATATAATTCAGGTTTCGCCTTTAGAGATACGAACAGACTAAAATTCAAATTCCAATTCGGCTCATGGACCACTGTCCCACCGCCGCTTGCTCTTCGCGAAATATATATAGGATCTCGCGAAGAAGGTTTTTTAAGCAACGGTCTCGTTTGGAACTCGGATAAGAAGGCGCTGAGATTTTCTGTACCCGCACAGATCTCCGGTCTTTCGGAAAGACCTAGGATAATAGAACGCGGTCCTTCCCAAAAACGCAAACCGCCCACTAATCCATGGGAAACCAATTGAAGGGCCAGAGCTTCTTCTAAGGCTAAATTATAATACGGGGTTCGGATCGCCCTTTGGTTCAGTAAGAAGGTCCGCATGGATAGAGCCAAACTACGGTACAAGCTCCATTCGTCCAAGGGTTTTAAATCTTTCGGTGGGCTTTTCTAAGAAGGATCTCGCACGAAAGTTGAGTAATACGAAACCTCCGAGGCTTACTCATCCTTATATCCATTAGACTGCTTTCCACTTATAGAAAAGATCAGGAATTTTTAGCCTTCATGGAATGAGATTCTTGGACTGCGTTCCATTTTTGTATTAAATAAATATAATATACTAGGGTTTGTTTTTGCTACGTTATGTAGGGACTTCGGTCTAGATAACTTCAAGTTAACTTGAAGTTTACGGTTTTTAGAAAAATGGAAACTTACTCAGAGTTTCCGCTGTCATAAAAATAGAGAATTAAAAAAAATGAATATAGATCGTATAAATACAAAAGATCTATTCTCGAATCAGCATTCGGACTCCGGTCTCTATTTGCAAACCGCGGGAAAAACCTTAGCCATACTTCTCGTGGTCTTTCTATCCTATTGCACCAGCCCAGGTGAAAAGGATTCTAAGAGTAACAAATTATATAAACCGACCTTCGCATTATTCGGGGATAGTATTTCCGCCTTTTGGCCGGTGGAAGACCAGTTTTCCGACTTTCAAACCTACAAAGTAGCCTTTCCTGTCCGTAGCACGATAGAGATCCAAAGTGCCGCTATAAACAATACTAGTCATTATCGAGCATGTATGTTGAACGGTGGAGTGAACGATTTCCTGAATAACTATGAGCCTACTTGGGAAGAGGTCCAGGCAACGGTCGGTCGCCAGGTCCAGACCATAGGTATACTGAGAAACCACTGCGACTATATCATCGCTTTGAACACTTGGAACGTGAGACTTCCTTGGCCTGTGGAAGCGGCGAGTATGATCAATGTGGAGATGAAGTCTAAGGTGAACTTCATTCCAAGAGTGGATCCGGAAGATCTGATCCAACCTGAGATGCTCTTGGACGGAGGGCATTTGACTCCGGAAGGATACGGTATTCTCTCGGAGCGCGTTCGCGATTATCTGAAGTTAACATTACCTGAGTTCTGGTTGGAATACATGTAGTATGAGATCCTTATACTACATACGGATCGGTCTTGTCCTGTTCTCCTTCTTCTTAGCGGGAGAAATACTCGCTGCACCTTCTTTCGTTTCTTCCGGCAAAAATGCGTATCTACCTTATCCGGTTTGGGGACAAGCAATCGGAGTGTATAATATAATCGTAATGAATGCGGACGGTGCAGAATACAGCAAGTCACCCGATTACGAAAGGACTCGGACCGCAACTCTAACTGGAGAAGTGAAGTTGGGGAATTATTTCTCAGTCTCCGGAGGATATGGATATACAGATCAGTATGCTACGAAGGCAACTTCCTGGAGTGGTTGGGACAGATGGAGGGCAGGGCTCAAATCCTTTTACAGATTCGGGATCCTTTCCTTAGGCGCGGGAGTGAGCGTGTATGGTCCTGCAGTTTCCCAGCCCTGGACCGGCGAGAGAAATCCGAATTGGCTTTTACTCCGACCTCAGGTTGGGTTTGCCTTGGATTTCGGTAAGACTAAATTCCAGGCTTACGGTCTCTATGAAAGAGAAGCGGATTCGCATCTACAGGATCCGGTCCAGGAAAAGCATTATCGATATATGGAAGCGGGAGCCACTCTTTCCTACGAAACGGATTGGCATTTGATCCTCTTGCTGGAGACGACATACCGTTCCGCAGTGGAAGGAACCATCGCACAGAGATCCGACGCTTTCAATCTGCATCCCGGAGTGCAGATCCTTTTAGGTGAGAATTCTCGTGTATCGATCAGCGGGTTGTACGGCTTAAGGGAAGGCAATACCTACGACAGGGGGATCCGTGTAGGATACCAATACATCCTTCCATTGGATGAATAAGAAGAAGATTCAGATCTTTACTTTGCTAGAAAGGTTGGGCTTGGGAGAAGTTGGGGCTTTGTATGTGGGTTATATAAAGTAAGACGCTTTGCGATCCCTATTGGCTCGGATCGTAATACTTAGTGGAGGCATCCTTTAGGAATTTCTTCTCTTTTCTGTTCAGGGAATTCATTCCTTCTTTGGAGATCTTTTCGAGCAAGCGATCCACTTCTTCTTTGGCTTTTTCGCGATTCTTCATCTCGTCCTGCCAACGATTCATCTTTCTCTTTTGTCTCCAACGAGAGAAGGAAAAACTAGGAAGGCTGATCCCGAACCTATACTTTAATTTAGTATAATATAGAAAATACAGTCCTCCAGCAGCCATTCCTCCCAGTTCGGTTGCCACGGCAACTCCCGCGCTTAAACCGGAAACTGCCAGAATGAGTAAGAAGATGATGACTAAATACTTTGCTTTGATAGGAAAGATGCCCCAGAAGTAGATCTCTCGGTTCGGCCAGATGAGTGCGAATGCAACCAAGAGTCCTGCGAGAGGAGCGAGTAATCCTAAAACGATCCCTTGCGGAAATCCCAAGAGATAAGCGATGATGGGAGCGATCCCTCCTCCTAAGATACAGAAAAGAAAGTATCGTAAGAAGTTCTTGCTTCCCCAATGGGCTTCTAAGCTCGAGCCGAACATCCAAAGAGAGAGCATGCTAAATAGAAGATGGAAGATGGCAGTGGGATGATGAAAGAAGCTATAGGTGAAAATCTGCCAGAAAAAGAATTTCTTAAGCACTAGTTCCGGAACCAATCCGAAGAATTCCAAGAGCCTAAGTGCTAATTCCGGAAAGGCCAATTTTAGGATGAATTCCGCGACGAAGATCCCGAAATTCAAAAACAAAAGCCTGCGCACTATAGAAGTGGTCTGGATCCCGAATCCGCTAGAGAAAGACGCCATCGCCCCTAGTTTTAACTCTTCCTTCGGAAGGACAACCCAAATCCCGAATTTTGTTTCCTTTGACAGTTGGGGCGATCTATAGTAAATGTTCCTACAGGATGGAAATTTTTTTGTATGGAGTCAGAGGTTCGATCCCTTCCCCCTTGTCGAGCCAGGAATACAAGGAAAAAGTAATTTCCATTCTGAGATTGGCCGCTAAGTCCGAAGGAAAGGCCCTTTCTTCTCCTGAAGAATGGTTCGATGCTCTTCCGGAGCCCTTGAACTATGTGGTTGGTGGGAACACTACCTGCGTTCGGGTCCGAGCCGCATCCGGTGCGGAACTGATCGTAGACCTCGGAACCGGAGCTCGCATTTTGGGGGAAGATCTTGTCCGAGAGAATTTCGGCAAGGGAGAAGGGCAGGCCTCCGTCTTCTTCACCCATACTCATTGGGATCATATTCATGGGATCCCGTTTTTCAAACCCCTCTATATTCCCGGAAATAAATTCGTATTCCATTCTCCTCTTGCAGATCTTCCGGAAAGATTGAAATACCAGCAGGAGCCTAGGTTCTTTCCCATTCATTTCGACCATTTCGGTTCCGAGAGAAGTTTTCATCAATTGAAGCAGGGAGAAGGTTTGGAGATCGGAGGAGTGAAGGTAGAATGGCTTCCTCTCAAACATCCGGGCGGATCCATTGCCTATAAATTCACGGAAGGGAAGAAGAGTTTTATTTTTGCCACCGATGCGGAGTACAATGGGGAAGATTTCCCTTTGATCCAGGAGCAAAAGCCTTTCTTTCAGGGAGCGGATCTATTGGTCCTGGACGCTCAGTATACCTTGGACGAATCCTTCCAAAAATTCGACTGGGGCCATACTTCCTACACTATGGCGGTCAATTGCGCTTCTTCCTGGGAAGTCAAAACCCTGGCTTTGACCCACCACGAACCCGCCTATTCCGACGAAATTTTAGCCATCATCTTGGATGACGCCAAAACCCATGCTGAGAATCTTGGAGCTAAGGACCTTTCCATAGTCCTGGCTAGAGAAGGAATGAAATTCGAACTTGTATGAATCTATTTAGCAACGGAATTCACTGGGCCGTTAAGGCTCTTTTGGGACTCGCATTATTTGGCGGTTTGCTTTTCGGATACATTCTTTCAGAGGTGGATGAAGGGGGAGAGCTCGCCATTCTCGCTTCCTATCAGCCGACCACTCCTACTCGTCTCTATGATAATAACGGGATCGTGTTCGCGGAGCTGTATCGTCATAAACAACAGCTTTTAAAATACCAAGATATCCCTCCTCATGTGGTCCAGGCCTTCCTTTCGGTGGAGGATAATAATTTCTTCAATCACTTCGGGATAGATTTCTCTGCGATCATGAGAGCAGCAGTGGTGAACGTGATCTCCGGAAGGATCAAGCAGGGTGGTTCCACTCTGACCCAGCAGCTGGCAAAGACAGTACTCAATAACAGAAAGAAATCCTTTATCCGTAAATTCGTAGAGGCACTGTTTACCTTACAGATCGAACAGGAATACTCTAAAGAAGAGATCCTAGAGATTTATTTTAATTTAATATACTTGGGGCACGGGACTACCGGACTCGCATCCGCAGCGGATGTGTATTTCCATAAGGACGTTTCGGATCTGGATGTGGCAGAAGCGGCTCTTCTTGCCAGATTGCCAAAGGCTCCTGTGGATTATTCCCCATACAAGAACCCTGCAGCCTCTAAGAGAGCGCATTTAGAAGTGCTGAAATTGATGGCGGGGCAAGGGTTCGTTCCTGCGGATAAGGTGCAAGCCATTCACGACGATTTCTGGGAGAAGTACTGGCCGATCGTGATCACTCAGTCTCCTTCTCAATCTACTTGGGGAACCAAGTTGAACCGTGCACCTCACTTCACTGAATTCGTAAGACAACGTTTGTTAAAAGAATTAGGCGAAGAGCGGATCTATAGCGGGGGCTTAAAGATATACACCACTCTGGACGTGAATAAGCAAGAGATTGCCCAGGACGAATTACGAAAAGCGCTCAAGAAACACGATGATCTTGTCTCCGGGGTTACTGTAAATTATGCGGGTGGTGCAGATAGGGGACTGGTCAGCTTGTACGGATTCTTAGGTTCCTTATTCCCACTGGCTCCTACATTTGTAAGTCGCTTGGACGATAAGGCAAATTTCCGAGTGGCCTTAGAAAGAGAACTCATAGACGCAGCGGATGTGTTGAGCCTCCTTACACCTGCGGATAACGAATCTGCGGCATTCACTGAATTCCAAAAAAGATCCGCAGTCTTCGGCAAGAACTTACACGTCGAAGGTGCTGCGATCACCATGGATCATACCAACGGGTACATCCAGACTATGGTGGGTGGTTACGAATTCACTCCGAAGAACCAATTTAACAGAGCGGTGCAGGCAAGAAGACAGACCGGATCTTCTTTCAAGCCGTTCGTATACGGAGCTGCCATTTCCGAAAGAGTGGTGGGTTCCGGAACAGGGATCATGGACGCTCCTCTTACCACTCTAACGGAAGAAGGAGAAGGATGGTCCCCGCAAGACTTTGACGGAGACTTCCAGGGAATGGTGCCTTTGTCCAGAGCGCTTTCCATGTCCTTGAACATCGTATCCGTACAAGTCTTCTTGAGAACCGGAGCGGACGCCATTATCGATTTTGCATCTCGCTTAACCAAGGCTGATAAGAGCAGATTCCCTGCAAGCCCTGCCTTGGCGTTGGGAATTGCGGAGCTCACTCCGTATGAGATGGCAGTGGGTTATTCCATCATCGCAAACAAAGGAAGGAATGTGATCCCGATCGCCGTCCGCTATGTGATCGATCAATCCGGAAATGTAATCTATAACGAAGAAGCCCTGGTTCGTGCGGAACTGGATAAGGAAAGAGAAGACGGTTCTATCCAAGTCATTTCGGAAGGAACTGCCTATATTCTCAGAAAGATGCTGACCATGGTTGCCATGGGAGGAACTGCGGCGAACGGATTGCATAGTCCTGACCAAGGAAATTATAAGGGAGTCGCCGCAGGTAAAACAGGATCCACTTCTTCTTTTACGAATGCGTGGTACTGCGGTTTCGATCCTAAGTTGACCACGATTATCTGGATGGGATTCGATAAGAGTTCTATCTCCCTCGGCCGAGGCCAGGCGGCGGGTGTGATCGCGGTTCCTATCTGGGGAAAAATGTACCGTCGTTTCTATAACGGAGAGAACTATCCTGAGTTTGGGGACGAGCACGGGAACGATCCTATGCCGGAAGAAGTACAGAACGGAGGCACCTGCGCTTATAACGGATTGTCTCCTAAGCCGGGAGTATGTCCTCTTACGCAGAACCTTACCCTAAAACCGATCACAGTTGCGGGAGTTACCAAATCCGTGCAGCCGAATCGTCAATGCGACGGAGACAGGGACCATCATAAGTCCATAGACTTCCGTGAATTCTTGCAGCAGGAATACCAGATCAGCGACGAAGAGATCGGAAAAACGGAACGTAAGTTTAAACCGAAGACCGATTAAAGAGTTTTGGGGGAGGATTGACCTAAGTCATTTCGGTCTTTGGATTTTCTGCCCCAAATCCAAAATCCTTCCTGAAAACCGCTCCAAAACACGGTTTTGCCAAGAACGGCTTTACAGAATTTTTCCGCTTTTCGAAAGTGAAATGGAGGCGGTCTCCGATCAACGGTACTATATAAACCGACCTCCGTAGGATCAAGATGTCGATAGAGATCAAGGTTCCCGAAATGGGCGAATCCATTACGGAAGCAACAATAGCAAACTGGGTTAAAAAAGAAGGCGAGAGAGTAGAACAGGACGAGGTCCTGGTGGAATTGGAAACCGACAAGGTGACCATGGAGGTGCCGGCCCCCTCGGCGGGTGTTCTCCAAAAAATTAACAAGAAGCCGGGGGAGACGGTCAAGATCAAAGAAGTGATCGGACTCATCGATCCAGCGGCCACCGCAGCAAAAAGCACTCCTACTTCCAGCACTCCTTCCACAACGAATACAGCACCAACTAACACAGCTAACGCAACGCAGAACGATACACTTCCTCCTGCTGTTCGCAAACTGATAGACGATAACGGATTAAATCCTGCTTCTATCTCTGGTTCCGGCAAGAACGGACAGATCACCAAAGAAGATGTGTTAAACGCAATCGCAAATAAACAGTCAGCACCTGCGGCTGCGGTTTCCGCAGCGCCAGCAGCAGCTAAGTCCGCTCCTTCTCCAGAAATTCCTAAAGCGGTTCCTGCGGCCTCTAGAGGAAATCTTCCGAGAGAGAACGTGGTTCCTATGACCAAACTTCGCCAGACGATCGCGAATCGTTTGGTCTCCGCTCAGCATAATGCGGCTCATCTTACTACTTTTAACGAAGTAGATATGAGTGCGGTCATGGACCTTCGTAACAAGTACAAGGACAAGTTCAAGGACACTCACAATGTGGGCCTCGGATTCATGAGCTTCTTCACCAAGGCGGTGATCGGAGCGCTCAAGCATGTTCCTGCCATCAACGCGGAGATCAGAGGAACCGATCTAGTCTATAAGAATTACTATGATATAGGCGTAGCAGTCGGTGGTCCTAAAGGACTCGTCGTTCCTATCGTAAGGGATTCCGATCTTCTGACGTTTGCTCAGATCGAATCCGAGATCGTAAGACTCGCGAATAAGGTGAAGGACGGAAAGATCGACCTTTCCGATATGGAAGGTGGAACATTTACGATCTCCAACGGTGGGATCTACGGTTCCATGATGTCCACTCCTATCCTGAACCCTCCTCAGAGTGGTATCTTAGGACTTCATAATATTGTAAAACGTGCAGTAGTAGTGAACGATCAGATCGTGATCCGACCTATGATGTACGTGGCTCTTTCTTACGACCACAGGGTCGTGGACGGAAAAGAAGCGGTAACCTTCCTCGTGAAAGTCAAGGAAGCGATCGAAGATCCTACTCGTCTTCTTTTGGATGTTTAAGGAAGTCTAATATATATGGCGGAACAATACGACGTACTAGTAATCGGATCGGGCCCAGGTGGCTATGTAAACGCGATCCGTTCGGCTCAGCTCGGCCTTAAGACTGGGATCATTGAGAAGAGAAAGACTTTGGGAGGCACCTGCTTGAACGTAGGTTGCATTCCTTCCAAGGCACTTTTGGATTCTTCCGAAGAATATCATAAGATACTCCATAAGGTGGATGTTCACGGGATCGGAGTAGGAAAAGTCACTCTGGACCTGAACAAGCTTATGGAACGTAAGAACGGAGTAGTGAAGGAAGTCACAGACGGTGTGGACTACCTCATGAAAAAGAACAAGATCACTCGTTATGAGGGTTTTGGAAAGCTGCTCGGCGGCGGTCAGGTAGAAGTCGCCTTAGTAGACGGCAAGAAAGAGATCCTTTCTGCGAAGCATATCGTGCTCGCTACCGGATCCGTCCCTATCGATATTCCTGGTCTTCCTGTGGACGGAAAGACGATCATTACTTCCGACCATGCGATCGATCTGAGAACCATTCCTAAGAAACTTGTTATTATAGGTGCCGGTGTGATCGGTCTGGAATTGGGTTCCGTTTGGGCTCGCCTAGGCTCCGAAGTAACCGTAGTGGAACTTCTGCCAGGGATCATTCCGAATGTGGACCGTTCTTTTGGCAGTTTGATCCAAAGAAGTCTAGAATCTCAAGGATTCAATTTCCTATTCGAGCATAAGGTTTTAGGAGCGACTACTTCTAAATCCGGTGCGAAGGTGAAGATTGCCGCTCCGGACGGAAAGGAATCCGAACTGGACGCGGACGTAGTTCTAGTCGCAGTAGGCCGAAGACCATTTATTGATGGGATCGGTTTGGACGCTGCGGGGGTCGAATTAACAGAGAGAAAAAGAATCAAAGTGGACTCTCACTTCCGTACCAATGTTCCCGGCATCTATGCGATCGGTGACGTGATCGACGGACCTATGCTCGCTCATAAAGCGGAGGAAGAAGGGGTCGCTCTTGCGGAACTCATCGCCGGTCAATCCGGGCATGTGAATTATAACGCAGTACCTTATATCATCTATATCTGGCCGGAAATGGCTTGGGTAGGCAAGGGCGAAGAAGAGCTCAAGGCTGCCGGTATAGAATACAAGGTAGGCAAGTCCTTATTCAAGCCGAACGCGAGAGCTAAGGCAATGAACGAAGCGGAAGGCCAAGTCAAAATATTAGCCGATAAGAAAACGGACAAAATATTAGGAGCCTTGGTTTTTGGACCTAGGGCTTCCGATATGATTGCCGAGCTTGCAGTCGCAGTGGAGTTCGGAGCCTCAGCCGAAGATCTGGCTCGTTCCTTCCATGCTCACCCGACACTGGCTGAAGTTGTAAAAGAGGCGGCGATGGCCGTCGACAAATGGGCGATTCACGCCTAATAGGGGAGATCCGGTCATGAAAATCGAACAATTGATGGCATTATACGGAGAGAACGGAGCGCTTCTAGACGAACTTTACGAAAAGTTTAAGAAGGATCCGAACTCTCTCGATAAGGAATGGTCCCTCTTCTTCCAAGAAGTGGAGACAAATGGGGTTTATCCTCAGAACGGGAACGGAGCGAATGGAAATGGGAACGGCAAGGGCGCTGTTTCCACTTCTTTCACGGATGCGCAGGCAGGCTC
This sequence comes from Leptospira langatensis, assembly GCF_004770615.1. NCBI lineage: Bacteria > Pseudomonadati > Spirochaetota > Leptospiria > Leptospirales > Leptospiraceae > Leptospira > Leptospira langatensis. Next base: position 356,780 of record NZ_RQER01000010.1, read on the forward strand.
TATCCGAGAGATGGGGATTATCAACCTTCTCAATGCGTATCGTAGACAGGGTCACTTGGCTGCAAACCTGGATCCTCTTGGCATTTCTAAACCGAACCGCAATTTTATCGATTCCAAACTAAGTAACCTTACGAACGCAGATCTCGACACAGTAGTCGACACACAGAACCCTTCTCTTGGCAGAGCGAAGTTGAGGGATGTTGTCTCCTGGTTCGAGAAGACCTACTGCAGTACCGTAGGATACGAACAATATTATCTCGTAAACGATACGGAAAGAGAATGGCTCCAACAACAAGTGGAGTCCGCCGAATTCCATGCTCCTCTTCCTAAGAGCATTCGTCTGAGGCTTTTCGAGAAACTTTTCCAAGCGGATCATTTCGAGACCTTCCTTGCTAAGAAATATGTGGGTAAGAAACGCTTCTCCTTAGAAGGAGGAGAAAGCATGATCCCTATGCTCGATACCATCATCGAAGAAGCGGGCCGTTTCAAAATGGACGGACTGGTCATCGGTATGGCGCATAGAGGACGCTTGAACGTTCTAGTAAACGTGATAGAGAAGCCGGCTTCTCTTGTATTTGCCGAGTTCGAAGAGAAAGCGGATAAGAATGCCCAAAGTTATGCGGACGTTAAGTATCACTTGGGATATTCCAATAGCAAGATGACCGCTAGCGGAAAAGAAGTGAAACTTTCTCTCGCATTCAACCCCAGCCACTTGGAAGCAGTGAATCCTGTAGTGACCGGTTCCGTTCGTGCCCGCCAAGAACAGTACGGGGACAAGGACCGCGCTAAGTTCATGCCGATCACCATTCACGGGGATGCGGCCTTTGCTGGACAGGGTGTTGTGGCAGAGACCATCAACCTCATGAACCTGGACGGATATACGACAGGCGGGACCTTCCATATCGTTATCAATAACCAGATCGGATTTACGACTCTTCCGAACGAATCCAGATCCACGATATATGCAACCGATCTTGCCAAAGGATACCAGATCCCTATCGTTCACGTAAACGGAGACGATCCGGAAGCAGTATACCGAGTCACTAAGCTTGGAATGGAATATCGTCAGAAGTTCAAAAAGGACTTTATCATAGACCTGATCTGTTATCGCCGATTGGGCCATAACGAGACCGACGAACCTGCATTCACACAGCCTAAGATGTATTCCATCATTAAGAACCATCTTCCAACCGCTCAACTATACGAGAAGAAGCTGGTAGCGGATGGGGACGTTACTCAAGACGAACTGGATTTCATTAAGAATGGATCTACGCAAGGCCTGGAAGATTCCTTCCAGAGAGCTAAAGAGCAAGACATCAAGATGAAAGTGGACACCATGCAAGGTGTTTGGTCCAAGTATTCCAAGGAGCCTTTGGATAGTGGAACAGCAACTTCTCTTCTTGCGGAACAGATCGATCGTATCGTAAAAGCGATCACCACAGTTCCGGAAGGATTCACTCCGAATCCTAAGCTAGTCAAACTTCTGCAGAGCAGAAAGGAAATGGCGGAAGGAAAGATCTCCTTGGATTATGGAATGGCGGAAGCTCTGTCCTTCGGTTCCATTTTAGAGAACGGATTTAGAGTCCGTTTATCCGGTCAGGATAGCCAACGAGGAACCTTCTCTCATAGACATGCGGTTCTGGTGGATATCAATTCCGGGGACAAGTATATCGGACTCAACCATATCTCTGAGAAACAAGCAAAGGCGGAGGTTGTGAACTCTTCTTTATCTGAGTTCTCCGTACTAGGCTTTGAATACGGATACTCTCTCTCCGATCCGAGTGCGCTCGTGCTTTGGGAGGCTCAGTTCGGGGACTTTGCGAATAATACTCAGGTGATCTTCGACCAATTCCTTTCCAGTTCGGAAGTGAAATGGCAGAGGATGTCCGGTCTGACTGTTCTTCTTCCTCATGGATACGAGGGACAAGGACCAGAGCATAGTTCCGGAAGGATAGAAAGATTCCTCCAGCTTTGTGCGGACAATAATATGCAAGTAGCGAACTGTACAAACGCGGCTCAATACTTCCACTTGCTTCGTAGACAGATCCTTAGGAATTTCCGTAAGCCTCTTATCATCTTCACTCCAAAATCCCTACTCAGATTCCCAGGAGCCCTTTCTCCGATCGAAGACCTTTTAAAAGGTGCGTTCAGAGAAGTCCTGCCAGATGCGGGAGGTCTGAAAGCGGATAAGGTGGAGAAGGTGATCTTCAGCTTCGGGAAAGTATATTATGATCTTCTTAAATATAGAGAAGAGAATAATGTGCAGAATACCGCTCTTATCCGTGTGGAGCAAGTATATCCTTTCCCTGCGAATGCGATCGAAGAAGTGTTCAAGACTTATAAGAACGCTAAGACCATTGTTTGGTGCCAAGAAGAGCCTAAGAACCAAGGTGCTTGGACATTCGTACGAGACAGGTTCGAAGATGTACTTCCTTCTGGCCAGAAACTGAAATATGCCGGAAGAAAAGAATCTGCGAGCCCTGCTGCCGGTCACATGAAGGTACATACTCAACAACAAGAGCAGTTAGTCGCAGACGCGTATTCTGCCTGATCCTTTAGATGTCGAGTAACGTAGGAGAACCTGTCCTCTTAGCACTGATCTTTGCGGACAGGGTGATCACGGAGGACAACGGAAAAAAAGGAATCATAGGGACTTTTACCAAGTTCTTTGCCCAGCAGTTTCCCGTTGTCTTTCCTCCTTGGGGCATCTACGTTTGCATTACCAATCTCCCGCCTGGAGATCACGAGTTTTCCTTAGAGCTTGAATTTGCCGATACCGGAGAGAAGGTCATGGGCGTGGGTGGGAATATCCATGTGAATAATGGCTCGGAACCGGTCGAGATCGGCATTCCCATTCCTCATGCAGTCTTTCCGAAAGAAGGACGTTATATCCTTCTTCTCAAAGTGGGAAAAGAGATCGTGGGCAGTCGCCCTCTCTGGGTGGATAAGATCCCTTGATCGAACTAGGTCTTATCGACTTGCTACCTAAGTTCTCTTAATGCGTCATACAAAGAAATCGCTTTATACGCCACTCTTTCATTGCTTTTATATATTAAGATCTCCATTTGGTTGGATCTAGGAAATCGTTTTCGGATCTCCGAGAGAGGGATCTTCATTGTCCTAGTTTCTAATTTTCGATTTAAAACTTCCGAGTTCTCGATGCGAACGATCAGTGTGAGATCCGTTTTTACGGAAGCTTCTTTTTCTTCGGAAGAAAGGACGATCTCTCTTTCGGAGCCTTCTTCTTTTGTATCGCTTATAGTGCGGAATGGGATTGTGATCAGTTCGAACAATGCGACTAGGTCCGCGAAACTACCTAGAATGTCTCGGTTCCAAGGTTTCTCGTCCGTGGAGATCTGTCTGTAGTTCTCCGATTTGCGATAGTCATAGGAGATCTTTTTTCTTTCTACAATTCGTTCGGACCTAAGTCTTTCCTGCTTAGTAGTCTCGTGGATGGTTAGTTCCAGATACTTGTTTACGAAAGCATGTTGGATCTCTACTGAGTCGACGATCCGATCCGAATCGGAGGAGGTTAATACCTTCGTCTCCAATACTTCTTCTCGGACCGCATAGACTTGGAAGCATCCGGGAAGTAAGAAAATCAAAATTAGGAGCTGGAGTAGCGTTACAATATTCAATTTTCGGAATGGGATCGGAATAGGAGAGGGAATGTGTTTGCGATCCTCGGACATCTCTACTGGAAGATCGGAACGAATCCATAGGCGGACTCGAACGCATCTGCCTGTTCTTCGCAGGCCCAAAGTTCCAGGCTCTTGTCGTAATTTTGATTCGTGACAAGAGAGAAGATGGCCTGGTTCTTTCTTACCTGGCATTTTACGGTTTCGATCAGTCCCTGTCTGTTCCGATTGCAGGCACTGGCTATCCTAAGAATACCGGAAAGTTTTTGAACGATGTCCTGTTCTCTTCCTCCGATCCTTTGGAATTCCCTATGCTTGGATTTGGGAGAACTCTTGCGATGGTATCTGGCTGTGAGTGCGATCAATTCTATCTCTCCCCATGTAAAGCCGAGCATTGCTTCCGAGTTCCGGATCAGATAATAACTATGTTTATGATAGGCGGAGTGGGAAATAAAAAGCCCTACTTCATGAAGTAAAGAAGAAGCTTCCAAATATTCCCTTTCTTCCTTGCCTAATTTGTGGACTGGCGCGAGTTGATCGAAGATATCCAACGAGAGTTTGGCCACATGCCTCGCGTAATCCTCATCCCTAGTATAAGAAACAAGAAGATTGTGTATGGACTTCTGGCGAATATCGTCCAGATGCTTAGAATGTTCCTGGTCCTGGAAATGTTCCCATTTGCGGATGGTATCGTAAATGATCCCTTCTCTAAGAGCGAACTCGGAGATAGTCATATTGGGTAGGTCCAATAGTTGGAAGAGTTCTTCTAAGATCAGTATGCCTCCAACGATAATATCCGAACGCTTGGAATCGAAACCTTGGATCTTGGCCCTCTTCTTGGAGGTGTCCGCTTCTAGGACAAGGTTTCTTGCCCTTCTGAATTCTGCGGAGGTAAATGTATAGTGATTGAGAGGGATCTCTTCGGTCTCTCCGTCAAAGGCCCGGATAATTCCTGCAGTAGCCTGTGCTGTCCCTGAGGATCCGATGACCATTTCCGGTCTTAGGTCCCGGATGATCTTTCGAAAGGGAAGAATGGTCTCTTCTACATATAGTTTGCATTTTCGGATTTGAGAGGAATCCAATGGATCCGATTTTAAGAACTTCTCCGTGAGTCGTATGGCTCCCAATTTAAAGCTTTTGGAGAAGAGTATATCTCCTCTATAGCCTACCAGAACCTCGGTACTTCCTCCGCCAATGTCTATCAGCAATATCTTCTTATCGAATACCGGGAGTCCTTGCAGGATCCCGAAGTATATGAGTCGGGCTTCTTCGTATCCGCTGATAACGTCTATCTTGATGCCCGCTTCCTTCCAAGCGGCCTCCTGGAATTGGGACCGATTGGAGGCTTCTCTCAAGGCAGATGTAGCAACTGCTCGGATCTCGGCCTTGGAATTATCCGCCAATAGTTTGAAGCGCTTCAAACAGTCTATAGCGCGCTTGAATGCGGGAGGATCGATCTCTCCTCCTTCTTCTAAACCGCTTCCGAGACGAACGTTCTCCTTCTCTCTGGCTATGGCTTCGAAGGTACCGTTTTCTCGGACCCGAACGATGATCATGTGAAAGGAGTTTGTGCCTAGATCGATGGCTGCAAGGGTGTTTTCCCGGACCATAAGTTCCCCAACTTTATGGAGGTCGTAAAGGCTTCCAATTTGTTTTTCGTTTTTTTTGTTTTGGAATTGCCCCTGGGGATCGGGCAGGAAATATTGAATTCGATCGGCGATGGGAAAATCCTAGAGATTTTCGGGATTTGCGCAGATAATAATAAAAAAGATCAACCGCCTCTCGGCAAGCAAAGGACAGTAATGATATTCGACAAGCTCTACGGACTATTTTCCAACGATATGGGAATCGACCTCGGAACCGCCAACACTCTCGTCCATGTAAAGGGGCAAGGTATCGTACTCTCCGAGCCTTCCGTAGTAGCGGTGCATGCTGCTACCGGAAAGGTGCTGGCAGTGGGTCAGGAGGCCAAGAGAATGCTCGGCCGTACTCCTGGCGAAATTGTGGCAATTCGCCCTATGAAGGACGGGGTGATCGCCGACTTCGAAACGGTCGAAAAAATGATCCGTTACTTCATCGCCAAAGTTCACAATCGTACTACATTCGTAAAACCTAGGATCGTGATCGGAGTTCCTTCCGGAATTACCGAGGTGGAAAGACGTGCCGTTCGTGAGTCCGCAGAGCAAGCGGGCGCGAGAGAGATCTTCCTCATCGACGAGGCGCTTGCGGCAGCCATCGGTGCGAATATCCCGATCAACGAGCCTGCAGGGAACATGATCGTGGATATCGGCGGTGGTACCACAGAGATCGCAGTGATTTCATTAGGCGGTATGGTGATCGCAGAGTCCATCCGTACTGGTGGGGACGAGTTCGACGATGCAATCATCAAGTATCTCAGAAACCAATACAATCTAGTCGTTGGTGAGAGAACGGCAGAGGATATCAAGCTTACCATTGGTAACGCATACCCGGAGAAGAAGACAGAGACCATGGAAGTCAAAGGTAGAGATGCGATCTCCGGTCTTCCTCGTACTTTGGAATTGGAATCTAACGAGATCCGTAAAGCGCTCAAAGAACCTACCGACGAGATCTTGGACGGGATCAAACGAGTTCTGGAAAGAACTCCTCCTGAACTTGCTTCCGATATCGTAGAGAGAGGGATCGTTCTTACCGGAGGAGGATGCCTTCTTCGCGGATTAGAAACATATCTTTCCAAAGAAACCGGAGTTCCTGTATTCAGAGCGGAAAACCCTTTGACCTGTGTGGTCTTAGGAACCGGAAAATTCCTAGACGAAGTTAAATACCTTAAGCCTGGAATTCGCTGATCCTAATTTGCTTGGGATCAGATTTTGAACCGTTAATATGCTTTGGCTCCAAGTAAATAAAAGTAAGGAAACAGTCTCTCTTCTTTTTTGCATCGTATTTTCGATCCTTTCTTTGACGTTCAAGAGCAATGTCTTAGTAAGAGGGATCGCTAGCTTCCAAAGAGTAGGGGACTCCGTTTCCGGTTCGATAGACGGGGTCGGTTCCTTCTTCAAAGGAGCTTATACTAAATTAGAATCTTTTGAAGCAGTTCGTCAGGAGAGAGATGCCTGCGTTGCCGCAGTGGACGATTATAAACTCCTTCCCCAAGACTTGGAACGCTTAAACAGAGAGAACGAGATCCTCCGAAGAGAGCTTCGTTTTAATACTCGACAAAAGTTTGCAACCGTTAAAGCGGAAGTCCTTTCCGTTCGTTTGAATTCTATTTATCGTACTATCATTATAGACAAAGGTTCCGAAGCGGGGATCAAACCGTACATGCCAGTTACCGCGAGAGCGGTAAACCAGAAGGGCGAGATCATAGAAGCTCTCGTAGGCAAGGTGATCGCTGTGACAGGCGGTTCTGCCATCGTACAACCATTAATAAATTCTAATTTTAGCATGGGTGTTTCCATTCCGGATAGCAATCTTTGGGCCACTCTTTCCGGTAACTCAGGAAGAGGAACAGAGTCTCTTATGAATTATATCGATAGCGGTATCATCATAGATCCGAGAGTGTTCGGGGACTATCCTATGGGTCCAAGCGAGATGATCCAATACACCGAATCCTTAAGCAAGATCGGAAAAGCAGTCTACAGTTCCGGTGCCTCCGGGATCTTTCCTCCGGGCATTCCGGTTGGGATCATCACAGAAGAAGGTCCTAGGAACGGAAGCTTCAAGACAGCATTCTTAAAACCATTCGTGCGTTTTGATATGATCGAGTCGGTGACCATTCTACTCAAACTTCCTGAAAAATGGGCGGAGACTTGGCCGGAAGGACAGAATATCAATATTGAAAATCCGTATTTTGGTGAATTAAATTATCCTAAAGAAGATCGAGAGCCCAAGGCTCCGGCTCCCGGAGCGGTGAAGCCCGCTGAGAACAAGCCGCTGAAACCGAAACAAGATGGCGGATCCGGTTTTACGGAAGAGGAAACCAACTGATGATCCTAGAATATGTAGTCATCGGCGCGGGGATTTTCATTTCCCATTTCTTGAATGGTACCAACGCTTTCGAGATCTCCGGATACAAACCGGATTTCATGGTATTATTCGTTCTATTCTTCGCACTCAGAAGAGGGACCATGGCAGGGATCTGGATCGGATTCTTTGGCGGTCTTCTTTCTGATTCGGGACTGGGCGGTGAGATCGTAGGCAATGTGGTCACCTATAAGATTGGACTTCATTCCCTTACTTTCTGCCTCATGGGTTATATCGTAGGAAAATTCGCAAGGCCCGCCTATCACGAAAATCAGATCTCTATCATGTTGTATTCATTGGTGGTGACCTTGGTCACGAGAGTTGCAACGTACTTTCTATTCTCGCTCTTCTTTCATGAGAATCTGAATTATTCTATCTTTAGTACTTCTATCTTTAACGCTATTATTGCGCCTATTTTCTTCTGGATCTTAGGCAAACTCTATCGTTTGGAGCAGGCGGAAGCATAATATGCTTGGGGGAGGAGGATCTTCTTCAGCCACAGAATTTAGACTGGAGCGCAGTTTCAGGCTAAGACTATACATGTTCTCCGGACTCGTGGCCTTCGCGTTAGTCGCGTTTGTCGTTCAATTATTCAATTTGCAGATCGTTCAGGGAACTGATAACTCTCTTAAAGCTGAGAAGTTCGTAAGAAAAAGTGAGACCATTCCCGCAGCACGCGGAGAAATGTTCGATCGGAACTTCCTCACTCCGGAAACTTCGATGGCTCTGGTCTCCAATTACTCCAGCTTGGATGCGGTCTTAAACACTTCCCTTCTAAAATACGATCCTGCTAAAGTACGAAATTTCCTCCAGGAATTCGCGAGAACTCTTTCGATCCCGATGTCCTATTACGAAGAGGATCTCATAGAGCCGAAGTTTTCCAAGAATATCAAGTCCAAGAAACCGTTCGTTCTCTTGGAAGCCATCAGTAAGGCGCAACAGGAAAGGATCTCCGTCTTCGATACGATTTCAAAATATGTAATATTGGTACCTTCTCCCAGAAGGATCTATAAAATGGGACCTGCTCTGGCGCATGTCACCGGCTATATTGGAAAGCCGAGCAAGACGGATCTTTTGACTCGGGAGATCAAGTCGTATCAGTGGCTTGGAAAAGACGGACTGGAATTGCAATACGATGCTCGTCTCCGAGGAACGGACGGATTCAGGATCCAAAAGAGAAGTTCCGAAGGAAATATAGAAGAGGAGAGAGTGGTAGAACATTCCACTCCCGGAAATAACCTTGTCCTAACAATCGATAAGGATATCCAGCTCGCCGCGTACAAGGCTCTCAAGGGAGCGAGAGGGACTGCGATCGCGTTACGTCCTTCTACCGGAGAGGTGCTTGCGATGGCATCCAATCCGAGTTACGATCCGAATATCCTATCAGGCAAAAGCAGATCCGAGAGAACGGCCCATTATAAGAGAGTGGATGCTAACGGTGGATTCTTGAATTTAGCGATCCAATCCAAATTTCCACCCGCTTCCACCTATAAAACGTTAGTTGCTATGGCAGCTCTGGAGAGCGGTCACAAGGTGGATTATACTCCGGAAACCAGTTATAGCTGCAACGGAAGTTATATCTTGAAGTCCACATTTGCAGGTGTTCCGGATCAGGTATTTTACTGTTGGGAGAAGGGTGGTCATGGAACGAACGACCTGGCTCATGCTCTCCAAAAATCCTGCTCGGTGTATTTCTATAATCTAGGTTATAAACTCGGTTCCGATCCTATCTTAACCTATTCTCGTTTGTTCTTATTGGATCAAAAATCCAAGATAGATCTGCCGGGAGAGATCAGCGGATTCGTACCTTCTTCTGCTTGGAAGAAGAGAACGTACGGGACCAGATGGTTCGACGGGGACACGATCAACCTTTCTATCGGACAAGGATTCATGTCGGTCACTCCTCTCGGAATGGCATTGTTCTATGCAGGCTTATTGAATCGAGGACAGATCTATCAGCCGTATGTGGTGAATGAGATCCGGGATCCTTTGGACAATTCCATTATCAATCGGACAGAGCCGCAAAGACTCAGGGATATTCCTATCCAAGCTTCTACGATCGAAGCGATCAAGACAGGTCTTCGTTTAGTTGTGAAGAGCGGGACCGCGGCATTCGTTCTGAATAAACCGGGACTTCCGGACATTGCAGGAAAGACAGGAACCGCTCAAACCAGAAGAAGGGGAGCCTCCGGTTCCAACCACGCTTGGTTCATCGGATACGCTCCTGCAAATGCGCCTGTGAGCGAACAAGTATTAGTCGCAGTATTCGTGGAATACGGAGTGGGTGGAGCCGCCGGAGCCGCTCCTGTGGCGAGAGAAATGTTTAGGGCCGCCTTCCCACCGGGAAGTTTTAAACGAACTGCAGAAGTGCCGGAAGCAGCACCGGTATTACCGGAGAAGATCCAATGATGTCCGACAGATCCATAGATAGAATCGATTACTTCCTAGTCGGATCCGTGATCATAGTAGTGCTCTGCAGTGTTCTCACATTGTATTCCCAAGAATATAACTTCGACGATCCATCGGTGGGGCTCATGGCTCACAAATGGTTTAAGCAATTCTTATTCTTCTTAGTCGGTCTTGTGGTGATGTGGTTCGTGTCCAGGGTCAATTACCAGTTGATCGGCGCGTATGCTTTGTTCGTGTACGGATTTGCCATTCTTCTTTTGATGCTCACCTTGGTGAAATGGATCGGGTATCTTCCTTCTAGCCGGGGTGCGAGATCTTGGATCAAGATAGGTCCCTTTCTATTGCAGGCCTCCGAGTTCGCAAAACTTGCGACAGTGATCCTCTTAGGACAGTATTTGGTCTTAAAAGAAAAAGAGATGAAGAAGTTAGTCGTGCTTGTGATCCCGTTCGGGATCGTTCTTCTTCCGATGGTGCTGATCCTATTGCAGCCGGACTTTGGAACTGCGGTATCCTTCTTACCGATCTTATTCACTATGTTGTTTCTGGGAGGAGCCGACTATTTGCATATCGGTTCCTTTATTACGTTCGGAGGCATTTCACTTGTTCTCCCTATGTATGTAGAATACTCCAAACTCACACTCTTAAACGATATATTAGCTTTTCTGCAAAGAACAGGAAAGACGGACCTTCTCTCCGTGGTGAACAGATTGGGTGGAAAGACCTGGCAGGTCGTAGACGGAAAAGAAGTCGCCGGAGCGAATCTCACGCCTAAGACCTTATCTGCCTTGAAAGAGGCTGTGGATCAGGTAGTGGATCTGGAAGCGAGCTTCGTGTTCAAACTTCTCTCCAACCAAACATTATTGATCGGAGTAGGGGCGGCACTCATCATCTTCAGTATCGTGATGATCCTTTTAAGAATTGCAAGAGGTTCTAAAACATTACGTACTTATTATATTCCCCTTGGGATCTTGGGAGTCAGCCTTCTCTCCGCGGTAGTGGTGATGAAAACGGTTCCGTTCCGAGAGAACCAGGTAATCCGTTTGACTGCATTCTTGAATCCGGACGAATTCAAGCAAGGAGCCGGATACCAGTTGAGAGCTTCTAAGCCTGCGGTTGGTTCCGGAAAGCTCGTTGGAAAGGGATTCCTGAACGCGGAGATGACCGAAGGAAAGATCCCTCATGTGCCAGAGGCCAGCACCGATTTTATCTTTGCTTCTTGGGCGGAACAGACAGGATTCATAGGATCCGTGTTCTTATTATTCTTTTTGTTCTCTATCCCGCTCCGAGGACTACAGATCAGCTACGAAAGTAAGGATAGATTCGGTTCCTTGCTTGCTTCCGGGATCGTTGCCATGCTATTCTATCACATGGCGATCAATATAGGGATTGTGCTCGGGCTTATGCCTGTGACCGGGATCCCGCTCTCCTTCATGAGTTATGGAGGATCCCACTTGATCATGTCCATGGTGGCAGTCGGGATCATTCTATCCATTAAGATGAGAAAACACGCCAACTAAAAGACTGTTTGGAGGGGGAAAGTCTTCCCCCTGGCCTCAGCCGTAAAACGTCTTCGGCCACCCCCTTCTCCGGGGCTCCGCCCCGGACCCCGAGCGGAAAATTCCTTTTGAAAGTCAAAATCGCAGTCGATAATCAAAAGAGATCCATGCTATTTCCGTTTGCAAATACAGACTTCTTACCTATTATTCGATAAAGCATGGAAAGAGTAAAGGATTCCAGATTCCTCTTCGACTTGAAACGAAAGTTTCGGTATATTTTAGAAGAAGTGGAGAAGAATACCTTCGACCAAAACTCGGAAGTAAGAGAACTCGAATCCTTATGGGAAGAGATGTTCGATGTCGCTTCCCGCAATGATACTCCTTATTTCAAGGCCAGGCTCTCTAACTTAAAAAGACAATTGGACGGATTCGTTCGTACGAAGGCTTACGAAAAAAGCGAATTCGATAGGATCTATAGACAGTTAGAAAAGATCCGCAAAGACGACACCGTAGAATTTTTAGACGAGTCTATGCGTTCCACAATCGCAAGGATCTCGGAAAACACGACCCGCTTCCCGATCACTTCCGCTTCAAATCATTTAGAGCCCGGATCCTTAGCGGGAATTCCGCTTCTTCTGACGTTCCGATGTGGCACTGTTCATTTCATCGTGAAGTCGGGACCTAAAAAAGTTTTTCGTAATATAAATCGGAACAAAGACAAGGTGCTCTACGAAGGGAAGAAGTATCCTATCTTTCCGAGTAGATCGATCTATTTCTCCTGGGAAGGAGAAGAAAGGGCCTGGGAAACGGAACCTGGAAATCTATTGATGATACGTTATCCGGAAGGCATCCGTTTCTTCCGATGCGATGCGATAGGGGATACGTTCCGGATCCCGGAAGATACGTTTAAAAGACGCTTAACGCCTACGGACAAACAGGGTGGAGAGATCCGATATTATTTCCGCAAGGCGGGAACTCGTTATTATTATATTCCGCAGAAAGGAGAATGATTGGTTTTTCCAACGATCTTCTTCCTAATAAGAAAAATTCGAATATTTACAATTTGATTTCATCAGCTCTTTAGGTGATCTTTGTTCTACGAGTTAGGATCCTGAAAATATAAGATCTAAGCTATAGGATGACAGTGGGACTATTTAAAAATGGCCGGTAAAATATGGATTTTCTTATGGTGTATAAAATCTCCGGTTTTGCTCGTACCGAAAGCCACCGGTGTTGTTTATACAAATCAAACCTGTGGTACTGCCTGCCTCCAAGAAGAAATAGAGGGTTTCGCTATCCCAATCTCCGATGAATATTCGGATATCGATTACGAACTTAGTTTAGATTTTCGAATCCGAAAGTTATTTCCGGACGGCAATCCTGGAAACATTGATTTTCGTTTGGCCGAAGCCATCCAATCTATCTTGGATTCTTACAATGAATCGAAGTGGGTGAGAATCGATTTTGAAAAATTGTCAGAATCTCATGAGGCCTGGTTGAAAGTTAAGTTATATTCTGGTAACGATTACATCCCTTCAGATTTAATCGACGGGCAAGAAGCTATTCTTACCTGGCAGAATAGCGATTAGGCATTTGATGCAATATGCAGATTTATTAATTGAGCATAGTAATTCTGACATAACACACGTCTAATCGAAGTTCTACGAAAATCGTTTGCAATTTTGTAGAAAAGCCGGAAAATCCGAACTTCATTTGTTTCTATTTTTCGGATGAACGATCCAGTAACTCATAATTTTTCTTTCTGGGACAATTGGACTTTTGAAAGTATCTCTTCTTTGTATTCCGAAGGACTGGATTTTTCGAATTCTAAACGATTGAAAGTGGATCGGGATCGTAATTCTTACGATTGGGAAGAGATCTGCGAGGCTTGCGTTCAGATAGAGAGCCTATTTAGTCTGATCAATGAACTCGTGCTCAGAGAAAAGATCTTCTACGATAGTAAATTCTCCGACGGTTGGAGATCTTTCGAAAGATTGAATTCCTTGGACGGGACGCTTCTTATTCCTGTGGACATTCCCACATTCAATCCGGTTGTAGCAGCTTCTAGAAACCAAGCCTTGGAATTGCTATGTGTTACGGAGAAGATGAGACAACACCAAAAGGAAAACCTCATCGGTTATCAGGAAACAAGGAAATCCCCTCATGACTATTTCGGCCAAGTGGTTTGGGGAACCGCAGGTAATTTCGGAAGGAGTTCCTTCTTAGGTGCGCATTACGTTCCCCATCCGATCCGAGCTTCTCTTCTGGAGCGAACGAACTTCTTAAAACCGAATGTAGATCTGGGAACGGAAGTAAAGGAATGGATCAATGAAGAAAGAGTGAAGCTATTCGCCGGTCTGACACCGCTTGGAAAGGTGCATCACTTTGAACTGATCCTTCCTCCCTTGGTCGCAGAAGTATTGGAATCTTCTTCCAATCTTTCGGAGATCATAGACTCCTCTCTCGAACTTAGGGAGAAATACAAGAGGATCCGAGAATGGATCGGAGAATACCAGGCTGCAATCGAGAGCGAGGATCCTAGTCAGGTTTCTAATTTTAAGAAGACCTTGGACTTGGTGAACAAGGACCTGGCGGATATGAAAAAGGGAAGTGAGTTGGGAGACACGAGCGTAGGGGTCTCGTTTTTGAGTGTTAAGGTTCCTTCTCCCAAGATACCGGATGTGCGAAAGTTCTGGGGGATCCGAAGCGCTTTGAACAAATTGATTTTGAATCGTAAAGGAGAGAGGGCACTGGCCAGGCTTTTAAGTTGGTTGGATTGCGAAGGAGAAAGAGAGATGGAACTGATCAAGGATCACTTTCATCCCCAAAAGTGATCCTTTCAGAGGGAAGAAGGAGATTACTCTCCGTCTTCTAAGAGGTTATTTAAGCTTTCGAGAAGGACGTCTACTTCGACGCCGTAACCCATGCAAACTTGCTCGATTGTCTCGAGTTCGTTGATGGAGCAATGAGAGCATCCACCTAAATGATAGCTAGAGAAAACTAGGCCTGCTTCTGGATGGAGTCCGATCGCTTCTCCGACCGTCATTTCCTTAAAAAATCTTGGCTTGACCGCTTCCGACATGTGGAAAATCTCCTAATGGTATTGGTTTCTTCCAGTATATAGACTCCCTAGGCGTAAGTCAATTCCATGTTTTTTAAAGAAACAGGCAAATTCTACATTCGGATCGAGGAAAGGTTTGAGTCCTCCCATTATCTCTATAAGTATTTCCCGGATGGTTCCGATGAGCCGATCCATGGCCATTCCTTTAAGGTGGAAGTATACCTTTCCGGAAAGGATAATATAGGAGAGGATGGGATCAGTTTCGACTTCTTAACTTCTAAGCGTCGCTTGAAAGAGCTTGTGGCAGAGTTAGACCATATTCTGATCAACGAACATTCGGACTTTAAGACCATCAATCCTACTTCGGAAAATATGGCGCGTTGGTTTTATCATGGCTTGAAGGATAGTGTGATCGCGGCGAATGGAAAAGTAGATCGGATCGTGATCCACGAAGGTCCCGAGAATCTAGCGTATTACGAACCGCTTTGATCTGCTCAAAACTTTCCGTACGTAAAAAGAAAAACTAAATTCGCAACCGCATAGAGTATGGTCAGATAGAATCCCATTCGTAGCGGCCTTGGCAAACGCATCACCCCGCAAAGGATAAAATGAACCGCTAAAAACCCTAGGGCTAAGGAGTCGACCCAAAGGACTGCACGCACTGGCTCCGGTTCTGCTCCGTACAATAGAAGAAGTACGGCCGGCAGAAGTCCCAGAAAACTCATGAAGCCACCGGTCGCGATCCAGATCATCAATATCATTCTAGATTGTCTCTCATCCGGATGCTGGAAGACGGAGATTGCTCCTCCCACGATCAATTGGTGCAAGAACCCGTGAAAGGCGTACACAAGACTCACACAGAGGAAAATGATAGTGGGCAGGTTGAGATGACTAAGATCTGACAAGGCGGGTTCTCCGAACGATTTGCAACTCGCAAATCTTATACCGACCCGTGCTCTTCACAACTAATTTACTGTTGACCTCTAGTTGAAAAATACGAGCATATTAGCCCGACTATGAATCGACTCCTTTGGACTCCCCAGCAAGAATCCGTACAGAATTCTAGAATGACCGATTTCCAAAACTTTGTGGAAAAAACGATCAATCAGAAATTCAAAAACTACTCAGAGTTTCACTCCTGGTCCGTCAAGGATCTGGATCGTTTTTGGGGACTTCTTTGGGAATATGCTCCCGTCATCCATTCGCAAAAATACGAAGAAGTGCTCCGTCTTGGTACAAGATTTAGAGACTCAAAATTCTTTCCGGGTGCCAAGCTGAACTTTGCGGAAAATCTTTTAAGGAAGAAGGATGAGAGTCTTGCTCTATTTTACAGAGGAGAAAGCGGAGCGGAAGTCCAAGTTACTTATTCGGAATTATGGAAAAGAGTGGGGGCCTTGGCAGCCTATCTGGTCTCGGAAGGTGTGGGTCCGGGAGATCGGGTCGCTGGTCTTATGCCGAATGTGCCTGATACGGTTCTCGGTATGCTTGCTACAACTAGCATAGGGGCCATCTGGACCTCTTGCTCTCCGGATTTCGGTGCCAAAGGCGTTTTGGATCGTTTCGGACAGATCCGTCCCAAGGTCTTACTTAGCACGGATCGATACGAGTTCAAAGGCAAATCACTTCCTTTATCAGGGATCGTTACTGAAATTGCGGCGCAACTTCCCGAGTTAAAAAAGATACTTATCGGTGAATATCCTAGCTTGGAAGCCGGCAATGTGGAAAAGAGAATTGAGTCTTTTCCCAAAAACTCGATTGCATTAGAAGAATCTTATAAACCGTTTTTGGGGAAGGATCCGGACTTCTTTCAGGCTCCCTTCGATCATCCGGTCTATATCATGTATTCTTCGGGAACCACAGGATTGCCAAAATGCATGGTCCAAGGTCCTGGTGTCTTCCTGAATCATTGGAAGGAACTTGCCCTTCATTCCGATCTAAGAGAGGGAGACAATATATTTTATTATACAACTTGCGGTTGGATGATGTGGAACTGGCTCGTAAGTTCTCTTTCTATAGGAGCTACAGTCCATCTATTCGACGGGAATCCATTCCATCCAAGTCCGGAAGTCCTCTTTCAATATGCGTCCGATAGAAAGATCAAGATCTTCGGAGTGGGGGCAAAATACATTCTTACTTTGGAAAAGGATAAGTATAAACCGGTCTCGGACCTGAGTTCGTTAGGAGCGGTTCTTTCCACAGGGTCTCCTTTGCCGGGATACGGATTTGAATATGTATACGATTCTTGGGGGAAGGACCTAAGGCTTTCTTCTATTTCCGGAGGTACAGATCTGAACGGATGCTTTGCATTAGGAAATCCGAATCTTCCTGTGCATGCGTCCGAACTGCAATCTCTAGGACTCGGAATGGCAGTGGAGATCTTCGACGATTCGGGCAAACCGTTGCAAGGGCAAAAGGGAGAGCTGGTCTGCACGAAACCCTTTCCTTCCATGCCGTTGGAATTCTGGAATGATCCTGATGGAAAAAAATACGAAGGCGCTTATTTTGATACCTTTCCGAATATTTGGAGACACGGGGATTTTGCGGAAATTCTTTCCAACGGTGGAATGATCGTGTATGGAAGATCAGATGCGACTTTGAATCCTGGTGGAGTTCGGATCGGAACTGCGGATCTGTATAGTTTGCTCGAGACTGTTTCCGAGATAGGGGATTCCGTAGTGATCGGACAAGAATGGAAAGACGACGTACGAGTGATCTTGTTCTTAAAGATGTCTACGGGAGCAAAGCTTACCTCCGAACTAGAGGCCAAGATCCGCAAGGACATTAAGGAAAAAGTTTCCCCTAGACATGTGCCTGCAAAGATCGTAGAGATCGCGGATATCCCCTATACCCGAAATATGAAAAAGGTGGAGATCGCAGTCAAGAAGACCGTGCAGGGAGAGCCTGTCACGAATAAAGACGCACTTATCAATCCGGAAGCATTAGAATATTATAAAAATCTCCCGCAGCTTTCGGTGGATTGATCTATCTTGCCGTAAACGAAGTCTCTATGATCAGATCTGTGTCTTCCCAGACGTATTCTGTTTCTACGGGAGAAGCGATCAGTTCCGCCGCAGGATTGGAAAGGCCTGAAAATGAATCAGTAGATTCTTTTTGGCTTCGGGAATAATACGATGCAAAGATCGCAGTAAGACCTAAAAGAACCAGAGCTGCGATCGCCTTCCAAGCGAATTCCAGATTTGCCGACTCGGTATGTTCCTCTTCTACTTGAGCCATGATCCTTCCAGCAATTCTGCGAGAGAAATCGGGATCTTGGATCAGTCTTTCCACTGTTTGGTCTAATTCTGATTCGGATGGATTCTTCATATCTTACCTCCTTGGTCTTTTCGACTCGAGTTTGTGAATCGGGACAACCATTCTTTAGCTCGCGAGATCCGGGACTTTACGGTTCCTTCGGAGATCTCCAGCTTTTGGGCTATGGATTCTAATTTCTCTCCGGTAAGCCTTAACGTCATAGTTTCTTTATATGGCGAAGGCAAGAGATTAATATGGAGTTCCAGCCATTTCCTTTTGTCCTCATCCAAATTCTCGGATGGCAATTCCCAATCGTCCTTTCTGCCGGATACGATGATCTCCGCTTTTAGACGAGAGTAGGCTTTTCCTTCTCGGATCCATTTTCGGATCGCTCTTCTGCATTCGTTCCTTGCAGCAACGTATAGCCATCGATTCAATTCTCCTATCTCTAAGAGAGGTCTGTTCTTAAAGGTCAAGTAGTAACGCAGATAGGTGTCCTGGGCCAGATCTTCGACCAAGGACACCATATCCGAAGCAATATGCCTTTGAATGGATCTCAGGACTGTTTGCTTACTGGATTCGATTGCGAAGGCTAATTCGGCTTCCGTCATATTCCTTTACAATCCCGATCCCCAGGAGGACCAGGCGGACGAGGGAAATGGTCCCTTCTATCCTTAAGCCTTTGGATCCTTTCCTTATGGATCTGGGTCAGTTTCTGTTTTTGTTCCGGATTTAAGAAAGACTCGAATTCGAGTCTTCCTTGTATATGCATGATCCTTAATTCTAGTTGAAGATCTCCGATCTCCTTCAATTTGGAGCGGACGGCATTCATGTCTACTTTAGTAGATTCTAATATTTGTTTGAGATCTTCGTGCAATTTAGGGAGTTTTTCGCTCATATTTCGACTGGCGGAAAATCTCTTTTCTCTGGCTGCCTTTGCCTTATCGAGCTGCTCTTGGCTCAGTCCGAGCTCTTTTGCGAATCTCTCGAAGTCCTTGGCTTCTTCTCTTCTGGGGCCATGTCCATGTCCATGGCCGCCTCCCGGACCAGGACCGAACATATCGAAAGGTTCCGGACCGAAAGGAGGGGGTGGCGGAGGAGGATCCGCAAGAAGCAGATTGGAACTTCCTGAGATCAGCAGTATGAGTAGAAATTTTTTGAATGTATTCGGTTTCAAAGCGAAATCCTCTTCTTTTATTTTATGACGAAATGTTTCTCTATTGCGTAGTACTGGAACTCGAAGAACTACCGGAAGAGACAGTATTGCTCGTGCAGTTCACTTCTCCCTGAATACTTACGGAAGGTCCGGTGACCGACTGGGTATTATAGCAAGTGCTTCCGTCTTGCGTATAGCACATACTGGTAGAAGTTGCCGAAGTACAATTGATAAAGTCCACAGTATAACATTGAGTGAGAGCAAGGGCAGTGCTTCCGCTGGCAACAGCAGTCCCGACTAGATCCAAGGTCACAGTTAGATAAGAGAGAGCCTGAGAAGAAGTTACACTGGTATCCACAGGAACCCCACTCCCTCCCCAATAGATCTTGCCATAATTTGCAACAACGGCCTTAGTACCGATCCCGCCCGAATAAGAGAACCCTTGCGTGGAATCTATGGAGCCTTGGTTTTGGGTACTATCGTACAGGAATTTCAGATAGATATATTCTCCGCTCGTAAAATATAAACGACTGATCACAGTAAATAGATTCGTGCTGCTCGAGGTGGACGTGGTTGTGGTAGTAGTCGTTGTAGTCGAAGAAGAACTATAAGGGGTTGCCGTGCCGCAACTTGCGGTCTTGTCCATGTCCACTGTTCCGTCTATACTGAACGCTTCTCCGTCTCCGTAAACAGTCAGATTGACCTTGTCCGAACTTGCATTCTGGCAAACCAGGAATACGGAAGAGAAACAGAAACACGCAAGGGTATAACGAAATATAGGTCTCGCTAGCGAAAGTAAATTCGAATTCTCTATTGCGCGTTGATTCTTCTGATCCAAACCGAGGGTCCCGTCTTTTTCTTTTATATAAGTAAACCCGAAGAGTGGAAAACGTTCCCGATTTTAGAATAAAAAGCCGGAAGAAGATCCTAGAACGGAAATCGAATTATTTTTTCTTGATCCTTAAGTGGTTCCTTCTTATAAAAGAACTGTGGTCGGCAGATTCGCAATCATCCTCCTTCTTTTCGGTTTTTTCTCTCTTCCCGCACAGGAGGGAACCTTCTCCCGATTCGACGAGATCAAAAAGAGGGGAGAGCTAAAAGTAGCCGGGAACAGGAACTACGAGCCTTTCTATATCGCGGACCCTAAGGACGGCTATCCTGGTTTCGACGTGGAGTTAGGAAAGAAATACGCCGATTTCTTAGGCGTTAAATACACATTCATCAATCTTCCCGAGTTCGAGGACTACGCGGAGGCGATGAAGGCCGGAGACATAGACATCGCGCTCGCCGGTTTAAGTTCTACATTAGAAAGATCTAAAAGAGGGAAATTCAGTTCTCCCTATCTGATCTCTACTCCCGGAGCGTTGGTTAACAAGAATGCGATCCCTCCTCCTCCGGAAGGAAATATTATCTCAACGGTATATTTCAGAAGTTTGAAAGACTTGGAGAATGTGAGCGGATTGAGTTTTGCGGTCCGTGCCTTTTCCAGCAGCCATGAGTATATTATGAAATCCTTTCCCAATTCCCGTATTTTTACGTACGGATCCTCGGATGCCGCTTGGGATGCTGTGAAGGATGGAAAGGCGAATTGTTTCGTCGGGGATTCACTATATATCAAGGGAAATCTTCTCAAACAACCAGCCATTCTTTCTAACTATAGGGCTTTGATCGAACCGGTCCAAGAGAATCATGTGAGTGCATTCTTGCCGAAGGGAGATATTGTCTTCGGACGCAATTTTGAATTCTTCCTCTCCGAGATGAGAAGAACAGGCGAACTGAAGGCCTTAGAAGACAAATACTTCAACAGAAGCGGTTGGGTGAAGTAGCTTTTTTAGTCTAAGTAGCATGGCCACTCTCTCCAAAAGAAGACCCGAAAATCTTCCGGGTCCGTTTTATGTGGATTCGAGTTGTATTGATTGCGAGACTTGCCGTATTCTCGCGCCGCAAGTATTCGGAGAGGATCGGATCGGTTCCTTCGTCCAAAAACAACCTGAGTCGGCACAAGAAACCTTCCAAGCGTTGCAAGCATTGGTATCCTGTCCTACCGCTTCCATCGGAACGGAAGATCGTTTGGACCAGCAGGAGGCAAAGGCCTCCTTTCCTAGAAAGATCCAAGACAATGTATATCATTGCGGGTTCCATTCCAAATCCTCTTTCGGTGCCTTCTCCTATTTGATCTTACGGGAAGAAGGGAACGTACTCATAGATTCTCCTAGATACCTTCCCTCTTTAGCCGAGAAGATCAAGGACCTGGGTGGGATTCGATACCATTTCCTGACTCATAGGGATGATATTGCCGATCACGAAAAATTCCACCAAGAATTCGGGACACAAAGGATCATTCATGAAGGAGATCTATCCGCATTGCCGGAAGCAGAGATCGTAGTCCGAGGGAATGAGGAATATCTGTTAGCGGAGGATCTGCTTATTCTTCCGGGACCGGGACATACGAGAGGTCATAGTACTTTATTGTATAAGAACGAATTCCTGTTCACGGGAGATCATCTTGCATTCGACCCTAAGAGGGAACGATTGATCGCATTTCGGAACGCTTGCTGGTATTCTTGGGAAGAGCAGACAAAATCCATGAGAAATTTAGAGAAATATGATTTTGAATGGGTTCTCCCCGGTCATGGACATCCGACTCACTCCCACAAAGAGAAGATGAAGGAACTGCTTCTCGCTTGTGTCTCCTGGATGGAGAGCAGATAAGATCGTGTCACTCACTTGGATAGAGAGTAGGTGAGGAGGCAGTCTTTGCTCGATTCACCCTCGTAACCAGGCAGACTTCCAATCCTTGCAAAGGCTTTGGACTTTCCGACCTGGCTTAGTTTCTACTACCCAGGTATTCCGATTGGGTTGAGAAAATATTCTCCGCGTAGGAAGGAACTCCACCCCATTTTTTCACTGCCCCGGGGCCTGCGTTATATGCCAGAAGCGCCCTTCTCACGTCCCCTTTTTCCGTTTCCAGAAGGTGGTTCAGATAGGAGACTCCTAAATGGAGATTTGTCTCCGTTTCGAACAAGTCTTTCTCTTTCACAGTCTTCCCTTCCCAGGAACCGATCCAGGCTCCGGTGCCAGGCATGATCTGCATATAACCTCGGGCATTCTTCTTGGATCTTGCCTTCTTGTAGAATTCGGATTCTGTCCAGATCAGTCCCAGGAGAAGGCCAACCTTCTCTCCTTTTTCGCAATAGATCCCACAAGCGGAATCCTCGATCCGGAGCGCTTCCTTGAGAACGGTTTGGGTGAGCAATTCCAGCTCTTCTTCCCGTATGCTGGGTCTTTGGGAGGCAATGAATTCCCGGATATAACTTGTTTCCGGCTTCGGAGCCGGAGAAGTCCCATTGCCGCCTAATAAGGATCCCGTAATTGGGGCAACCAAGGACTGGTACACCATGGGAAGGGCGGCGATGAATAGGTATCTTTTTCTAACTTTGGGCTGGAGCATCTGTTTCTTCCAACTTGTTTATTGTGCAATGCACTATATATGACCATTCTTTTTGCAACGCACTATGGACAAAGCAAAAAACGGAAAATCTGGAGTTCCTACAGGGATAGGTTTTAGGAGACAGAATTCGCAAACGGAGAAGGGAAACTCGGCTCTGAACAGAGAGGCATTCTCAAAATTTAACAGGAACATTCCAAGATCCTGATCTTAGGAATGAAATACTTGGAATTTGGAATGGATTGTCGGATCCTTTATTGTCAAAAAATTATTTCTTATCCTTCGATAGACCTTTCGGTGTAAGGGAGAAGAAAAACTAAAACGAAAGTGTAAACGTACTAAGATAAACAAAATAGAAAAAAATTTACTAAGCTGAAATGTGTATTTCTTCTCGTACTTCCTCCTAAGATCCATCCCGAAATGTTGAAATATAACATTCGATTTATATAATATACTAAATTTTCAAAAAAATATTTTTTTGTGCAAAATCTTCCCTACTCAACCGTCTTAAATTTTAGAACCGGGGATTCGTTGAACAAACGAACCAGAAAGAAATAGAAAAATAAAAACTCTTTCGCTCTTAAAAAACAAAGAAGGCGACTGAGGAATTTTTAAAAGATACACCGAGCTCGCTTATCAAAGCTAGCTGCGATTCGATTTTAAAACAGATTCAGAGATCGAATTTTTCTGGGGAAATTTTGATGAGGGTATCTTTCTCTTTATTGTTTATTTGGTTTATGGCTTTTACTTACTGCTCTCAAATGGAGACTCCGTCCGGAGATCTTACTTGGGAAGAAAAACAGATCCTCTGGATGATGTACGGTAAGGAAATGAAGAACGGTCTGGATCTTACCCAAGGGGCCGCTCAGAAATGGGGAATGGGGATCGATGTGTATCCCGCAAAAGTAAGGGTCGATAGAATGAGAAATACTATCGTCTTTACCGAATCGCGTAAATGCAATGTGGAAGGCGTCTCTCCTAAGAGCATAGTCGCCTGTGAGATCTTCTCTTCGAATCCGTTTTACTTGGCGGCTTGTTCCATCAGCGCAGACATTCATATAGAAAGTAGCGTGATCTTTATCTTTACCGATAGAGTAGAGGCGACTGCGGAAGCGATGATGAACGAGGATAGTGCTACGGATCCTAAGGATTATATCCAAGCTACCTTGGCTCATGAGATTGGACATTGTCTTGGTCTTCGTCACTCTCCGGATCCACAGGATCTAATGTTCCCTGTATTGACCGGCAAGGTCTTTCAACCTAGCCAATCCGAAATGGGAGCGGCACAAAACTTATACGATTCTAAGGCGGACGATCCAGGACTGACCCCTAAATCGAATCTGTATACAAGACAATCCGATTATACTTACTTAAGACAATATACGGTACCTTCTTTCGCCGTATTCGGAAATATAAATTTTAAAAGTTAGGAGACCTGAGCAACCCCAGAAACGGACATTCGTCCGGCTCGATCTCCTAACCGGTGCAGAGTGAGACTCTACGGGGAGCGCTTAGGCTCCCCGGTTTTTTTCCAACTTTTCTGCAAGGTCTACAAGCAAACGAACTCCATAACCGCTCGGTCCGTTGCCTATTTGAGTGCCCGAGGATTTTTTTCTCCAAGCTGTACCTGCGATATCGATATGTGCCCAATCGATCCCAGCATCTACGAATCTCTCTAGATACTTTCCTGCAGAAAGACTTCCTCCCGGACGACCCGCAATATTTCTGAGATCCGCGATATCGCTCTTTAGATCTTCGCCGTATTCGTCCCAGAGAGGTAGATTCCAGGTCCTTTCATCGGAAGAAGAGGAGGCATCGTCCAGAAGGGAACGCAGTTTGTCGGAATTACTCATGACTCCTGCCGCCTCATGTCCCAGAGAAATGATGATGGCTCCCGTTAGGGTCGCGAGATCGATCATATAATCCGGTTTGTACTTCTTTCCTATATAAGAAAGTACATCGCCTAAAACCAGTCTTCCTTCTGCATCCGTGTTCTGCACTTCTACAGTAAGTCCGTTATGGGCCGTATATACGTCCCCCGGTTTCAAAGCGGCAGCATCCGGCATATTCTCTGCGACTCCAATGGCGGCAATCACAGGCACAGACAGTCCTAACTCCGCAATCGCACCGATCGCGTGAATGACTGCAGCGGCCCCGCACATATCATATTTCATTTCGTGCATGTCTTGTGCGGGCTTGATACTGATCCCACCTGAATCGAAGGTAAGTCCTTTTCCGATCAATGCCAGTTTCTTTTTGGATTTAGGTTTGGGAGGATTGTATTCTAAGACGATCATCTTAGGTTTCTTATCAGAGCCTTGGGAAACGGCAAGGATGCCTCCCATTTTTTCTTTCTTGAGTTGAGGCTCGTCGAAGACAGTGATCTTCAATCCGTTTTCTTTCGCGATCTCTTTGGAGCGGGCAACAAATTCTTCCGGAGTAAAATGGTTTGCCGGAAGATGTGCGATATATCTGGCTCCGTTCACATATTTACTTACAGCTCTGGACTTGTCTAAGCCTGCCTTAGCGGATTTCTCCGCGCCGGGATCTTCTACCAAGAAAGTCACTGTGCCGAATTTCAGTTTTCTTTCTCTAAAGTCTTTTGCAAGAGCGTTGATCGGAAAGGCACCCAGATCGATTGAGTTTGCGATCTGATACACAAGAGTAGAAGGGGACAATGTTTTTGTTAAGAAGCGAGTGAGCTTGATTTCCAAGCCTACCGAATCCCATTTGCGGAGTTTCTCCCCGATAGTAAGGAATAGTTGAGCCACAGAGCGAATGCTTACCTTAGAAGGATCTCCCAACCCTAGGTAGATAATGCGCTCCGATTCATCGGTAAGACTTTGTCCTGCTTCTCCCGTGAAGATAGAGGAACGGATCTGGTCGGAAAACTTGGTTTCCAACTCTTTTGGAAGATTGTCTTTGGTTACCGGTATGATCTTGTAGATGTTCTTTGAGGAATTCTTTCCGATTGCAAAATTGATTTTGGATTTTTCTATCTTCATTTTTTATCTAGTGCCTTGATGTCTGCGAGTATTTCGTCCACATGTCCTTTCACGCTTACTTTTGGATAAACCTTCTGGATCTTTAGATCTGTCCCGATCAGGAAGGTGGTTCGAACGATCCCCATGAATTCCCTACCCATGAATTTTTTGAGCTGCCAGACTCCGTATGCCTCGCAGATGCTTCCGTCCTCATCCGCAAGAAGGGTAAAATTCAACTCCTGCTTTTCAATAAATTTCTGATGAGATTTGATCGAGTCCTTGGAAACCCCAACTACGTTATAGCCTTCCTTCTTTAACCTAGCGAAATTATCCCTAAAGTCGCAGGCTTCCGTGGTACAGCCCGGGGTTTGGTCCTTAGGATAAAAATATAATACCAGTCCCTTCTTTCCCGCCAGGTCCTTCAGGGAGACCTTTTTTCCTTCTTCGTTCACGCCTGTAAAACTGGGAGCCTTGGCACCCGCTTTTAAATTGCTCATACAGAAGACAAGAGACAGGGAACTCGGGAACTATACAAGATTTTTTGTTTTTCGAGCTAGCATAGGAGAGCGAAGAGGACTAAAAAGCCTTGCGAAATTCCAAAATCGACCGATAGTTTGGGTATGGATCCTAAGGAAAGAATGGAGCTCATCCGCCAGGGAAATCAGGCCTTTAACGAGGGTGATATTCGCAAGGCCAGAGAATGCTTTCTGAAAACAGAATATAAGGACGGGCTCATTCGCCTGGGAGATTATTTCATGTTTGAGAAAAAGCTCCCGATCCTCGCCTACGGATACTATAAAAAGGCAGGCTATCAAAGAAGGATTGATGAGATCTTCCAAAGAATGCTTTGGGCTCTGTCTCAATGGATCGGTCCGGACAAGTTCAAGGTCCAAGAGCCGGAAAGAAAGGCTCCCGATCCGGAAGATTTTATAGTGCATCCTATTCTTCGCCAGACTGCTCTGGATATTCTGAAGAAGAATGGAATGTCCGTTTAATCTAGGGAAGTACTTCTGCCAGTAAAGCTTTCCATTGTTCCATACACTCCGAAAATCCTATCCGCCACCCAGTCGAATACCGAAATCGGTAAGATCCCTTTTAACATATTAGAAAGATAGATCGTCCAGGGCAATAATACCCTAGCCTTTCCCTTTTTCATCGCACTCCAAACTTTAGAAACGACGTATTCGGGTTTCAGTATCGGAGTGAAGAGCATGGGCTTCACTCCCTGGAACATTCCCGTAGAGATATAAGAAGGATTCACCGTAGTCACTTTGATATGCTCATTTCCTGTTTGTACTAATTCCAAACGTAATGAGTCACTCCAACCGGTCAGGGCCCACTTCGAAGCGCAATAGACGCTCATCTTAGGGTTGGAGATCAAACCGGCTGCTGAAGAAATATTAACGATCCTACATTGGTTATCTCGATCGGATAGCATTTGAGGAAGGAGCAATCGAGTGATATACATAGGACCCAGGCAATTGACTGCGATCGTTCTGTCTATATCCGATTCGAGATCATGTTCCCAAAAATATTTTCCTCTCACGATCCCGGCATTATTAATGATGATATCAATTCTCTGTGCGTAGGATTTTAGTTTTGAGAGAGCCTTGCGGATCTGCTTTAGATCCGATATGTCTACGGTCTCTGTAAAGACCTTGGTTGTTCCAAAGGATAGTTCTTCCTTTAGCTTCTGCAATTTTTTTGTATCTATGTCCCAAAGCACTAACGCATCCGCTCTTTCTTGGACGGCGAGTTGAGCATATAACCGTCCCATGCCCATGGAAGCACCAGTGATCAGTAATCTTTTTCCTGCGACAGTCTTCATCATCTCTCCTCAGATATTGCCTCTACAGATTAGAAGGATTAGAATGGAAATCTTCCTTTTTTGATATTCCGGTCTCTGAGAATTATCAAGGACAATCGGGATAGCAGCGCATGTCGGATGATTTGACAAGACCTAATTCATCGATCTATGATCGAAATGAAAAGGGGATTGGTTATATGAAACGTATAATATTATTGTTAATAGTTTCGGTCATTGGTGTTTCGATTTACGCGCAAGGAGGCGGTTCCCGTAAATCTAGAATGGGCGGGCCGGGGAGTCCTTGTTTTGAAGATCGGGAAAAGTATTGTAAGGATATGGTCAAAGGCCAAGGAAGGGTGAGAGACTGCTTGATGGAGAATGTTGAAAAGCTCGCTCCTGCTTGTAAGGAACATTTGGAGAAAAGATGGGGGAAGAAAAAAACCTAACTGTTCGCAAAGGAACCTAAAATCATTACGTAAGAAGAATTATCCTATCTCAATTCGGAGGACTTGGCATTTTGTCATATTGGATCCTCCGAAATGTTTCCGAATAGAATCCTCAGTTTCCTAGTTTTCATTTCCCTTCTAATTCATTTTCAAACTTGTTCGCTTTCGGAAACAGAAAGAAAGAACGAATCGAATCTAAAGAATTCAGTATCAATGGAACGAGTCCGGGCCTCTACTTGGTCCCAGGATTTCTTCGCGATGATGAAATACATCCATCTCTACGATGAGATGCATCCGTTTATCTATAATCTGGAAGGAGGAAGAAAGAATACCGGACGCATTCTCTCCGTCTGGAAACCGGATGAGATCGCTGAAAGGATCCAATGGCTGCGGATCATGTCACCTCGGACCTTGATCATTCCTACTATCTTTCGTTGGGAGAATGATTTCGAGAAGGTTGCGGATGTAATTGGGCTGAACGGAAATACGAAAACTCGCGATTTTCATATCCAGTCCATCCTGAAAGAGGTGGAGAAATACGGCTACGACGGGATAGACATCGACTATGAAGGAATGACCTGCGAGAAGAAGGAAGCATTTCAGGAATTCTTAATATTGCTTCGGGACGAACTTCATAAGCGGGGAAAGTTGCTCTCCGTCGCCATTCATCCTAAGACCCTTGCGGAAAAGCCTTCCGTTTATTCTTGCAAAGGATTGAAATCTCCCATCCAGGTGGATTTTTACGAAGCATATAGAGGACAGCTTACTCACGATTATGAGTTCTTAGGAAAGGTCGCAGATAAGGTAAAGATCATGGCCTACGAACTTCATCCTCGCAAGAACGGATTTCCTGGGCCAGGACCGCAAGCTCCCGATTGGTGGATCGATAGGATCCTAGAGTATGCTTCGGGTAGAATTCCGAATGAGAAATTGTACATGGCAATTCCTACTTACGGATACGATTGGCCTCTGAACTGCGATATAGACTCTAAATCGGTATATTATTCTAGAGCAAAATGGATCCAGGATAAGATGCTTCCCCGAAAAGAAGAACCGACGGATATACTGGAGATCTTTAAGACTCAACCTAAATTAGGGGACTGGAAATACCTAAGACCATATTTATATAGACACGAAGGACATGTGTATTCGGATCCTTCTCTTTGGTATAGAATGGGTGGCTGTGATCGAGTAGCCTTCTACATGAATCGCTCCGCTTTCGAGGCCAAAATGAAAATATTAGAGAAATATAAAATTCGCGGATTTTCTTTTTGGCAGTTGATCGAAGACAATGATCCTGAGATCAATAGATATCTAGAGGAAAAATTGGGAGAAGGGAAATAAATCCCAACCACTCCCATTGTAGTCAGTCCTCCGTCTCGATCTTATTTTTCCAAATTAACCCGTGCCTTATCCGTCCATTGTGACGGCTCATGTCCATAGATTACTCTAAGCCGGGGAAACTTTTGGGCAAAAGCTCGCATCTTCGACAAGGTTTCTAAGCTTTTTTTTCTGTCGACCGTCGCTCCGGGAGGCACGCCATTTTGGAATCCGGCTTTTAAATGAGAAGAATCGAAAGTAAATAGGATCGGGCCGCCAACCGAGTTCAACAAGACCGCGATTTCTCCTTCGGTATGTCCATGCGCCGAAACGATCCAGACCGAGCCGTCACCATAAAGATCGTAAACTTGTCCGAGTATAGGCATATCTATAAATCCAGATTTGGGTAGAGTGGAAACTTCGAAATCGAACGAGAGTGCCTTGTGAGAGTAACCGTGGAATACTGCGAAGTTTCTACCAGCGTCGCGTGCTTCTTCCTCAGAAAGTAAAACTCGGATCGGTCCTCTTTTTCTTAGAGCCTCCATACCTCCTATATGATCCCAATGAAGATGCGAAGCTAAGACAAAGTCAAGATCCGTATTAGGAATATTTAATTCGTCCAATTGACTCGCTGTGTCCCTACCTTTTTCCGATTTACATTGTATATTAAAAAGAGGGCCGATAAGGCTGAAATCGCATCGGTTTTCAGTGTCGATACTCGGTACTCCCGAATCCAAAAGAAAATACCCTCTCCTCGGGTGCTTGACCAGATAGCTAAGCGACGGGACCCACTGCTCCTTTTTTTGATCCTCCGGAGTCTTAGGATCCTTTGCGTCGATAAGGATGGCAGGACCAGTAAGAACATACCCGGTCAACAATGCCGTAATTTCCAAACGGGTCGGTTTGGAAAAGACCTCTTCCCAAGTTTTGGGCGTGTGGTCTCTTGTGGCATCTTTACTCCAACTTTTGGCATCTTTTTTTAAAGGGGCTCCTAAAAAGCAATTCGCACAAATTGACAGATAGATTGTGAAAAAAGCCCAGAAAAATATTCTTTGGCGGTGTTTATGCATTTGATTTCCCTCGATTTTAGAAAAATAGATTTTCGAATCTTGAGTAAGAAGGATACAAGGATGGCGAGAGATCGCTTGGGACTTTTGTTCCACCAAAACTAAAAAAAGCGCGCAATGGAATTCACTAACGAAGTATTCAGGGCTATCAAACTAAGCATTTTCTCTTCCTTAGAGGAAGAGGCATACTTACCTCTTTTAAAGTGCGGCAGAATGGTAAAGTTAAGGGCCGGCCATATCGTGGAAAGAAAGGAGGGGGATCCCGAATACGCAGGGTTAGTAGTATCGGGTTTTTTTAGAATGTATTTATTTTCGGGATCGGGACGTCAGACTACAGTCCGTTATACGAAACAAGGTGATATGATGGGCATCGTGGGTGCCTTAGTTCCGGAACCGAAAAGCGGGCGACCGGAAGATACATTTGTACAGGCTCTCACAGATTCGGAAATACTTGCGATTTCGTTTTCCGATTTGCGATATTATGGAAAGAAGTCAGCGAAGTTAGGCTGGCTATTTGCTGAAGAATGTGCCGAAAGGGTTTTCGCGGCATTAAGGGAATTGTACGGGGCCAGTTTTACGAGCGTTAGGCAAAGGCTGGCGAAACATTTGCTTTTGAATGCCACTAGTGATATGGAGCCTCCTTTTCTTTCCGTAAGGCTTTCCCAGCAAAGTCTTGCGGATTCGATAGGGACAGTCCGAGAAGTGATCGTCAGAGAATTAAGAGGCTTAAAGAAAGAAGGCTTTGTATCCAGTAACGGAAGCAGGATTACGATTCTGGATCCGATCGGCTTATACAATCTTTCCGAAGAGGGTTATTAAAGAAGATATATTATTCCTTCATGATGCTTCCGGAGATGATGAGCTTCTGGATCTCGCTTGTTCCTCCACCAATTTCGCCGAGCCTTACGTCTCTATATAAACGAGAAACCTTGTATTCATCCATAAAACCGGCGCCTCCATGGATCTGGACGGCAAGATTCGTTACTTCTCTCGCGGCAGTGGTGGCGAATAGTTTGCAAGCGGCGCATTTACCGGCGAGACTCATATTTCCTTTTCCTTCCTGATCACTTTTTTCCATTTCCCAAGCCACATTGTATGTCAGCCATTTGGCCGCTTCATATTTGGAGTAGATCTCTGCGAGCATAAAGGCCACTCCTTGGTGTTGGGAGATGGATTTACCAAAACTCTTTCTGGTGGAAGAAAATGCCTTGGACTCGTCCAAGCATGCCTTCATGACCCCGAGAGAATAAGCGGCCAAGGAGAGTCGCTCCGCATTGAAGGTTTGCATGGTCTGACGAAAACCTTTACCCAGTTTTCCTAATATATTTTCTTCCGGGATCTCGACATCTTCGAAGAACAAGGCTCCCGTAGGAGATGCCTTGAGTCCCATCTTATCCATAGGAGCGGATCTAGAGACTCCTTTGCTATGCAGGTCCAGAATGAAATGAGTGAGTCCTTTTTCTTTTCCGGATTCATCCTGGGTCCTTGCTAGGACCAGGCAATAGTCTGCATTCGGTGCGTTTGTGATATACGTCTTTTGGCCGGAAAGAATATAACGATCCGATCCCGTTTTTCTAGCGAGAGAGGAAACTGCGGAAACGTCGGAGCCTCCGTCGGGTTCGGTTACTCCTAAGGAGCCGATCTTCTTTCCGGTGATGATATCCGGCAGGTATTTTGCCTTTTGTTCCGAGGTGCCAAAATGTTTCAGAGGAAGCCCGAATAAACCGGCTGAAGCACCAGCACTAAAAAAAGTAGAACCGCAAAATTCGGAAACGATCTCCATAGCAAGAGTGCTTAGGAAAAGTCCTGCGCTTTGTCCGCCATATTCGTCTTCGTGTAGAAGTCCTAGGTATCCTGCTTCTCCAAGCTTAGTATAATGAGATCTTGGGAACTCCTTCTTCTTATCTGCTTCTTCCGCGTAGGGATGAATTTCCTTTTTACAAAAATTACGAAAGGATCCAGTGAACTCTTGTTCATCTGGAGAAAGGTTGAAATCCATATTGGTCCTCTATAATGCTGCTAAGCTTGGAAATCTTTTGACTAAGGCAAGAAGAATTCTGTAAACGAGGACCGAATACTGTTCGGATCGATCTAAAGTCTGTTTTCGATTATTTGCCCTTAAACACTGCATTCCTTTTTTCTAAGAAAGAACGTACTCCTTCCTGGCCGTCCGGAGATCTCAGGTTTTCGATCGTAATAGAGAATAATTCGGAGATTGCCGGAGCTTGGCCTTCTTCTAAAGCCTTTCTTGCATTTGCGATGCTTGCTTGTACTGCAAGGGGAGCTTGGGCGGAGATCTTTTCTGCAAGTTCGAAAGCTCTTGGGAGAAGATCCTTTTTAGGTAGGACTTCCTGCACGATCCCCATGCGGTAGGCTTCTTTCGCATCGAAGCTATCTCCTGTAAGGATATATTTCATTGCATTTCCCCAACCGGCTGTCCTGACGAAACGAACTGTGGCTCCTCCGAAGGGAGGGATTCCTCTTTGTACTTCCATTTGCGCAAAGACTGTCTTTTCTGCGGCGAGGCCTATATCGCAGGCAAGTAAGAGTTCAATACCTAACGTTAGACAAAATCCATGGACCGCACAGATCACAGGCTTCTTACGGATCCTTCCGGTTCCTCCAGTATCCCAAGGATTGATGCTTTTTGGTGGGAAAAGGTTTTCTCCTCTTTCTAAAAGCGTGTTCGCTACTTCCTGAAGTTCCAATCCGAAGGTGAAATGCAAACCGTTTGCATGGATTACTGCACATCTCGCTTCCGTATCGTCCTCATACTTTGTAAGGGCATCACATAGCTCGAAGATCATCTGAGTGTTCATCGCGTTCCTTTCACTTGGGCGATTCAGAATGATGGAAAATACGGGTCCTTTCTTTTCGGTAAGAATATAAGCATACGATGTCATAGACCTTCTCCTTGATGAGTGACAGGGACTTATCCTTGCAGATCGTATCTTTCCTGTCTTTAGTTTTTCAAAATTTGATATCAAACAAGTAGTTTTGATCCGAAACAGACGATCGGTTTTGTTGTGCTTACGCTTTCGCAAGAGCTTACAGATCCTGTTTCGTTTCCAACATAAGGAGCTGGTGCTTTCTATCGATTGTCCGATATGCGACCGAATTCTTACCGAACACCGGTTTTTTAGGCATATTAGGAGAGTTGACAGCTTGCAGGAGTAGAGGATAAAGCCTTTCTAAATGCAGAATTTGTCGATATCCATCCCTACTTGGTTATCCGATCATCCGATCTTATGGGTTCCAGTCTCTTTCTCTATTTTCGGAACGTATTTGGGGCCCCTTCTTTTCATAGGACAGAACGTATTAGAAAGGAAGACCGCTTTAAATCGACTTCTTTCGCTTTTATTTATTTGCTTAGGGTTATTGCAGGCTAGCGGACTTTGCTTTATCTTCGGACTGTATTCCCTTCCTCATTTGATTCTATTACATATTCCTGTTTTAGGTTCGATTGGGCCGATCTTATACGGGATCCATAGGATCATACAGAATTCGGAAGTGGAAAAGTCGGCTTTCGGTCTGAGCGCAAAACACGCAATTCTTCCTGCGATCATTTGGTTTTTCTTTCTTCTGAGCTTTCTTCCCGATACGGAGAAGATCCGAAACGGAATATTGGTCTTTGCGAGCGAAGTCAGAACATACGATCTCGTATTTTACATTCCTCTAATCATATTGGCCGGTTATATACTCGGGCTCTTAAGAGGGACCAGGATCCTTTTTAAACTTGGGGTCCTGAAAGAAGAATGGACCGCAAGGGTTCTACTCTATATTATCATTGCGACGATCGTGAACCATTCCATTGGGGCCTTCTTCTTGGTGGGAAAGAATTCCATCTTTCTCTTGATCAGTGCTTCTATGATGGCCTTAAGTCTCTGTATTTCCTATTTGATCGGTAGAAGATACCCTGCTTATTTCCAGAACTTACAAGAGGTAGCCAGGGTCACGAATCAGAAATACGCAAGATCCTTATTGCAGGGAATGGACATCCAAGTCCTGAGAGAGAATCTATTGCAGACCATGGAGAGAGAGAAATTGTTTCAGGACGAAGACTTGAGCCTTGCAAGTCTCGCGGATGAATTGGGGCTTTCTTCTCACCAGCTTTCCGAATTGATCAATCAGGAAATGGGGAAGAATTTCTCGGTTTTCGTAAATGAGTATCGCATCAAGGAAGCATGTCGCCTTCTTCAGGAAAAAGAAGATAGATCGATCCTGGATATCGCCTACGAAGTAGGGTTTCGGAGTAAAACATCCTTTCACAGGGCGTTTACGAAACAAGTGGGAGTTCCGCCCTCGGAATTTAGGGAAAAAAGGCCTAAGTAGCTGTCCCAGAATATCATTTAATACCGATGGGCCGGTTTCGGTTTATAGAATGGAACGACCGGAATTCCGATCCGAGTATAATAGATCTTACTTGAGTGCATCGGAGTTATCAATGGGTTCCTTAGTGTTAGAGAGAAGATTGTCGGCGGAAAGAATTCCCGACAAAGAGAAAACGAAACGTATTATTAAATGGATCCGATATTCGGATGCAAAGCTGAGAAAGAAATTCTCCTTCTTGAAATACCAAAATGCGATCGGCTTTGGGATCACGATCGGTTCCGCGGGAGGAATGATACTTCTCGGTACATTGTACGTGATAGGCTTGATCCCTTTCTGGGCCTGTATTATCGGGAACGGTATCTTGGCTTCTTTTCTGCATGAGATGGAGCACGATCTTATCCATAGCATCTACTTTAAAGAGAGTCCTAAGATGCAGAATTTCCTATTCTGGATGGTTTGGCTGTTCCGAGCAAACACTGTCAATCCATGGTTTAGAAAAGAGATCCATCTTCTTCATCATAAACTTTCCGGAAACAAGGAAGACATAGAAGAAAGGTTTATCAGTAACGGAATGCCTTGGGGGCTTAGAAGGATCTTAGTAATGATAGATCCTATTATGGCTGTGGCTTTGCAAGGCCCTCGGATCCGTAAAGATGCGATCTACTATTTGAAGAAGATCAAATCTTCTCCGATTAAAGGGCCTTACAGGTCCATCTTTCTTTTGCTCTGGTATTCCTTCTTGGTTTGGGGTCTTTTCTCCTTGGTCAATTTAGCCTTGGGAAATCCGATCCAAGAAACGGGTGTCGCTGCGAGCATTCACCATTTCTTAAATACCGCTGCCGTAGTGTATTTGATCCCTTGTTGGTTGAGACAAACTTCTATCCAGATCGTTTCTTCCAATATGCATTATTACGGAGACGTAAAGAGCTTATACCAGCAGACGCAAGTACTGGATTCATGGTGGGTTCTTCCTTTGCATTTGTTCTGCTTTAATTTTGGAGCGACTCACGGGATCCATCATTTCGTGGTGACCCAACCATTCTATTTAAGACAAGCAGTTGCTCCTAAGGTTAGGCCTATCCTTAAGAAGTACGGGGTACGTTTTAACGATTTCGAGAGTATGACAAGGGCAAATCGGTATGAAAAAGAGGTTGAATCGATTCCTGCTACCGCGTAGATTAATACACGGGTATACATGCAGAATTTGCAAGAACCGGAAGAGCTTAAGACAAATTTCCTCCGCTCCTTAGACCAAGCGGAGGCAAATTTTTGGTTATACGATCGTTCATCCTCCATGAATTTCAGCGTAATGCTGGAGGGAGAAGGTACCTTCTCCGAAGAACAATTTCGCAAAGGCTTGGATCGTGTACAGTCCAAGCATGTACTTGCCAAGGCACAAATCTTAAAACAAACGGGAGAAGACTCCCATCTTTATTTCGCTCGGTCTGAAAAGAAGATACCGATCCAAAAGGAAACGTATTCTTCCGACTGGAAGACGAGACTCGCAAAAGAAACGATCCGACTTTTCTCTCTAGAAGATGCTCCTCTTATCCGTGCGATTTTATATGAGTCGGAAGATTCCAGATTTGCGTTAGGTATCATATTCCATCATAGTATTTCAGATGGTCGTTCCGGTTGCCATTTCCTCTTGGATGTTATGAAGTCCAGTTTTTCGGAAGAGAGTTCAGATGTTCCCAAAGAACCAATCGAATTCTCTTCTCTTATGGACTTATATCCTGCGGAGGAGTTGTATAAGAGCGACAAGAAGAATGAAAAGCCTCTTTTAGTTCCTCAATTTATGAGAAAGAGCGGAGAAGCGGATCCAGAGATCGTGAGTCTTTCTCTGGACGAAGATCAGCTTTCTTCTTTGATCCAAAACGTGAAACAGAAAGGAATGTCTGTGCATGGATTTTTAGGAGCAGTGCAGGTGACTGCCTTTTCTAAATTCTTTCCGAAATACCAAGAAGGAGTTTTGTATCTATCTACTCCTGTGGATCTTCGTCCTTACTTGAGTCATTCTATTCCGGATTCCGCTCTTGGGCTGTATATTTCCTTGTTCACGACAATCGTCGATCTTAGGGATTCGTTCCAAGAGAAGGCAATGACGGTCATTAAGGATATCAAGGCTAGACTTGCGAAACGTGAGGGTAGAGCTTTTTACGAACTTCTTCCGTCTCCCGAACAATTCTTGGAAAGAGAAGATGGGATGAGGGTATTCAATTCTCTTATGGTGCGCAATCCTCAGTCGAGTGTGATCAGTAATGTGGGGATCATACCGGACCTGAAGCTCGAAGGCCTGAAGATAAACGAGCTTTCCTTTACCGTCCATCCCGCCTTGACCCAAAAACTTTTCACCACTGTTACCACATTCCAAAATAGAATGACCATTAATATGAACTTCGATCGCACTCGCTGGAAGGCGGAGGACGTGGATCTATTTGTTTCTTCTTTCGAGGAAGCTTTGTACAAGAATTCCGGTCTGAGTCGGTAATTTGTAGGAACTCTTTGTAAGCGGCGCAGAGAGCCCCCGCCCGAGTTCGGGTGGGGGGAGTGGCCCGTGGGTTTGCTCGCCTTGTTTATCACAAATTCCCGTTATTCGCAAGCCTTTTTATTTCGGCGTTTTCATGTGGGAACTATTTGGATGAGTGTTGATCGCTTTAGATCAAAATGGAAGGATTCTCTTTCTGTTCGGAAAGACTCTTCTTCCCAAAACCCAACCTACGATCAGAAATACTAATCCAAGAGCAGAAACAGAATTTAGTAGAAAATTGGATTGTGCTTCCGCCAAGATCGGGATCTGAAGAAGGAGACCTGCCAATATTACGATCGTGTGGATCTCTGCGAGTTTGGATTTTTCTTCCGAAAGGTAATTTCCCAGTCCTCCTCCCGTAAAAAAGGCCAAGGCTCCGAAAATGGCCCCGATCCTTCCTAGGTAGATGGATTCAAGTGCGAAAGGAGATATATTATAATAATTGAATATATCTGCCAAAGGCCTGAGGAACAGGAATAACAGGGATAATATTCCGATATAGCGATGGGTTCTGAGTCTTGTTTTTGGAGAAAATTCCAAGGTCAAAGAGTCTTAATTTCGATTTCCACTGACTACGGGGATTCGTTCATTTTCGGGTAATAGGCTGACCACAGGAGCATCCGGAAGTATTTCCGGAGCGGTAAATCCTTTTGAACCGTGTCTGGGTTTGGTATTTTTGAAATAAAAATACATCGGGACGCTGAGGAGAGTAAATCCAAGTCCCCATAATGCTTCAGCAGGTCTACTCCATACAAGACTTGAGATAATTAGAATATTAAAAAGTATGTATAAATATGTGGAGTAAGGGTATCCAGGGATCTTAAATTCCGTTTTCAAATGTTTTTTTTCAAAGATGATCGGGGTGTAGGCGGTGATTGTGGCTAGTAAAAGAGTCGAACAAGTGATCAGGTAGAGCAATGACTCGATCTCTTTTACAAAGCAGAATAGACATGCGTATGCAAATTGAAAAACCAGGGACTTGTAGGGGCTATGATACTTCGGATGCAATTTGGACATGCTTGGGAAGAAGAATCCGTCTCTTGCCATTGCGAAGTATATTCTAGAGCCTCCGATGATATAGGCGGAAATTCCACCCATAAATACCCAACAGATAAACGCGGTAACGAGTAATTTTACTTCCTTCCCGAATAGGAATCCAGCGGCAGTCACTCCGATCTTCTCGTCGCCTGCGAGTAATTGGCTAGGTGCTGAGCTTAAATATAAGAAGTTTATTAAAACATAAAGTAGGGTTACTAAGGAGCAGGAGATGAGCACAGACTTGTATATGTTTTTGTCCGGATCCTTGACTTCTTCTGCCACGTAAGTGATCATATTCCATCCCAAATAGGAAAATGTGACAGGGATAACGCCCGCTAATAGGAAACCCCATTCTTTAGGTTCAGAAGGGATCAAGGAGAAGGATTCGAAATTTCCCACATCATAGTTCCCTATCGTTAATCCTAAGACTACGAACGCGACTAAACCTAAGATCTTAAAAGTAGTAAAGAAGTTCTGGATCCTGGAAGCGATTCCTATTCCAAAGAAATTCACGATCGTAAAGAATAGAATCGTAGAGATCCCGATGATTTGCGCATTTCCTAAGGAGAAGGTGATCCCAAGGAACTTCGCTTCTATATAATAAAAATCTAAAGCTGGAGCAAGTAAGGACAAAAGTGTCTTAGAGAAAGCGATTGCAGAAAGCGAAATGGATGCGGAGAAGTTTACGGAGAGAGATAGCCATCCGCTCGAAAAGGCTACGATAGGGGAGTAGGCTTCTTTTAAATAAACGTAATCTCCTCCCGCATAAGGGAAGATGCTCGCCGATTTTGCATAACTCATCGCGCCGGCTACCGCTAAAAATCCCCCCAAGATCCAGCAGAATAGAGCGAGATTCGGGTTTGGGATCTGGCTAAGAATGTAGCCTGTGGTGATAAAAACTCCCGGTCCCACCATCGAACTAAACATAAGGGAGATGGAATCATAGAGATTAAGGGAGCGTTGGAGTTTCATTGGAGATTTTGGTCAAAATGAGTCGTTTCCGTTCGTTCACAAGACTTTTTCAGTGTTGTTTTTTTGTGGCCCCCACCCGGGGCTTGGGTGGGGGGAGCGGTTCGTGGGAGTGATCCTTGCGAATCCCCATATCACATCAAGGCCTCTCTTACAACGAACTTCGTGTTTTAGCGCGGAATTCTGATTACCAGTGCGCGTTTCCTTCTTCTTGCTCGCTGATCACTTTTACAGTAAAATATTATGATTTTATAATATTATTCTTCTATGTCCCCAAGCCTTAGGATCGCTTTTGCGGAGCGTTCCTTATTTTTGCATTATGTCGCATTAGCGGATCTTCTCTTGATGCAATCAGTTCTGAAAGTTGGTAAAAAATCTATAAAAACGGTTTGACTGGTCGGGCCGATTTTGTATTTTGGTCTTCTGGCTGTTTTTACTGCCAGTAACTGAAGCCCTTTGAAAGGAACGGCATTTGCCCTTCCGATCGGGAGCCGAAGGAAAAAATAGTTCTTTTACAACTTAATAACTGCGAATGAGAAATTAAATTTTTTATTAGCTGAGATTGATGTAAGGTGATGAG